>NZ_CAJHAV010000018.1:0-63677 GCF_904846475.1 Psychrobacter sp. LFX-11D
TAAGTTTAAATATGAGAACACCTGCTGAGGTACATGACGGTTATTCATGTCCTGCTTAATACAAAAAAGCCAGATACTCAGGGTATCTGGCTTAGCAAAAACTATCAATCTATTTTAGGACGAGACAGACAATTTTATTAAAAAATAACCCATCGAAAAAACTATTGCTTAGGTGGATTATCTTTTAACCATAATTGATTGACGATTTTTAATTCACGTAGCTCTTCTGCCATAATCGATTCACTAATACCTGGATATTTAATCCTTGCATAGCTATATAACACAATACCTAAGACGGTCCAGCCAAAGAAAATCCACCACTCAACAGCAGTCAGTGCTGATGGCATACCTGGCATATATAGCATCAATAAACCAAAGCTAAGCGCAATCGTTATCATACCGACAAGCTTACCTGCTGGTATCTTAAAGGGACGTACCATATCAGGCTCGCGGTAGCGTAGTACCAAGAATGAAATAGCAACACAGGTATAGGCAATGACGATACCAAAACCACCAGCATCAACGATCCAAACCAACATCTTGCGACCAAATAAAGGTGCTAGCGTTGCTAAACCACCAATGAGGAGAATCGCATTCGAAGGTGTATTGTATTTTGGATGTAACTTACCTAAAAAAGCTGGCAACATGCGCGCTTTTGACATCGCATAAAGTAGACGACTACCACCAATTAAGAACGCATTCCAGCTTGATAAAATACCCAGTACACCGCCGATAACCAGTAAAATACCTGCCCATTTGCCTTGCCAAGCATTGGTCATGGCATCAGCTGTGGCTAAGGTTGAGCTTTCTGCTTGTACCAGTGGCAACGTCGTACCCACGCTCCAAGCGATACCCACATACCACATCACCGCAACGACGATAGAGAGAATCAAAAACTTACCGATATTAGGACGAGTTAAATCAATCTCTTCTGCCGCTTGTGGAATAACGTCAAAACCCACAAACATAAAGGGCACCATGACAATGACGGCCATCATGCCACCGACACCACCAATGAAGGCTGGCGATTGTATTGCTGTAGAGGTTTCAGGATTATAAAGCACTGCACCAATAAATAGTAAGGTTCCGACGAATAAAATACCTAGTACTGCAGTTTTTTGGAACCATGCACTGACTTCCATACCGCGTATATTTAGCCACGTTACAATGACGGAGCCCAGCATCCCAACCCCTACCCATGTGGCATAAACATCCCAGCCAGCAATGGTCCAGAGATAACCTTGATTATAATTAGGAATAAAATATTCTACAACTGTAGGCAAAGCGACCGCCTCAAACGCGACCACAGAGAAATAACCAAATAGGATACTCCATGAACAGATAAAGGAGACATTTACTCCCAGCGCGCGATGGGTATAAGTATGCTCACCACCAGTGATGGGCATCGATGCCGCAAGCTCAGCATAAGTCACACCAATCAGTATCACTGCCAGCCCACCTATAAAGAATGCCAACATAGCACCCCAAGTACCAGCAGATAAAATCCAACCGCCCGCCAAGACGACCCAGCCCCAACCGACCATTGCACCAAATGCTAAGGCGATAACATCTAGCGTCCCTAACGATTTTTTTAATTCAGACATAACTTGCTCCTTGTCCGTGCTTCATCCGTGTGAATCTTTTTTCATTACACTTAGAGTGACACTGTATTTTATATAACAGGGTTTTATTTAACAGGGCATTGCCCCTCATGTTTATCTTTCCATACTTCTCAGCCGAGAAGCTCGATAGTATTTTTAATATCTCGATAGCGGAGACAACAACGGCGTCTTGACTTGCAAGGCGCCGTTGTACCAACACTGCTTAGGATTTGACTATAAACACAGCCCAACCTTTAGCACTTGTTATCCTTTAAGCTATCAAATACTTAGGCAGTCAAAATACCTTTGATGATATCAAGACCTTCTTGTAGCACTTCATCTTCAACCGTCAATGGCACCATCACACGAATGGCATTGCCATGCATACCGCAAGATGCTAGTAATAAACCTTGCTCAAATGATTTCGCTTTTAGGTTAGTCGTCGCTTCAACGTCAGGCTTACCATCACTATCGATTAATTCAAACGCGAGCATGGCGCCTTTATGGCGAATATGTCCGATACTACTTAAGTTTAAGCCCTTTAAAAATGACTCAATTTTTTCGCCAATCTCAATACTACGCTCAAGTAGGTTTTCCTCTTCGATGACTTCGATGACTGCTAAAGCGGCTACACAAGCAAGTGGGTTACCAGCATAAGTACCACCCAAGCCACCTACTTGCGGGGCATCCATAATATCAGCACGACCAATAACGGCAGAAATAGGATAACCACCTGCCAAGCTCTTAGCACTAGTCATAAGATCTGGCTCAACGCCCAATTGTTCACAGGCAAACAACGTACCCGTACGCGCAAAACCACACTGTACTTCATCAAAGATTAGGACAATGCCGTGCTCATCACAGATATCGCGTAAAGACTTAGCAAATGATGGCGTGACTTGATGGAAGCCACCCTCACCTTGTACTGGCTCGATAATCATCGCCGCCACTTCACTAGGATCGATATCCGCTTGGAAAATCATCTCAAGGCTATGCAATGCTTGTTCTTCAGTAACATTCAGCTCATCGCATGGGAATAGTGCATGGAATACAGGCCCTGGCATCGGACCAAAGTTCTTTTTGTATGGCAATACTTTACCAGTCAAGCTCATGCACATAAGCGTGCGACCATGCCAACCGCCAACGAAAGAAATCACACCTGGACGACGGGTTTTTGCACGAGCAATTTTGATACAGTTTTCAACCGCTTCTGCACCAGTGGTCAAGAAGAATGCCTTTGTGTCGCCACTGATAGGCGCTTTTTCGCAAAGTTTTTCGGCAAGATCGACATAGCATTCATAGTTAATCATTTGCGCAGCAGTATGGGTGAATTTGTCTAGCTGCTCGTGCACACGCTGCGTGATTTTTGGATGACTATGACCGGTATTTAGTACTGAGATGCCGCCAACGAAATCGATATAACGATTGCCTTCAATATCCCAAACTTCTGAGTTTTTTGCTTTTTCGGCAAAGATAGGAAAAGCCACACCCAGTCCGGTTGGCAATACCGCTTTACGGCGTGCAAGTAATGATTGATTGGTAGTCATAAGAATGTCCTTTTCTTTCTTTTTACGTAGATGCCAGTGAAGTGATGGCGGTTTATAGAGTATATTACAGTTGGGATTCGTGGCACTGAACCCCGTTTCGTGCTATGTGACAATTAAATATGTGACCATTAAAATAGAATATAAAACTGAAAAGCTTAGCTGACGTCAGAACACCAGTATTTGGTCACGACATATTCTTCGATGCCGTATTTTGAACCTTCACGACCAAAACCAGATTGTTTGACACCGCCAAATGGTGCTACTTCTGTTGAGAGCATGCCCGTATTATGTCCAACCATGCCATATTCAAGACCTTCGGTCACACGCCAAGCACGCGCATAGTCGCTGCTATAAAAATAAGCTGCTAGACCGTAGATAGTGTCGTTGGCTGCGCGAATAACCTCTTCTTCAGATGAGAAAGTAAAGACTGGCGCGATAGGACCAAATATCTCTTCGCTGGCAATATCCATATCAGCGCTGATATCGGTGATAACAGTGGGGTTGTAAGCAAGGGCTGACGCATTATTCGTACTGCCACCAGCAATCAGGGTTGCACCTTTGTCTAGCGCATCTTTTAGTAGCGCTTGTACCTTTTGTAAGGCTTTTTCATTAATCAAAGGACCAACGTTGACCCCTTCTTCCATGCCATTACCGACTTTTAGCTCAGCGACTTTTTTGATAAAGATATCTAAGAATTCATCTTTAATGCTGTCTTGAACATAAACGCGGTTGGCACAGACACAGGTTTGACCGGCGTTACGGTATTTAGAAGCGATTAGACCTTCAGCAGCTTTTTCAAGATCGGCATCATCAAAAACGATAAACGGTGCATTGCCGCCAAGCTCTAATGACAGCTTTTTAATCGTTGGAGCACACTGTGCCATTAAGGTGCGACCGACTTCGGTAGAACCCGTGAATGATAGTTTGTGAATGCGAGCATCGCCGGTAAGAATATCGCCGATAACAGATGATTTACCGGTCACAACTTGGATAACGCCTGCAGGAATACCTGCTTGCTCAGCCAATGCACCGAGTGCTAAGGCAGAAAATGGCGTTTCAGTCGCAGGTTTGATAATGATAGTACAGCCTGCTGCTAGTGCAGGAGCTGCTTTACGCGTGATCATCGCCGCTGGAAAGTTCCAAGGCGTGATGGCAGCACAAACGCCAACCGGCTGTTTTAATACCACATAGCGTAATTGCGAGTTGGTTGCAGGAATGACATCACCATAAACACGCTTGCCTTCTTCTGCAAACCAGCGGATAAAGCTATTGGCATAACCAATCTCGCCGCGTGATTCAGCCAAAGGCTTGCCCTGCTCGGCGGTCATGATAATGGCCAAATCTTCTTTGTTGGCATCGATAAGATCTGCCCATTTTTGCAGCAGCTGCGCGCGTTCATGTGGGGTTTTGGCGGCCCAAGTGATTTGAGCTTCGTGAGAATAAGTAACAGCATCATTGACATCAGCGGTCGTCAAGCTTGGCACCGTACCGATAACATCGCCGTTGAATGGATTGCTCACTTCAATAGTGGCATCATCATTGGCAGCGTGCCATCCGTCTTTGATAAGACACTGCTGTTTGATCAAATCTGGGTTTGAGAGATTTAGGGTAGTCTTTAGCATCGTAACACTCCATGTTTGTCGCTATTACTTATTTATTATCTATAAAGCTATCTAACGTTGGCATAAGCTTGTCTTTTTAAACAGCTATTAAACCAATGAAAAATTGACGTAAGCAGTCAGTAATAATGATTGATAATATATGCACTGTTCAATATACTGAACAGATATTCCATATATGAGACATCATTATAAGAACGATGCGATACTCTTTGCAACCGTTATTTTGATAGTTCTCGAACATATTTTTTATTTTTACTTTTTAACTGACATTTTAATAGGCAACTTATGAGTACCAGCGCCGTTCCTGCTCTAGACAAAACGTTTCAAATTCTGGATTTAATCACGGCAAGCCAGCAGCCCTTAACGGCAGCTTATATTGCAAAAGAGTTAAAGCTACCACGTAGCTCAACGCATAATATTTTGCAAAGCTTACTTACCAAGCATGTCATCTATAAGGATAGCGAAGGACGCTTTCACTTAGGTTCTTACTTGCTATATTGGGCGGGTAAATACGAGCAACAGCAAGGGGTGGTGCAGTTATTTAAAGACCTTATCATGCAATATCCTATCCTGTTACAGCACACCGTCACCTTGTCCAAAATGGATTTGGGCGAAGTGGTTTTTTTAGCATGTCATGAAGCACCAGCTCCGCTTGGTTTTACTTTCCGTGCTGGTGTGCGCGTACCAGCAGTATTTTCTGCCACGGGCAAAGCTATGCTTTCAACCTTGCCCATGCATAATATCAAATCACTTTATGAAGGTATCTTTCCAGAGCCAATGACACCTAACGGAGTTAGCAACTTTGAAACTTTAGCGGATGAAATTTTTGTCATACAGCAGAGCCGTATTTCACTGGATGATGGGCAATTACGTGATGGTATGTATTGCTTAGGGACTTACATACGCAATGCGTCGGGCAATGCGGTTGCGGGTATGGCAGTCAGCTTTTTACAAGCAGAATATGAGTCCAAGCGTGCTGAGGTCAGTGCTGTACTGATTGAATTGGCGAAGCAAATTGAACAGCGTTTAGGTTTCATTGATTAGCAATAAAAACTAAACGCTGCTATTTCCTTGTTTAAAGAAAGAAAAATTTATACCAGTAGCACTTTATAATATTTGTACTTATTTTATTTAGGGCTGACGATAAGCCCTGATAAAAACGCCTGCAAATTGTCATTGAGCTTTTGCAGGTAATAACTGCCTTCGACCAAGACAATCAGGGGTTTGATCAAACAATCCCGTCAGCTTTCAATTTGGCGATCATATCGCTGTCATAGCCCAAATTACTAAGCGTGCTGTCAGTATGCTCGCTCAAACGCGGTGGCGGTGTACGATAAGTGACAGGCGAGCCTGAGAGTTTAATGGGGCTACCAAGTGCTCTTACCGGACTGCCTTGCGCGGCAAAATTAACAATCATCCCTCGTGCCAGCGCTTGCGGCATAGCCAAAGCTTCTGCAACATTATGAATAGGACCGCAAGGAATACCCGCCTCATGCAAGCGCGTAAGCCAATATGCACGTGGATGCTCGGCAAATGCGTTTATGAGCCACTCACAAATCAGCTCACGATGGGCAACGCGTTGAGGGTTGGTCGCAAAACGACTGTCAGTATGCCACTCTACGGATAACATCTGGCATAGTCTGGCAAATTGACTGTCATTACCGCAGGCTAAAATGAAATGCTCCTCCCCTGCACCGGCAAACACTTGATAAGGAACGATGTTAGGGTGACCATTGCCCAGTCTCGGCGGTATCTCACCAGATGCCAAATGATTCATACCAACATTGGCGAGCATTGCCAGCGCACTGTCTAGTAACGCGACATCGACATGTTGACCCATTCCAGTATGCTGGCGCGCTATTAACGCCGCTTGAATACCAATCGTCAGCTGCAAACCTGCAAACAAATCTACCACTGCCACGCCAACTTTATGCGGTTCGCCATCAGTAGGTCCAGTGATGCTCATTAGCCCTGACAAACCTTGAATAATATAGTCATAGCCCGGCAGCTCAGCATCGGGACCTGTTTGCCCAAAGCCCGTTAATGAGGCATAAATCAGACGTGGATTGCTTTGCTTTAAACTCTCATAGTCCAAACCGTATTTTTTCAGACCGCCAACTTTAAAGTTTTCTACCACGATATCGCTTGTTTCAGCGAGCTGCTTAATGATGTTTTGTCCAGCAGGCGTGGTGATATCGACCGTGAGGGATTTTTTATTGCGATTAATGGTGGCGTAATAAGCGGATGTATCATCGCTGAATTTTGGCGGCGCCCAATGACGGGTTTCATCACCAATATGTGGACGCTCAACCTTGATCACATCGGCACCAAGGTCGGCGAGCACTTGAGTGCAAGAAGGACCTGCCAATACCCGCGACAAATCAAGCACCTTGATACCATATAATGCGCCTTTTGATACCGCATCAGTCGCAATATCAGCGGTAGCATTATTAGTAAATTTGGCTTGTTCAGGCTGTTGTGTCGTTGTAGTGACAGTCATAATAATCCCTTATTGATAACGTATTTTTTATAATGATAAAAATGATAAGACAGTACCTAGTCCTCATTTATCTAATTCTTTAAAACTACTGCTAAACCAGATATAAATGAGGACTAATAACTAAAAAACGCACGCTACTGCTTATCAAGTGCTTCGTAAGAAGTACAACAGTAACGTACGTTAATGGTCGGGAAATTAGCCAATACTTATTAGCTAACAACGCTTAATAAAATGCCTGAATCCCAGTCTGCGCGCGACCTAAGATGAGCGCATGAATATCATGGGTACCTTCATAAGTATTGACCGCTTCTAAATTCATCACATGACGAATAATATGAAACTCATCAGAGATACCATTGCCGCCATGCATATCACGGGCAATACGGGCAATCTCTAGCGCTTTGCCGCAATTATTACGCTTAATCAGTGAAATCATTTCAGGAGCAGCATTGTCCTCATCCATCAAACGACCAACACGCAATGCTGCTTGCAGACCTAGTGTGATTTCCGTTTGCATATTGGCAAGTTTTAGCTGTACCAACTGTGTCGCTGCTAGCGGACGACCAAATTGTTTACGGTCAAGGGTATACTGGCGAGCCGCTTTCCAGCAGAATTCAGCAGCGCCCATTGAACCCCAAGCGATACCGTAACGGGCTTTATTTAGGCAACCAAACGGACCTTTTAGACCACGAATATCTGGGAAAGCATTGGCTTCAGGGACAAACACTTTGTCCATAACAATCTCACCCGTGACAGACGCACGCAATGAGAACTTGCCTTCGATTTTCGGTGCGGACAGCCCTTTCATACCTTTATCTAAGATAAAACCACGAATGTCACCAGCATCATCTTTTGCCCAAACGACAAATACATCAGAAATCGGGCTATTGGTAATCCACATTTTATTACCAGTCAGCTCATAACCGCCTGCCACTGCGCGCGCGCGCGTTGACATTGATGAAGGATCTGAACCCGAATCCGGCTCTGTCAGACCAAAGCAGCCGACATATTCCCCAGTTGCCAGTTTTGGCAGATATTTTTCTTTCTGCTCTTCTGTACCATAGGCATGTATCGGATGCATGACCAAGCTTGACTGCACGCTCATCGCTGAACGATAGCCCGAATCCACCGCTTCCACTTCTTTCGCAATCAAACCATAAGCCACGCTTGACATGCCAGCACAACCATAACCGTCGATCGTCACACCAAGAAGACCCATCTCGCCCATCTGACGCATGATATCGCGGTCAAAATGTTCATTACGATTGGCCTGAATGATACCCGGCATCAGCTCTTTTTGAAAAAACTGACGCGCACTGTCCGTTACCATGCGCTCTTCATCTGTAAGCTGGTCACGTAATAAAAATGGATCTTCCCAATCAAAACGTGGGCTGCTAGAAGTTGCCATGTGGTGCTCCTTGTTGTCAGTCATCCTGACCGACGATTAATGGTGAATATGATGCTTTGGCTAAATTTACTATTGACTTCAAAATTCCGCTGTGCGAAACTTAGTTTCATAATATAAACTATTTAAGCAAAATTTTAGCGTCCTGTAAACCCTTATTCATTCAGATGGTTATAAAATGAGAAAAAATATGCTGGTAGCTGCACCATTACTGGATCGATTAAATAGCTCCCTTACCCAAGGTAAAGAAGACAACGATAGGCAATTTGTCACTGCCCTTGGACGTGGCTTAATGATATTGGCAGCTTTTGAGCATGAAGAGACGCTTAGCCATCAGCAATTATGCCAGATGACAAAATTGCCAAAAGCGACGATTACTCGTCTGATTCATACCTTGATGACGCTTGGATTTTTGCGCGTGACGCTACATGGACAGTATAAATTGGGTAGTAGTGCGGTGCGATTAAGTGCAACAGCGTGGAGTCGTCATGATTTAGTGGCAGCAGCTGAACCGTTATTGCGGCAGTTTGCCAGTCAAAACGAGGTGTCGGTGAATTTGGCAACCGAAGTCGAAGGGGAGATGCGCTATCACGCTTGCTGTCGTAGCCCTGCCCGCCTATCGGTCAATTTGCAAGTTGGCTCAGCCGTTCCCGTCGCCCGAACCGCTATTGGACGTGCTTTTTATGCGGCTAGTTCGCAAATACGACAGGCTGTTATTCGTAGTAATTTACAAGAGCAGCTATCAGCAGAAGATTATAACCATGCGCAGGCTGCTTTATCTGACGCCGCAGACCATTATAAAATGCATGGTTATACCGTATCGGATGGTGAGTTCTCTACGGACATATTAGCAGTGGCCGTTGGTGTCTTTGATGTTGCGACTGGGCAATATGCGTATTCACTCAATGCCAGTGTCCCAAGTGCCAATTGGGAAAGCGAAGACTATGCGGCGATGATAGTACCTAAGTTGCAAGCGTTGGCTGAAAGGATTGGCAGCGGGGTTTAAACTAATTGAGTTGCCAGGTAAGTTTTAACTTAGTTTACCAATGATACTAAAGCCTTTCGATGCAATCAAAAAGTGATTTGGTCTAAGTGCTATACACTTTGTAGCAAGTAGTTTGTGCTGAAGCGTAAGAGACGTTAAAATTTTATGTAAATACCAATAATAAAAGTAATGTGCCATAAGCCATTGATTGAAGCGATTGATATAACTGGCAAATTGACCTTGTTGAATAATTGCTTTTAAACTATTAATGTCCGAATTTTCTATATGCTTTATATAAACGTATAGACTCCCCCTTTGCAACCGATTGGGCGAGTTTCAGGCCCTGCACTCTCGCAGCAGCGGGTTGAAAACATACTGCAGCGGCTACTGTGCATTGCGGATAAACGCTTTTTTAACCTTTATGCATCGTCCTCGTCACAGCCTACAAGATGCTTTTTAGACATTACCACCAGACACTGACAGTCGGTTTCAATTTTATTTTTAATATTTTCTGCCATTGATTATAGGTAACTTAATCATAGCTACGCGACAAACCGTCATTAAAACATGAGCTTAAGGTTTTTTTTGGAATTATTAAAGCCTGAGAGTAGTAATTGCAAGGTCTTTATTGGTCTGCCGTTACTTAATTGATATGGAGCCGTGATATTATAGGCGTATGATACACACCACAAATTTGAGCCCCTAAGGGCGTTTGGCCTGCTTTTAACATGTTGGCTTTTAGCGCTTTCGCTCATTTTAAAACTCTTATTTAATCTTTCTATATTGAATCATGAATAGCGGCAAAGTTACCAAATAACTTACTGCCGCATTTTTTAATTCCTATTTTTTATAGTTGAGCCTTGTTATGCCCGATTCCAGAACCAATTTGAACCCTGAGCCTGAACACAACTCCCCTTACCTAACCGGTGTTTTGCTACGCTACAGCACCTTTGGCGCCGCAATCTTGCTGTTTTTAGCAGGATTACTCCTCGTCAACTGGGTACTCATTATCATCGGTGGACTCGCCGTTGGGCTAGGTATTTATGACTTATTGCAATCTAAGCACTCTATCTTAAGCAACTATCCTATCGCCGGTCACATCCGCTATGTGTTAGAGGATTTCCGTCCTGAGATTCGCCAGTATTTGCTCGAAGACGACAAAGAGCAAGTGCCGTTCTCACGTCAGCAGCGGGCCTTGGTCTATCAGCGCGCCAAAAACGTCAGCGATACCAATGCTTTTGGCACTTTGGACAATTTATATGCTCATGGTAAAGAATGGTTTTTGCAATCTGCTGTCAGTGAGCCGATTAAGAATAAAGACTTCCGCATCATTGTGGGCGGTGAGCGGTGTAAGCAGCCGCATGATATGTCAGTGTTTAATATCTCAGCGATGAGCTTTGGCAGTTTGTCTGCTAATGCCATTATGGCGCTCAATCAAGGCGCAAAAATGGGCGGCTTCACTCATGATAGTGGTGAAGGTGCTATCAGTCCTTATCATCGTAAATTCGGTGGTGATTTGATTTGGGAGCTGGGTACAGGTTACTTCGGTTGCCGCGATGACAATGGCAACTTTGACCCACTGTCATTTGCCGAAAAAGCTGTTGATCCGCAAGTCAAAATGATTGAAATCAAACTGTCACAAGGTGCTAAGCCCGGTCAGGGCGGCGTGTTGCCAGCAGAAAAAATCACCCCAGAAATCGCTGAAACCCGTCAAGTGCCGATGGGTCAAGACTGCGTATCACCTGCGTCGCATTCTGCTTTTAGTACGCCTCGTGAATTGGTTGTGTTTTTACAGCAGCTACGGGATTTATCAGAAGGCAAGCCAGTTGGCTTTAAGCTATGTATTGGGCAGCCTTGGCAGTTTATGGCGATTGTCAAAGCCATGATAGAAGCCGATAACTACCCTGATTTTATCGTTATTGATGGTGCTGAAGGCGGCACGGGTGCTGCACCTGTTGAGTTTATGGATAGCGTCGGTATGCCATTGATCGATGGTTTTTTATTCGTCCATAATACCTTGGTTGGGGCAGGCATTCGCAACCAAATCAAACTTGGCGTGAGTGGCAAAATCGTCTCAGGTTTTGATATCGCTCGCTTACTTGCATTGGGCGCTGATTGGTGTAACTCTGCACGTGGCTTTATGTTTGCTGTCGGCTGTATCCAATCACGCTCTTGCCATACCAATACCTGCCCGACAGGTGTGGCAACCCAAGACCCTTATCGTCAAAAAGCACTTGATGTACCAAGTAAGGCTGAACGCGTTGCCAGTTATCATAAAAATACCCTAAAATCGCTTGCCAGTATCGTTGGCGCAGTCGGCTTACAGCACCCAAGTCAATTGCAGCCTTATCACATTGCACGCCGTTTGGATGATGGACAAATTAAGCTATTGTCGAAGTTCTTTTATTTCACCGATAAAGGCGCCTTACTTGATCATAATGCGCGATCAGAGGTCTTTAATCAGATGTGGGTAATGGCAGATTCGTCGAGCTTTTTAGCCAATAATGATGCGCTGATTGCTTATAATAAAGACTCGCGCGATATCGGTAAAGAAACCGGTGCGCCAACAGAAAAAACGGTTGGAGAGGTAGACGTCAATATTGATGGTGGTAAAATGATTGGCAATGTCAATAATACCGTCCGCGATTTTATACCGCCAACTGTTTAACCATTTAACAGTGTTTGGCTGTGACAATCACGCAATTTATTTCCTTATAAAAGATAGATGATTGATGCCAAACACTGTTTTCAAAAAACTTCTTCATGTACTGCCAATGATGCTTATGGCGCTTATGACTGTTGGTATAAGTGCTTGCCAACCAACTGATAGCAATCAGACGGACACTGCTTCTACTGATTGGTCATGTCAATCACACAACACACCGTTTGCTTATAGCACCTGTCATATTCAGTCTGATTTATTGACAGATAAGCGCTATTCATTAGCATTATTTTGGCAACAATCTGACAGTCGTCAACCGCTACTGACTTTCGATAATCTCTTGAGCAGCCTGCCCCCATCGCAATCTTTGAAGTTTGCCATGAATGCGGGCATGTACAATGAAAATTATGCACCTATTGGCTATACCGTCATCAAATCTGAAGAGATACGTGCATTAAACCTGAAAGAAGGCGGCGGCAATTTTCACCTCTTACCCAATGGCGTACTGTGGTGGGATAAGTCTGGCAAGGTACAAATTACTGAAAGTAATGCCTTAGCCGAGCAGCTAAAAAACGGCACTGCGCAGCCATTGTATGCTACCCAATCTGGTCCTATGCTGGTCATTAATGATGCTATCCATCCGCAGTTTGACCCTGATGGCACCTCAGCTAAAATTCGCAACGGTATAGGCGTGTGTAGCGATGGCAGTCTACAATTTGTCAATAGCGAAGCACCCGTGACCTTTTATCAGTTTGCCGCACTATTTAAAAACGAATTGAAGTGTCCAAATGCTTTATTTTTAGATGGCGGTATTGCATCCGCTTTATACGCACCCACGATAGATAAGCATGACAAAAAAGAGATGGGTGTGATGATTGGACTGGTTGAGTCAGCACAATAGACCATAGTATGGTTACTTACACTCCATCAATTCATCATAAGTAACACCATACCTAATGAGACTGCATCTTTTTAGACTCACTGAGCCACATTAAGTATTTATTAATAAAAATGAAGGCACTATTATTCTTAATAATAGTGCCTTTTTTGTGCTTACTTAATCCTTTTCATAACATCAGTAACTGGGAAATAGCGATTCCAATAAGCTCGACTTACATCTTATTTACTTTTGTGCACTTTGATAATCATTGGTTAACAATAATGCTCATTATAGAAGTATCGTTTACATAGATGCTATACAGGTAGCAGCTATGTGCTACAGACTACTCCAGCACCCTTAGGCTATATTACTTAGCAAGCAAGGCTTACTAGATTTCTTAAAGATAATGCCAATGCTAAGGATTAAAATAAGTATTAGAAATTTGAACAGCTATATAGTGATTGCTAGCAAGTCTCAATAGCAATCACTGATTTAGAGGACAAGCTAAGATTGGATGTCAAAAATGACCTTTATTTTAATGTCATTTAGATTGCAGGCTACTTATATCATTCTTCATAACTTAACAATAATAGTAAAAAGGATAATAGCTCATGGATAATATCAATCGTACAGTAGTAGTCAATGACAACGCTGACCCCATTACAGGTGAGCCAGGCTCACATCCAATAGGTACAGCTCTTGGTGGTACAGGCGGTGCAGCAGCAGGCGCAGCTATTGGTGCTATTGGTGGTCCATTAGGCATGCTGATTGGTGGTGCTATTGGTGCTATCGTCGGCGGTGTCGCAGGTAGCTCGGTCGGTGAGATGCTAGACCCAACAGTAGAATACGAATACTGGCAAGAAACTCATACCACGCGCCCTTATTATCATGAAGATTATGATTATGATACCGATTATCATCCAGCCTATGCAGTAGGTTATGCCACCCGTGCGCATTATCCAAATGCGACGCGTTTCGAAGAAGTTGAAGCTGAGCTTGAACAGCGCTGGTATGAGGTAAAAGGCGACTCACGCATGACCTGGCTACAAGCAAAAGACATGGTACGTGATGGTTGGGATAAGACCCATGCCCGTATGAATGGTGAAAACTATGAGCCAAAAGAGTACGTCCATTATGCAGGTCATAGAGAGCCTATTGAGCCCATTCATCATGGTGAAGATAAGCCGCATCCAGTAGCGACTGGTACTGGCGCGCTTAGTGGCGCAGCAGCAGGTGCAGCCGTAGGCACAGCAGTTGGAGGTCCAGTTGGCACCTTAGTAGGCGGTGCTGTTGGAGCAATCGCAGGTAGCAAAGTTGGACATGAAGCAGGCGAGATGGTCAATCCTACCGATAGCTTAGAAGCTCATGAGAAGCCGCATCCTATTGCTAGTGGTACTGGTGCACTGGGCGGTGCAGCAGCAGGCGCTGCTGTAGGTACAGCAGTTGGTGGTCCAGTCGGTACGGTAATCGGCGGCTTAGCAGGCGCAGTTGCTGGTGGTGCTGGTGGCCAAGAAGTTGGTGAAGCCGTTAATCCTACTGATCAAAATGAAGTACAACGAGAAGCCAATCCTGTTAGTAGTGGTACAGGTATGGTCGGCGGTGCAGCAGCAGGCGCAGCTATCGGTGCAGTAGGTGGTCCAGTAGGTTCAGTCGTAGGCGGTGCCGTTGGTGCAGTCGTCGGTGCAACAGCTGGTAACGCCGTTGCCAATGCCTTTGAAGGCAATATGGAAGAAGACACTTACTGGCGTACTCAGCATGCGACGACTGACTACTATAACCCGCAATATGACTACGATACTGATTATCGTAATGCCTATGGTTATGGTTATGCGCAGCGCAAGCAGTATGGTAACGATCAAACGTTTGAGCTGGTAGAGCAAGACTTGCAGAGAGATTGGTTGAATTCACGTGGCAACTCACGCTTAGAATGGTCAGATGCTAGATTTGCCGTACGTGATGCGTGGAATCGTCCTATTATTTAATTATTAATGATGAGGCAATAATTGCTTATCGTAAACAATTAAAATGTTATAAAAAAACAGCTTCTATTAAATAATAGAAGCTGTTTCTTTATTCTGATTTATATCATCTAAAAACTGACTGCAAAGCTAACATTCAATTACTCTAAAGCTGATATAATATTACCGCGCCATATAATTGGTCATATCTTCCACGCCATGTAACGTCATCGGATACATCTTATTATCAAACAGTTTTTTAATCTCAACGATGGTTTGGGTATATTGCCAATAGGTTGGATTCTCAGGGTTTAGCCAAGCGACTTTATCAAAGTGCGCGAGCACCCTCTTTAACCAGACGATGCCTGCTTCATTATTCATATATTCAACGCTACCGCCTACCGTCATGAGCTCATAGGGTGACATCGACGCATCACCAACGAAGATGACCCGATACTCTCGGCCATACTTATTAAGCAATTCAAACGTTGGCATCGGTGCGCTATGACGACGGTTATTATCCTTCCAGACATAATCATATAGGCAGTTATGAAAGTAAAAAAACTCTAAGGTTTTAAATTCATTTTTCGCCGCAGAAAACAGTTTTTCGAGCGCTTCGACATGGATATCCATACTGCCGCCCACATCAAACAACATTAGCACTTTGACACGGTTACGGCGCTCTGCTTGCATATGTATATCGAGTACACCCTTTTTTGCCGTGCGCTTAATTGTCTCATGAATATCGAGCTCATCAGCACTACCGGTCCGTGCAAACTGGCGCAGATTGCGTAGCGCCATCTGAATTTGACGAGTACCGAGCTGACTGTCATCATCAAGATTGCGATATTTGCGCTGCTCCCAAACTTTGGCAGCGCTACGTTTGCGTGACTCACCGCCGACACGCACGCCCTCAGGATGGTCACCATAAGCGCCAAACGGTGAGGTGCCACCCGTCCCTACCCATTTACTACCACCTTGATGACGCTCTTTTTGCTCTTTTAACCGCTCCTCTAACGCCTTCATCAGCTCTTCAAGTGAACCGTACTTTTTTAGCAGACGTCTCTGCTCATCGGTCAGGTTCTTTGGATCAAGCTTTAAATCGAGCCATTCTTTGGGCACGTCCGTTAGCTTGGCCAACAGCTCATCCATGTCTAGACTATCGACGCCTTCGAAATAATCCGCCATGGCACGATCAAACTTATCAAAATGGCGCTCGTCTTTGACCATGCACAATCGAATCAGACGATACATGTCTTCACGACTGGCAAAAGTAGTCAATGCTGGATCTTCAGGGTGCGGCTGCATCATCAGCCCTTGCTCTAACGCAGCATTTAAATCGAGCAGCTCGCGCGTACTGACTGGCACGCCATAAGTACGCAAGGTGTAAAATAGTTTGATAAACATAAGAGTCGTATCACTTATTGGCTGATATTATTATCTGGTGATATTGCTGATATCATTAATTGATACAGTCATAGGCTAAGCGCTGGCATTGACTTTGACTTTGATATCTGATGTTAAAATCAATGCAAGCTACAAATATTAACGACGCATCATATTAGCAAAACGCTGCAACAAATTCACATCGGCTTCGTTTTTCAGTAACGCACCATATAGTGGCGGAATAGACTTTTCACCGCGCAAGTTTTCTTCTAACTCTGCTTGTGCCATATCATCCGCCAATAATAGCGTCAACCAATCGACCAACTCAGACGTTGATGGCGGCTTTTTGAGTCCTTGAACGTTACGTAATTTATAAAAGATATCAAGCGCATCATTGACCAGTTTTTCTTGAATATTAGGAAAATGCACCTCAACAATTTGGCGCATGGTTTCTTCTTCAGGGAAATCAATATAGTGGAAGAAGCAACGACGCAAAAACGCATCTGGTAACTCTTTTTCATTGTTTGAGGTGATAATAACCACGGGACGCTGCGCTGCTGTGATGGTTTCGCCCGTCTCATAAACATAAAAAGACATCTTATCAAGCTCATGCAACAAGTCATTTGGGAACTCAATATCTGCTTTATCAATTTCATCAATCAATAATACACTACGCTCTTTGCTGGTAAAGGCATCCCACAATTTACCCGGCTTGATATAATTGCCAATCTCATAGACTTTATCGTCACCCATTTGCGAATCACGCAGACGCGATACCGCATCATACTCGTACAAACCCTGCTCTGCCTTAGTCGTCGACTTGATATGCCACGTAATCAGTGGCATACCTAAACTTTCAGCAACCTCTTCTGCTAGTAAAGTCTTGCCTGTACCCGGCTCACCTTTGATAAGTAGCGGTTTTTGTAGCGTCATTGCCGCATTGACTGCCAATTGCAAATCATCAGTAGCGATATAGCTTTTCGTACCCGTAAATTTGGTTTTTTTATCGGTCATAATACAATCTCATTTATTGTTATCGTTAAAAGGTTTTAAGAGCGTTAATAAATTGTCATTTAGATTAGCACAGCCTTATTGATTGCCAAAATACTCATGCGTTCGCAGATATTTATCATATAAAAAAAGACACGCATGGTGTCTTTTATAATCATTAGAAAAAATGCATGAATCAGGAATCAGGAATCAGGAATCAGGAATCAGGAATCAGGAATCAGGAATCAGGAATCAGGAATCAGGAATCAGGAATCAACACTGTCAACTAGAAAGGAAATACTTTAAAAGGTTATAGCGTTAAAGCAATCGCATTCAGACTAATCATTATTTTTAGATACAGGCGTATCCTTTTTTAGATTAATTGCTGGATCAATATCTTTAACTGCCACCACTTCATCAGATTCTGTCGCCAAATAATTGCCAGAAGCTAGCTGCATATTTGCTTGCTTGTCCTGTGCGGTACGACTGCGAGCTTTATCTAAGCTTGATTCAAAGGCGCCGCGAATCAGCTGCCAAACAAAACCAACAAATAAACCAACAAATAATACCACCATGATGGGCAGCATATTGGCAATCGCACCAGTCGTGTCTTTCATCATAATCGCATAGACCACGCTGATACTGGCAGGTGCAATCACACTTGGGTCACCCAGTGCTGTACCTGGTGCTAATAATACAGCAAACAGTATCATCCAACTCATGCCGCCTAATGGACGTGGTAATATGCGCGCGACCAGTAGCCAAAGTACTAACACGATAATGACGCCACCAAGATAAGCATACATTGGTAAATCTGCTACCGGTACGTCTTTTACCAGCTGCCCCCACCAAATAGCAATCTCACCAAGAATATCGCTGATCGCTTCTAGTGGTAAGCTGTGTAAGATATTTTTTAACCAGTCCATGCGTGTTTTATTACCTGCGTTCGTAAATATTGCGGGATAGTGATTATATTAATAAACTGCTAGTTTATCATGACTATTCATCAAAATGCATGACACTATATATTTCGATATTTCATCTGTATCTATCCACTCTGTTCAAAAAAGCCAGCTAAAAAATTAGACTTGATAAAACGAGCTGCAAAATATCGACGTAAACCTTGTTAAAATGTACTTTTATAACTATTACGTATTATAAATACTGTCTTGAGATTCGCGGGCACGCAATTCTGCTTGGCGGCGCATGACATCTTGTGGTGGTAATTGTACAAAATACCCTTGCGACGCTAGCTTTTCTAGCACTTCTTCTTTGTCCACTCTAGCAAGTGTAGGCGTTGTAGCCAAATCCAGATGCATGACAAACTTGCTACGACCTAAGCCTGCACGAAAGTCTTTGGGTAACACACCCAGCCAATCTTTGATTTCATCCGTATCATTCGGATAATCAGGACGGGCAATATAGATATACATATCATCATGTTTAAGGAATTTATAAATATCGCAATGCATAAAAACAACCTATCAGAAACTATCGTCATAGATTAGCATATTTCAAGCCATTATCAGTAGTGACTTTACGTTCAGATAAGGTAAAGCATCCCAAATACTATCGCAACTTAGCTTAAGAGAAAGTAAGGAATATCTTCATATGAGCACCCTGCACGCCTTGTACCGTCAAGCATAACGCTCATAGATAAATTTTATACTTTTAAATTTTTATAACAAATGCTTCAGCTTTATTTTTTATTGGCACTATGTAATTTTACAGAAACACATGTACTCTATTTTGCTGTCGTTCGATGTATTGTCCGTATAAAAAAGCATGTTTGCTAAAATTATTCACTATAATTTATATGATGGGTTGTAAAAAAGCTGTGAACCTTTCATAATAAAAGCGTTTTTCAGGAGAGAGTCTTTAGCCTAAAGTTAGTAATGCTCGTATCAATGAGCTTGTACTGACAGCCGCTATACGACCACCGAAGGCGCATCCACCCTGCCAATCGCTCAGGTAAAAGGACTGAAAACACATGTCACAACGGTTTATTTGTATCGCGCTGATTGGCGGATTGCCCTTTAAACCTTAGGCATAACAAATCTGGAGAGCGGTAAGGACGGACGACGCCTTACCCACCGAAGGGGAGAAAACGCGACATCATTGCTCTGTTAAAGACTTACGATGATGGATCGTGTTGAAAATCTCAGGTCACAGGACAGATAGGGCTTCCCTCTAAACTGACGTTAAGCGTTTGTTTGGCGGACAGTTTTATCTTTTTTCTGTACTACCCTTGGTTGCAATGCTTGTACCCTGCAATATTGCTTCTCGCTACTATGATCATGTACATCAGCCCTAATACTTTTACTAAGTATAGCTAATGTCCACATAAGGATTTGTTATGACCGATATTCAAAATACTGACACCCAAGCCCCTAAGCGCACTCCCCTTTATCAGTCTCATGTCGAGAGTGATGGCAAACTGGTAGATTTTTCTGGTTGGGAGCTACCTATTCATTATGGCTCACAAATCGAAGAGCATGAAGCGGTACGCACTGACGCCGGTATGTTTGACGTCTCTCATATGGTTATTGTCGATATCAAAGGCACGGATGCCAAAGCATGGCTACAGAAGCTATTGGCTAACGATGTCGATAAACTAAAAACAGCTGGTAAAGCCCTTTATTCTCCAATGCTGAATGAAGAAGGCGGCATCATCGACGATTTAATCGTTTATCTATCAAATTCTGATGAAACTGAATACCGTATCGTCTCAAATGCTGGAACGCGAGATAAAGATATGGCACAGTTTGAAAAAGTAGCCAAAAACTTTGATGTTGTCTTAACTGAGCGCACAGAACTTGCGATGCTTGCCGTTCAAGGACCTAATGCAGTTGAAAAATTAGCAAAGATTAAACCCAGTTGGGCTGATACATTAGCTGCGCTTAAACCTTTTGTTGGTGCTGATTTAACAGACATCGAAGGCACGGATTGGTTTGTCGCTCGTACAGGCTACACCGGTGAAGATGGCGTCGAAGTAATTATGCATGGCGATGATGCGCCGGCATTCTTTGAGCAGTTGCAAGCCAATGGCATAAAGCCTGCCGGTCTTGGCGCTCGCGATACCTTACGTATGGAAGCTGGCATGAACCTCTATGGTCATGACATGGATGAAAGTATTAGCCCTTATGAATGCAACATGGGCTGGACACTGGCGCTAAAAGACGAGCGTGACTTTATTGGTCGCAATGCTATGGTCAGCAAACGCAAACAGTCAAAAGATGACAATACTGCTATGAAGCAAGTGGGCTTATTAATGACTAGCCGTGGCGTATTACGTGAAGGTATGGAAGTGACCATTAATCAAGGCACTGATAAAGAGCAAAAAGGTATCATTACTAGTGGTACTTTCTCTCCTAGCCTCAAAAATTCTATCGCTATCGCCCGTGTTCCTGCTACCCTAGCAGAAGATGACAATGTGCAAATTGATCTGCGCGGTAAAGGTAAGTTCGTCGATGTACGCGTGCTTAAACTACCGTTTGTCCGTAATGGCAAGCAGCAGTTTGACTCGTAGGCAACAGAAAATTTATTATTAGCTTTCTTTTTTATTAATTAACCTCTATCACCTAGGAGAGAAACCATGAGTAATATCCCAGCAGAACTAAAATACATCGCCAGCCACGAGTGGTTACGCTTAGAAGACGACGGTACTATCACGGTTGGTATCACTGATCATGCTCAAGACCTATTGGGTGACGTAGTATTTGTTGAATTGCCAGACGTGGGTGACATCATCGCTGTTGATGACGAAATCTCTGTTGTTGAATCAGTAAAAGCCGCTTCTGACGTTTATGCGCCTATTTCAGGTGAAGTGGTTGCTATCAATGAAGCCTTAGAAGATGATCCAGAAATCATCAACTCTGACCCATATGGCGAAGGTTGGTTCTTCAGAATGAAGCCTGACAATATCGCTGACTATGAAGCGCTGCTAACGGCTGATGAGTACGAAAACGAGCTGTAATATCAGTCTTACACTCTCTTAAAGGCAGCATTTAACTTTAGTATTGCTGCTTTTAATATTTTTATTGATAAGACAGTCTTGATAAGATTGTCATTTATAAAATGTTTACTGATGAAAAGAAGCAACTCGACAGATACTGGCAAGCGCTGGTATCTGTGTGCTTTACTTTTAAGCCAATAATGGCAAGACCGTGTTTTCAATGCAGTATTTTCAAGACAATCAGCACTCAATTTATGACGCCCAACTGCTATCTGATTTATTCATATTAATCACTCGTCAGACACTATTGAAGATATGCAATCGATAATGCCTGAAGCTGATTACTCATTCCTCAGCATGGATCCTACTATGAATTCTAATACTGGCAATAAAGACAGTCTTGCGACGCCTAGTCACACCCCGCAGCTGCAAGCATTTTGTGAGGTGGTAGAGTCGCGCCGTTCGGTACGCCGATTTACAGATGCGCCGATACCTGACGATGTATTAGCAGACTGCCTGCGTTTGGCAATGCTTGCCCCAAACTCAAGCAATCTTCAGCCATGGGAATTTTATGTTATTGATGATGCTGGTAAGCGCAAGCGCGCAGTCAAAAACTGCATGAATCAAAACGCAGCAAAAACCTCAGCACGTTTAATTGCGGTCGTTGCTCGTACTGATGTTTGGCATGACCATGCAAAGCAAATATTGCGTGAATACCCTGATATGCCGGTGCCAAAAAAAGTCAAAGACTACTACAACAAAGTCGTTGCCTTAGATTTTTTACGTGGACCTGCTAACGTGGTATCAGTAGCCAAATGGAGCGCCATTCAAGTAGTCAGACGTATAAAGGGTCCTATAAAATCGCCTTATTATACCTTTGAAGATACCAAAAATTGGGCAACCAATAACACCGCATTAGCGGCTGGAAATCTAATGCTTGCCTTACGCGCGCATGGATTTGATAGCTGCCCGATGGGCGGTTTCGATGAGCCTGCTATGAAGCGCTTATTAAAGCTGAGTGATAATCATCATATCGTTATGATGATTGGTGCTGGGGAGCGTGCTGATAATGGCGTTTACAATACCCAGTTCCGCTTTGAGCAAGACCAATTTGTACATTACGTATAACCTGCTACTACCCTATTTTTATTATAGCCATCTCCTTTATTCCTATATTTACCAAGGATCACCATGACTATCTCTCAAAACCCAACGCTTGATACGTTTGAAGGCTTGTTCAATGAAGCCGAATTTGTTTATCGTCATCTTGGCTCTAATGATGCCAAACAAGCTGACCTGCTCAGCGCTGTTGGTTATAGCGACATGGCAAGCTTTATCAATGATACCGTGCCTGAACCAGTACGTCTGCATAAAGAATTAGATTTGCCAGTGGCGATGAGTGAGCACGCAGCGCTTGCCAAATTGCGTACCATGGCAGATGACATCACTGTTAATAAGAGCTATATCGGTCAAGGTTACTCGCCTGTGCGTATGCCAGCAGTTATTCAGCGCAACGTCCTTGAAAATCCAGGTTGGTATACCGCTTACACGCCTTATCAGGCGGAAATCGCTCAAGGTCGCCTAGAAGCCTTGCTTAACTTCCAACAAGTTTGTATCGACCTGACTGGTCTTGAGCTTGCTGGCGCCTCACTGCTTGATGAAGCAACGGCTGCTGCTGAAGCGATGGCAATGTCAAAACGTGTCAGCAAAAGTAAGTCTATGCAGTTTTTCGTTGATGACCGCGTGTATCCGCAAACGCTAGATGTGATTAATACTCGTGCCAAATATTTTGGTTGGGAAGTGGTGGTTGGTGATTTTGAACTGGCTAAATCAGGCGACTATTTCGGTGCATTATTCCAATATGTCGGTGTTGAAGGCGATGTTAAAGATTTAACAGACGTCATTGCTGCTGTGAAGAAAAACAAAACTTATGTGAGTGTCGTCAGTGACATCATGAGTTTGGTGTTACTAAAATCACCAGCTGACATGGGCGCAGACGTGGCATTGGGTAGCACGCAGCGTTTTGGTATTCCAATGGGCTTTGGTGGTCCACATGCTGCCTACTTTGCGTTCTCTGATAAAGCCAAGCGCTCAGCACCTGGTCGTATTATCGGAGTTTCAAAAGACTCACAAGGCAATACTGCCCTACGTATGGCGCTACAGACTCGTGAGCAGCATATCCGCCGTGAAAAAGCCAACTCAAACATCTGTACCTCACAAGTACTATTGGCAAACCTAGCTGGTATGTATGCGGTTTATCATGGTCCAGGTGGTGTAAAGCGTATCGCTACTCGTATCCATGCATTTGCGACTGCCTTCGCTGACGTCATCAAAAACGGCAACGATAGTAATTTAAATGTGGTCCATGATCAATTCTTTGATAGCGTTGTGGTTGATTGTGGCTCAGAAAAACTTGCTAGCCAAATCTTTCAAAATGCTGACAATGTTGGTTATAACTTATGGCGTCTTGGTGAGACCAAATTAAGCGTTGCGTTCAGTGAAACCAGCGATCAGAAAGACTTTAATGTCCTAACTCAGCTTTTCGTTACTAAAGCACATGACTTACCAGAAGACGCTCGTGTCTCTCTTGATAGTGCTCATTTGCGTACTGATGCCATCTTATCGCATCCAGTATTCAACTCGCATCATACCGAGCATGAAATGCTGCGTTATTTAAAATCGCTTGAAGATAAAGATTTGGCGATGAACCGCAGTATGATTTCACTTGGTAGCTGTACCATGAAATTGAATGCCACCAGTGAGATGCTACCGATCACTTGGCCTGAATTTGCCAATGTGCATCCTTTTGCACCGCGTGACCAAGTCACAGGCTACGTTGCCATGATTGATAGCTTGCAAGAGCAATTAAAAGCCATTACCGGCTTTGATGATGTCTCTATGCAGCCAAACTCTGGCGCTTCAGGTGAATATGCAGGCTTGCTAGCGATTCGTCGTTATCATGAATCACTTGGTGAGACTGATCGTGATGTTTGCTTGATCCCTATGTCAGCGCATGGCACTAACCCTGCGACTGCTATGATGATGGGCATGAAAGTGGTCGTGGTCAAAACCGATGACAATGGCAACGTTGATATCGACGACCTAACTGCCAAATCTGAAGAACATAGCGCGCGTCTAGGTGCATTGATGATCACTTACCCATCAACGCATGGTGTGTTTGAAGAAGGTATCCGTAAAATCTGTGATCTTATCCATAAACATGGCGGTCAAGTTTATATGGATGGCGCCAATATGAATGCGCAGGTTGGCATGATGCAGCCAGCTGACGTTGGTGCTGATGTACTGCACATGAACTTGCATAAAACCTTCTGTATCCCACATGGCGGCGGCGGTCCAGGTATGGGCCCTATCGGTATGAAGGCGCATCTGGCGCCATTTATGGCCAACCATACATTGAGCCCTGTACATAATGCGCAAAAAGACTGCTCAGCAGTATCAGCAGCTCCTTATGGTTCAGCAAGCATCTTACCTATTTCATGGATGTACATTGCCATGATGGGTCGTGATGGTTTATTAAAAGCGACCGAGCTTGCGCTACTGAATGCTAACTATGTTGCCGCTGAATTAAAAGACCATTATCCTGTGCTATATACGGGTAAAAACGGTCGCGTTGCTCACGAATGTATCATCGATATTCGTCCTTTAAAAGAAGAGACGGGCATCAGTGAAAGCGATATCGCGAAACGCTTGATGGATTATGGTTTCCACTCACCAACCATGAGTTTCCCAGTAGCGGGCACCTTGATGATTGAGCCGACAGAATCAGAGTCAAAAGAAGAGCTTGATCGCTTTATCAGTGCTCTAAAATCTATTAAAGCGGAAGCGCTGAAAGCCAAAGCGGGCGAAGACAACTGGACGTTAGAGAACAATCCATTGGTCAATGCCCCGCATACAGCTGCTATGGTAATTGACGGCGAATGGACCTATCCATACAGCCGTGAGACAGCAGCATTCCCACTGCCTTATATCCGCACCAATAAGTTCTGGCCAAGTGTGGCACGTGTCGATGACGCCTATGGTGACAAAAACCTCATGTGTTCTTGCCCAAGTATCGAAAACTATATGTAATCCCAGTTTTATATAGTCTTAGTTTTGATACTTTATAAAAGATAAAAATAAACCTCCAAGTCAGCAGCTGATTTGGAGGTTTTTATTTTACTACTAACATTTAGCGCTATAATAAAATGGCTATTAATCTATTCATATCATTCACTTGGTTAGAATCACATATGCAGAAAAACAATCTTGTCATTCTTATTCATGGTCTGCACCAAACGGCTTGGATTATGCGACCACTTGCCAAACGCTTACAAATAGCAGGATTTAAAACTCATCAATTTGGCTATCGTAGTATGCGCGATGGTATTCAAACCAATAGTCAGCGACTTAATAAGTGGCTTGAAGAAAATCATCATCCTGATGAGCCGATACATTTGGTCGGTCATAGCTTGGGCGGTTTGATTATTCGTGATTTTGTTACTCAGTATCCTAAGTGGCAAATTGGTCGCTGCGTGACCCTTGGGACACCGCATATGGGCAGTATTTGTGCGGATTATATTTGGCGGCTGAGCCCTGCTATCGTTGGGCAATCCTATATCGATGCATTAGATGGTACCGTTGGGCCATTACCTGAGCATATCACCCTTGGCGTGATTGCTGGGAGTCGTCCATACGGTTTGGGTCAGATATTTCTGCAATATCATAATCGCAAACTGCGTCGGGCAGACAACCTGCCATCAGTAGAACATCTACTACACGATGGCACAGTATATATAGAAGAAACCAAAATAGAGGCAGCCACTGATCATATCGTATTGCCAGTCTCGCATACTGGAATGCTAGTCGATAAAACAGTGGCCGCACAAACCAAGTATTTTTTACAACATGGACAGTTCGACCATAGCGAGCTTAAATACTTATAAACGCTACTCTTTATCGCTTAGCGAACATTGATACCCATACCCTGCTGCAACTCGGTTTTATGCTCCTTAATCACTGGAATAAAGGTGTGCATTACCCAATCATGACGCCAGCCTTTCAACCCTTGCGGCAACTCGCTGATATCTTTATCATAAGCAATCACTTCATATAATTGCCCAAGCCATTTTTTACGCATTAAGACATTGGCAGGTACGCCGGTAGCTTTTGCTTGATCATCTATCGTTTTTTGTACCGCTTTTGAGAGTACTTTATTCTTTGAGCGATACGGCGGCAATAGAGAATCTGGATATTCTGCAGGATGCAGATTTTTTGCTTCCTTTATCACTTTGAGTAATTCTTCACCATACAGTCGCAACATACTGCGATGTATCGTTGTCTTATGCGCAAGCTCACGCATCGTGTTTGGTTTTTCAGTGATAATCTCACGCACCGCTTGTTTTTTTATGACAAAAGTACGTGGCTGATTGGTTGAGCGCGCCAGCTCTTCACGCCATGTAGCTACCGCCTGCAATATGGCCATTTGCTCAGAGGTATAGCGATAATCTGCCATGGTTAGATACATCTGCTCGTCTGCAACATTTTGGGCATCATATAAGTCGTTGGCGTAAAGCTGACAGTCTTCCCAGACATACTCATAGAGACCTTGAGATTTTAGGGCGTATTCAAGACTCAAATATAATGCAGGTAAAAAGCGCACGTCATCAATCGCATATTGCTCTTGCTCATCTGATAATGGTCGCTGTAACCAATCTGACTGGCTTTGTTCCTTATCAATATGCATATCGAGCTGCTCATCAAGCGCCTGCTGATAACCCATCTGTAATTGACCTGTTAAGTAGGACAAGGCAATTTGCGTATCAAAAATATTGGTCAGTGGCGGGCAGCCGGACAATAGATAAAATATACCTAAATCTTCACCACAAGCATGCCAGATAGCCACATCAACTTTCATAAGTGCTTGCCATAGCTCACTCAGTTGTAACTGTGGCGCATCTAATAAATATACATGATTGCCAGTATTCAGCTGTATCAGTGCTAAGCGTGGATAATAGGTATCGCGCTTGATAAACTCGGTATCTAATGCCACACGCCCGCAAGTGGCCAATGCCTCAATCACTTCATCCAATTGGCTTTGCTTACGTACCCAAGTGACGGCAACCTCATCAGCAATATCTAATAATGCGTCAATATCCGGCTCTACTGGCAGGTCTACTAATTTGGCTGGATTGACTGAATGGTGTACTTCGTCAGCCGAAAATGTATTTTGAAGGTTTGATTCGGTTGGAGCAGTGTTAGACACGGGCAGATACCTGCATTGATAAGAGAGAATAAAACGCTAAAGCACGTCTTAATAAAATTAAAAGAGAAAGCGATAAAATAATATAAGCAATTATAACCACATCATTGAATAAAATGCGCAAGATTTTAATCTGATAAAGATAAGAAGGCTATAAAAAGGAGCGATTTTGCATCGCTTGTCCAAGGGTCATGCTGTCAAGATATTCAAGCTCGCCGCCCATAGGTACGCCTTGCGCCAGACGCGTAACTTTATTGACATGACGACTGACTGCCTCACTGATAAAGTGCGCGGTCGTTTGCCCTTCGACCGTCGTACCGGTCGCCAATATCAGCTCTTCAACAGGCTCTTGCTTGACGCGCCAGACCAGTTGCTCAATATTTAAATCATCAGCGCTAATGCCATCAATCGGTGATAAGTGACCACCTAAGACAAAGTAGCGCCCACGATAGCCTGCCGTCTGCTCTATCGCCATCACGTCAGCTGCAGTCTCAACCACGCATAGCAATGCATCATCACGCCTAGGATCTTGGCATAATGGGCAAACAGCCTCATCGCTAAAGCTATGGCAGCGCTGACATTCGACGATATCACGCATCGCTTCATCAAGCGCTTGAGCAAGTGCCATGCCTTGTGGGCGTTTTTTGGTGAGCAGATGCAGCGCCATACGTTGAGCGCTTTTTTGACCAACGCCCGGCAAGATACGCAACTGTTTGACCAGCTGATCAAATTTGGCTGTCAGCAAAGTGATGTCCTTTGTTTATAAATCATAGCTATGAAAATGGGGTCGTATCATGTCGATAACAACCCCATTTTTCTTTAATATGTCGCCTTTAGCGTTTAAGAACCAGCTACTTAGAACATGCCTTGCATACCTGGTGGCAAGCCCATACCTGAAGTCGCACCAGCCATGGTTTCTTCATATAGCGCATCTGCTTGGCGCACCGCGTCATTGATAGCAGCAGCGATAAGATCTTCGATCATATCTGGCTCATCTTCTAATAAGCTTGGATCAATGGTCAAGCGCTTAACCACATGACGACCCGTCATGGTTACTTTTACCAGACCACTGCCCGCTTCTGCATGCACTTCTTTATTGCCAAGCTCTTTTTTAGCATTTTCGACGTTTGCTTCGACTTTCTTTTGCATGGTTTGTGCTTGTTGCATCAATGCTTGGATATTCATAGTTGCCTCTTGGTTTTTTAATAATAAATAATGGGGGTTTTGATAATAAAAAATAAAATACTAATAGCAATTATACCGTTATCTTTACAAACTGTCTAAACCACGCGCCAAATCTTTGATGATATCTTCTACATCTTCTAGACCGACCGACAGACGAATCAGACCGTCTTTTACGCCTGCTTCTGCGCGCTCTTGGGCGCTCAAACGAAAATGGGTCGTTGTTGCAGGATGGGTAATCGTTGTTTTCGCATCACCCAAATTATTGGTGATAGAGACCATTTGAGTTGAATCAATGACATGCCATGCGGCAGATTTTGAATCACGCGTCTCTGATGGCTGCACTTCAAAACCCATAATTGCTCCAAAGCCGTCTTTCATATGATGCTGACGTTTGGTCAACTCATGCGATGGATGGTCGCTCAAGCCTGAAAAGTGTACGGTGCTGACATTGGGATGATTAACCAAAAACTTTGCCACTTGATTGGCATTACTACAATGCGCTTGCATACGTAATTTAAGTGTTTCAAGTCCTTTGGTAAAGACCCAAGCATTAAAAGGGCTCATGCTGATACCGCCTGAACGTATGACGGTAAACGCTTCTTGCATCAGCTTATCGCTACCGACTAACGCGCCACCAAGTACTCGACCCTGACCGTCTAAGTATTTGGTTGCAGAATGAATCACCACATCGGCACCCAAATCAAGCGGACGTTGCAAAGCTGGGGTGGCAAAGCAGTTGTCAACGACCAAGAGTATATCATTGGCTTTACATAGCTGGCTTAAAAAGCCAATATCACAAATCTGTGCCAATGGATTACTGGGGCTTTCGCAATAAATCACCTTGGTATTTGGTTGAACAGCATTTGCCCATGCGTCATTGTCGAAACAATCAACGTAACTGACTTCTACACCAAACTTTGCCATATAGTTATTAAACAGACCAATAGAGGAGCCAAATAGCTGATTAGCAGCAAGTAAATGGTCACCGGCTTTTAAGTACGCCAAACACATGGTCAAAATCGCACCCATGCCAGAGGCTGTTGCGACTGCACGCTCACCATTTTCAAGTGCTGCTAAACGGCGCTCAAAGGTACGTACGCTTGGATTGGTATGACGTGAGTAGACATTGCCCGTTTTAGTGCCATCAAAATGACTGGCAGCATCAGCTGCTGAGCTATATACATAAGAGCTGGTCGTAAAAATAGCTTCTGAATGTTCGCCCTCATCGGTACGATGCTGACCTGCACGTACTGCAATGGTTTGCATACCATAATCGAGTTCTAAATCCAGTGCATCATTGCACCAGTTTGCATCCAAGCCGTTTATATTGTCTTTATTTTGCGGTTGACTCATAAAGTTTCCATTGCCTTGATTGTTATTTATAATAGCGTTTATTTTTGATTATAAACATCACGCATTCGCGTTATCATATCATGATAAATTATTCCAAGCAGCAGCTTCAAAGCAGCAGTTTTCAGCGCTGACTGTCCATTATTTTGCCTAACGTATCACTTATTAGAAATAAGAAGCAAAAATTGTGCTACCTAGATCCAATAAGAACAATATCTAATACAGGCAATATTTTATAAAAGTAACGTATTTATAATAGGCACAGATGCCGACACCTGATAAGCTTAGCGGCGATTTAAACTTTGCCTTAGGCGATATTATCATATGCCTTATAATCAGTGTTATTATCTGCAAAACCACCAAGAAATCCATACATATTTTTTGGCAACTTCTCCATTATATAAAGGCTCACTAAGGTAATTTATTTATGTCGATGTTCAGTATAGAACCCAGCAACTTATCGTTGAGCCTGACACTCGGTCTCACCTTAGGTCTTAGTGGATGCCAAAGCTTACCCAAGCAGCCGCACTTGCCTGAAAGCCAAGCACTATCTGCACGGGTCAATGCTTTATACCAATCGGACATCAGCAAACAAGCTGAAATAGAAAAAGACGCCCAAAAAGAGGGCGATCCTATAAATACTACGACTGTCAGCACAGACCTTGCTACCCCAAACACGGATAGTCTTGATTTGGTTGCTGCCATCAGTCAACAGAGTGAGATTCACCCTGATTTATCAGGCTATCATCCAATTGTGACGGGCGCCAATGCTTTTGCCTCACGCAGTATATTGACAGGTATGGCAACGCGCAATATCGATGCCCAGTACTATATCTGGCACGATGATCAAGCCGGTCAGCTGATGCTCAAAGACTTATGGGATGCGGCGGAACGCGGCGTGATTGTACGTTTACTGCTCGATGATTTTAATAATAATGCTAAGTTTGATCAGCATTTACTGCGTTTTGCCAGTCACCCTAATATTGCTGTGCGTATTATCAATCCACTCATGCATCGTAAATTTCAGACTTTAAATTTTGTCACCGGTTTGCCACGTATCAATAGACGCATGCACAATAAAAGCATGATTTTTGATAAACAAATCACCATCATTGGTGGTCGTAATATCGGTGATGAATACCTAAGCAATGATAAAAGCAGTCAGTTCGCAGATTTGGATGTACTATTGATTGGTAAAGTGGTGGCAGATATTGACAATAGCTTTGCCAGCTACTGGTCAGCACCAATATCATTCGATATTCAAACCTTAGCGACTCTTGATAAAGGAGAGACGACTGACTTCGTACAAGGGCTCGATAAGTTAAAAGCCGATGAGAAAAGTAGTAGCAGTGGCAGTTTATCAGTGTATAAAGCAGCCATTGAAGACTCCTCTATCGATACGGATTTGATTAATAAACGAGTGCCGTTTCGCTGGACGGACATGCAGTTCTTGAGTGATGACGTCGGCAAATTGACCAAAACCGTGCCAGCAGACACCAATCTGGTGCATCAGCTGCGCACTTTGCTTGGTAGTCCATCAAAGAAACTGACTATTATCTCCTCCTACTTTGTACCGACCAAAGACGGTGTTAATACGTTGGTCTCATTAGCAGAATCTGGTATCGAAATCAAAATTCTCACCAATTCATTTGATGCAACCGACGTAACGGCAGTACATTCTGGCTATAGCCAATGGCGTCCTAGTTTACTGCGCGCGGGAGTCAAGATTTATGAGCTAAAATCAACCGCTTCTGAAGAAAAGCGCGAAAACAAACTTTGGAAAGCGCGTAGCCAATCTTCAACCAGTTTACATGCAAAAGCTTTCGCCGTTGATGACTATCAAGTATTCATTGGCTCATATAATGTTGACCCGCGCTCGGCTAATATCAATACTGAGATGGGCGTGATTATCAATGATGAGGAGCTTGCGACTCAGTTGCATGGTGCATTGAGCGATGACTTACTAAACCAAGCGTATGAAGTGAAGTTACTAGAAAACGGTGATTTACAATGGCATACCATGGAAAAAGATAAGAAAGTCATTTATGATTCAGAGCCGCGCGTCGATGTCAGTGACCATGTTTGGCTAACCATCATGTCATGGTTACCTATTGATTGGCTGTTATAGTTGGCTCAATATAAAAAAACAGAAGTTGAATGCTCTTGGCTTAATTCTGTTTCATATAATCATATTTGACATAAACGTCTTTATTTTGACGATAAATCATTAGCAATGATGATTTATCGTTTTTTATTATAGGCAGTTATTTAGATAATGACTGCCTTAACGAATACCTTAATGTCTGGATGCGTGACCTAATATGCCTTCTCGTTCTCAATATGCACTTATGTCTTCTAAAGATAAAAATACGGTACTGTTTACTTGCTATAGCAGTGCAATAGCGTTTTTCGACTTTTTAATATACCTATATCTTGCAGATATGTTGGCAGCGACTTTATTTCCTGTTAGCTCAGATCCCAATCTTATGAAGATACAGGGGCTGTCATTATTTGCAATTGGTTATGTGGCACGCCCAATTGGCGGTGTTATCTTTGGACGTTATGGCGATATAAAAGGTCGTAAACCGTTATTACTAATCAGTATCTTGATTACGGCAGCAAGCTTATTGGCGATGGGATGTTTGCCTACTTATGCACAATGGGGTTTGGCAGCGCCTGCATTGTTTATCGTCTTGCGAATCATACATGGCATGGCCTATGGTCTTTATGTGCCACTCTCTTGGGTGTTCGTTGCAGAGCACGTACCGCGCCAATATCTGTCAGTAGGCTGTAGCTATGTGACTGCCAGTTTTTTTGTGGGTGTTTTATTTTCTAATGGTTTTTTTCTTTGGTTAAGCAGTACGTTGACCACTGAGCAATTGGCAGATTATGGCTGGCGTTTGCCTTTCTTTATAGCGGCTATCCTGACAGTTTTACCGCTCCTTGCCTGGCGATGGATAGAAGAAACTCCGTTTTTCACTCAGATGAAAAAATCAAGACCTAGCGATTATGTTGCTAAGCCTTTTACGACCCTATTTAAGCATTGCAAGCATGCTATCTTTATAGGTCTGGTTCTCACTTTAATTGTCTCAAGCATCACCACAGTAGTGGTTATTTTATTGCCTGATTTGATTGAATTACGCTTTACGCTCGATACTGACTTGTTTGGATTCTCACACAGTCTTGGCATCGTTTTTATGATTTTTGGCTGTATTTTTTATGGCATCATCTCTAACCACCAAAACTTTGGCAAAATTTTGGCGATAGGCTCTATTATCTTAATCGCTCAAATGCTTGCTTTCTTCTATCATTTAGAAGCAAGTGGCGACTATATCCTTATTATGTATGCACTTTTAGGCTTTTGTGCAGGTGTTATCGGCATGATACCTGCCATCTTGATTCAGCTTTTTCCTACCAATGTGCGACTCACCGGAATGGCTTTTTGCTACAATGTCACTTATGGTATCGTTGGGGTACTAGTACCATTTGGACTTGGCTATGCCACTTTATATGTGAGCTTTTCACCCGCACTCTATATCACTTTCATCGGTTTTATTGCCATCATCATGGGCATTTATTTCTATAATTTGCCTGAATTCAAGAAAATAGATCAGGTTATATAGTGTGATTTTATCCAAATAGGCTGATCTTTTATCAGCCTATTGATTATAGACTCACAAGCCATTGCAAATGATACGTAAACTGACACATATACCATCAGCATTTAGCATATACATCTTCAAAAATTTCTAAAAAATTAAGGCTTAACCACTATGGTTGATATGACCAACAAACGCCTATCGGTCGCACCCATGATCGATTGGACAACGACGGATTATCGTTATTTTGCTCGGCTTTTTAATCCACATGTCTATTTGTACACCGAGATGATCAGTACGGGCGCGCTGATACATGGCAATCGTGCACGGCATTTACGCTTTGATACTCTTGAACATCCGCTGGTATTGCAACTTGGCGGCGCAGATATCACTGAGATGACGCAGTGTGCAGAATTTGCTCAGCAGCATGGTTATGATGAGGTTAATATTAATGTGGGCTGCCCCTCTGATCGTGTACAGCACAATAAAATCGGTGCTTGCTTGATGGCAGAACCCAATACCGTTGCAGACTTGGTCAAGCATATGCAAGCGGCAGTCGATATTCCAGTCACGGTCAAGCATCGTATTGGCATTGATGACTTTGACAGTTATGAATTTATGGCGGATTTTGTACAAAAGGTAGCAGCAGGTGGTTGTACACGTTTTATCGTTCATGCGCGTACGGCATGGCTACAAGGCTTGAGCCCAAAGCAAAATCGTGAGATACCGCCACTGCGGTATGACGATGTGTATCGTTTAAAACAGGACTTTCCTACCCTTGATATTGAGATTAATGGTGGGATTGAGACCGTCGCTGATATTGAGGCACACCTTGAGCATATCGATGGCGTTATGATTGGGCGCGCCTTTTATCATAACCCGTATTTGTTAGCCGAAGCCAATAGCTTGTGGGACACCCCTGTCCCGAAGCGTTCAGTTATACTAGCTCAGCTGTATCCTTATTTAGAAGAGCAAATAGCTAAAGGTGAAGCACTTCCAACGATGACTCGGCACTATTTAGGGTTATTCCAAGGATTGGTGGGTGCTCGAAAATGGCGTCAAGCATTGAGCGGTAAGCCTCACTTGACCATTGATGATATCAAGCACGCGGCGACTGAGGTATTAGCCCTTAACACTGATGCCTGATGCCTGATGCCTGATGCCTGATGCCTGATAAAACCTACTATTAAATAACAATGCATACGGCGTAAGTATTAATTATCAAATATTCACTGTTATTCTTTATGCTACTTGCGCCAAATACTGCCACATAGCCGCGCCGTTATTTATAATATGTAATAACATGGGCAATATCAGCGAGCCTGATTTGATACGCGCATAGCAAAATAGTAATGCTAACACCACGATGGTACTGATCTCGTAAATTCCATATTGCAAATGAATGACCGCAAATATCAAACTGGTCACCAGACTTGCTACGATTGCTCCGCGATATTCTGTATCAGGTGGCGAAGTAAACTGCTCTGCAATCGCCGACCACAATATGCCACGAAATATGAGCTCTTCATAAATGGGCGCGACGATAACCATCGCAAAAATAAGTAGCCATACTGAGCTGACAGACTGATATAAAGGATCTACAAACGCCAACGGTGATTTATCAAGCATATACGTCAATGCCTGACTGCCAATCATAAATATCAACAGCAGCCCTATCATGCCCATACCGACCGCCAATGAGAACGGTCTTAATGCCAAATACTGCTTTAAATTGCCGCCTCTCACGCGTATAACCAACGCACTGATTACCACTAATAACACGCAGCCTATCATGATAGAAATACTGACAACCGTTCCATCATTGCTGCCAAAAAAGAAAACATCGCCGACCGTTGCGCTTTTGGCAGTTGGTAATACCAGTTTGCCAGCGATATAAATCCCGATTAATTGACTGATAAAGAAAAAAACCACCATGCCTATGATAAGCAGTAAAGTGCCTAAGCGTGTGAATAAAGGCTGAGGATGTATGACAACTTTATTGGTTTCAGCGGCGCTCTTATTTGGCATTCGCATTGACATAATAGGTTTACTCGAAAAGATACTGAAGCATTGCTTAAAAATTGCTCACAAAGACAATCGGTTTAGCGTAAGGAAATTGATTAAAAATAAGGCCTGTTGTTATTTGGCAGATAACTGTTTTTCAATCAATGTTAATACCTGCTCTGACACAGACTCTGGATGCTCAAGTGGAAACATATGACCGCCCGCATGAGTAATATAAGGAATACGTAAGCGCAACTTTATTTGTTGTGGGAATCGACGTTTTAAAAAGATACTGTCCTCACCAATAATCAAGGTAACTGGCACTTTGGGAGCTCGATTTGGGGTCAACCAATACCAAGAAGGATTGGTGCGAAAGACGGCGACTTCACTGGCTTTTGGAATCGCCAAGGTAACTTTACCATCGGCACGCTCATGCAGACCATGCTCAATATAACCTTGAAAACTGCGCTCAGTAAAATCTTTAAAAAATCCTTTATGGCGCAGTTTGTCATACGCATCTTCTCGGCTATCCCATACGTCACGGCGATGCTTAGACACACCAGCGGGCGATAGCTTATCCATCAAACGATTATTCATCCATGGCAATCGATCTGCTGTCTTGGCAAGATGCCATAGCAAGCTAACTTTGCCATAAATCCATGGTGGATCCATCAGAACGGCTTGCGAAAAGTACTCAGGTGCACGGTACAACGCTTGCAAGGTACACATGGCACCAAGCGAATGCCCGACGGCTACGACTTGCTTAACGCCATGTTTTTTACAGGTATCTTTGACGCTATCGACAATCTGCTGCGTGAGACTTCGCCATTGGTTATCGACCGGATAATCAGGCGTATCGCCTAACATGGAGATATATTCAATAGTAAAAAATTCAGCCAATTTCTCAAAAAACGGCTCATAGACAGGACTTGGCATTCCATTGGCATGAGCAAAATGGATGACTGGTTTTTGGGTTATTTTCGATATCGGTAAGGACGCAAAAGACTGCAAATTGACTTCACTCATGACACATTCTCATTAGTTGTTATAATGGTTTGTATTGTATTTATGGTTTTAAATGCTAGATAGCGACACATAAATAAGGCTGAGCATAATCATACGCTCAGCCTTAACAATCATACACGGTAACGCTAAAAATTAAAGTCTATTAACGCATCTGGGCGTTGCCTTCTTCTTGTGGCAAGAGATCAAGATTGATGCTTGAACCCACACCTGCGCCCAATTTGACGGCGAATCGATCCATAAATAATTGGAACGGATCACTTGGCGTATAATTAACCACATTATTTAATTTAAGCTGCTTCTCTAAACTTGAGATACTGCCTTTTTTGTCCGCCAAGCCAAGCTCGATAGATTGCTCACCTGTCCAAAACAGTCCCGAAAACAGCTTATTTTGTTCAGGATTTTTTAGACGATCGCCACGACCCTCTTTTACAGCATTAATAAAGTGCTTATGAGTATTGTCTAGCACTTTTTCAACATGCTTTTCTTCATAATCCGTTAGGGGACGTGACAAACTCAAGATATCTTTATATTCACCTGCTGTAATGGTGCGATCTTCTACGCCGACCTTGTCCATCAAGCCTTTTACATTATAGCTTGGCATGATGACGCCGATCGAACCGACTAGGCTTGATGGGTTGACATAAATCTCATCAGCCGCTGATGCGATATAATACGCGCCAGAAGCACCCATATCACCAATCACTGCATAAAGCTTTTTATCTGGATATTCTTTACGCAAATCCATCATAGTCTGCCAGATTTCATCTGACTGCACAGGCGAACCACCCGGTGAGTTGATATCGAGCGCCACTGCCTTTGAGTTACTGTTTTTAAAGGCGCGTGTGAGCGCATCATTGACATCATAAGCGTTAGCGACATCACCACTGCTAATAGTTCCTTGAAGCTCAACCACTGCCAAATGCGGCTTACTGGTATCAATACCATCAAGACCAGTGGGTGCTTCAGTACTACAGCTACGACCAATCGTCAAAAATATCAATAAAATATAGCCAAAGGTCAGTAGCTTAAAGAAAATACTCCAACGACGGGCACGGCGTTGCTCGACCACGCTTGCTAATAAAGTATTTTCAATCAGTCGCCATTCTTGCCCGCTCGGCTGGTTTGACTGCTGCATCGGTGCTGGCTGATTTGCCGAATTATCAGGACGTTTGTTAGGGTCTGGCGGCCAGTTGGGCATATAACTTCCTAAGTAGAAACAATGTAAAACGATAAAAGACAGATTATATAAACTTGCGACAGAAAATTCGAGATTCTTACTGTTTAAGTTTTCTGTATGAATAGGTGGTTAAGTATGGTGCCATTTTACTCGTGGTTCAATAGCATCTCTGTGAAATACGTGTATTTTATAACTGTGATATCACAAATAAAACACTATCGCTAGATATTAGGAGTTCCCAATAACATCTGCAACATTATTGATATTGGAACAATTCCTAATCACCCTCTTTGAATAGCGCATCAGAAGATAAAGCCACTTCTAACGGTTTATTATCATAGGTGATTATCTCATCTATTTGTTGCTGGGTAATTACCTCATTCGGGATATGTGAGGTACTGTGACCTAACCATGTCGTATGATTCATGGCTATATTGCTATTGGTTAAATCAGCCGAGCATAGCAACGACCACATTTGCCAAGTTCGCTCATGCGTATCTGCATTCAAAATTAGCCACGATTGCGACATATTTGCTTGGTTAGATAGTGGTTGGCTTTTTGACATGAGTGTTTGCGAGTTAGCAGGTAATGACTTGAGAGGATCATTTGCTTGATACTTGAGTACTCGTATGGGCGTGCTGCTATCAATAGCCACGGTACAATCCCAAACACTGGCATCCTCTAGCTTGCTCCAGCCTGTGATTGCTTGCAAGGTTAAGTTACCATTTGGCAGCTGCCATATTTTACCGGATTCGCAACGTTGGGCGCTGATAGTTGCCGTCTTTTGAGAGTCCGTAGTAACTTTATAAGCTTGATGCAGCGCAGACCAACGCTCACTACGTCCTGCTTGCCAGTATTGGCTCACAGGCAATCTCTGACTGAGCTGAGCGACTATCATAGGTAAGAGTTCTGAATCATTAGGACTCACTGCGCTGCTTTTTTTATCGTAAACGCGTGAATCAGTCACGCCACTACTACTGCTTTGTACGACGATACCCTCTAGCTTGTTGACAGATAAGCTGCCCAATTGCTGCGCTAACATGGCAGAGAATTTATCTGCCGTCAGATTGCTGGGCATGGTCTTAGTTTTAGTGTTACTGGGTCTATGATCTGCCAAAAACAGCCAGCTGGTATTTTTGGCATCTTTATCATTGACGACCGGATATTGTAATAAAGCGGCACTTATATAATGATCACCCGTTGGCAATATATATAGAGTGGGTGTCGTAGTCAGTGACTGCTGATTGGCATATACCGTCATTACCAAAAGACTGAGCGGTGGCAATACTAGCCAACGACTGATCAGACCGCGAGGTAGCAACCAAGGTAACAGGGTTAATAATGCCATAAGCAAAATAGCGGCATTGACGGGCGTATAAAGCCACGCATCTGATAGCACAGGCATTGATGTTAGCCATGCTATCAGTTCGTGTAGGTTACTGACAATCGCAGTGACTAACATCCAAATAATATCAGCTACAGACGGCAATATAAGATAGCAAAGCCCAGCCAATAAATTCAGCGGTACGATAATCCAACCAAATAAGCCAATAGCAAAAAGATTTACGATTAATCCCCATAATGACGCTTTGCCAAAGAGCAACAAAGTTACAGGTAAAAGAGCTAGAAATAGCCAACACTGTAACTTAAACAAGCGCTTAAAACTTAGCCATAAACGTCTGAGTAATTTGTCATAAGAAGTAGAGGGTTGGTTTGATGTTAATGGCTGATTTTGTGAGGTATCTTCATATTTAAGCAATAACGCTACGGCAATAAAGGACAGCCAATAACCTGCTTGCCATAATACATAAGGGTCATGCCATGCCATCAGTACTGCCAGAGCAAGTAATACGCGCATGGTACTGACGGGCAATAAAGTTAGTCTTGTCAGACCAATTGCCAGTAGCATCCATGCGGTACGTGCAGCGGGCACATCAAACCCTGTAAACAATGCATAAATAAATGCGGCGCTAATCATCACCCACCAACGTACGTGCCAGCGCGGAATATAGCGATATAGAGCGGGATACAGACGATTAATCAATAGGATAACTATACCAGCCAGCACAATCGCTAAAAACAAAACATGTGTACCCGATATTGCTAATAAATGTGAAATGCCAGCCAACTGATATAGATCTTTGGTCTCACGATTAATTAAACTGCGATCACCGGTCAGCAAGCTTAATGTGACCGCTTTTGCTTGTTGCTCTGCAGCAGTATTTGTAGCCCAATCTTTATAAAAGTGCTGACGTAATTGCCAACGCCCTTGGTCAATAGCAGTACGCAACCGTGTTAAATAAGAATCAGAAGAGAGTAAATGCGAATTTGAATGTGACTGTATCTGTGGGTGACTGAATGGCAAAATCGAGCTACTACTAGTAGCCAGTATATTGGCAACGCCGTCAATATGCCGACTACGTAGCCAGCGATAACTATCAAACCCTGATGGGTTATTTGATACTTGCTCAGAAGTAGCAAGCGGTGCAAGCGTCAAGGTCATAAATAACCTATCACCCGGCTGCAAATGATTTAAGCCAGCAATCTGACTTTGTTTTTCTGTTTTCTTAGATTTTTTCTGAGAGTTAGTCTTAGATGACTGTTTGACTGGCTTTTTTGGGTAAGCATTGAGTAGGACGCGGTATACCTTATCTTGAACAGCGTTTTCAGCGAGTGTGTTTTGATGTGAAGATATGGCATTTGAAGATTCATACTTGATATCATCGCCGCTTAAGCTATTATTTAGCCCTGCTCCATATTCTGCTGTCACTTTATCTAAGTCTTGCGCTGTCAGCTCAGAAACCAATGGCAATATTTGACTGATGATCGCCACTTGCCGATAGCCAGTATCGGTACCAGCATCATACACACTATCGCTTATTCCCTCTATATGAACCAAAGCCTGCACACGCATAGGCTCAGTAATTTTTTGATCGTCTGCTTGTTGGTGACTTACTAGTGCCTTCAAACCACTACCAATAACCAAAGTGCTTGCTAGTATAGCGATTGATATAAAATAGAGAATACGAGAAGCAAACCTAGAGTGATGAGACGTATTTTTTACAGAATTGATAGGATTAACTGACGGGATAGTAAACTGGCTTATCAAAATTAAAATAAAGGTAAGAAGTACGAATGAAATAGTCAGAACAGGAGTGCTGGCGCTATCCATAAATAGCGGCATTATTGGTATAGGCGTGCTATCAGCAACCGCCAAAACACCCATCATAGCAAGGATGATAAAGCTACCTATTAACCAATACACCAGTGCTCCTTGCGTGATATTTAAAATAATATATAGCATCCACTAAAAAACTGTAATGCGCTTGCTATATTAACTTGGCGCTAAATACCACTACATCAAGCCATGGTATTTATCTGGATATTATCCTATACTAATTGCACACACTAGGATGGTGATTGTCTAACGTTCTTTTTACGTTTTTCTGATAGAATTCTTATCTATACTTTTATCAATAACATGACTGCCTATCTGCCTATTATTATGATTGAGCGGGCTGCAGACAATGAGTAAAGGCAAATCTGTGCCAAAAAAACGTTTAAAAGACTTATTACCTACCCCTGAGAAAGTGTTAGAAAGTCGCACATTAAAACTGTTTGCGCCGCAACTTTCTGACCCACGATTGTGGCATTTTAATCGCCATAGCTTAAATAAAGCCGTCTATATCGGCGTGCTGAGTGCCTTTTTTCCATTGCCAGGACAGATGTTATTGGCATTGATTGGTGCGCTTATTTTCCGTGCCAATGTCCCTATGGCACTGGGCTTAACATGGATTACCAATCCACTCACCACCTTACCGGTATTTTACGCTGGATACTATATCGGTGCCGAAATACTCGATCTGCCAATGATTAGTTTGCGCACGATTGGCAGGATGATCTCTGACTTAAGTTTATGGATCATCTCTGACGGCGCCAACCCCTTTATTACTTATAAAGGAACTGTGTCCCTAACTGCATTTTGCCTAGGTCTGACTATCTTAGCCATTATTACAAGCATCGTCTGCGGCTTAGCGTTTAAAGCCATTTGGCGCTATAAGACTGTCACGAGTTGGCAAAAAAGGCAGCTTAGCTCTTTAGATAAGCCGCCCGAACTTTAATAAATTCTATCAATCCTCATCTCTATTTTCTTCAATAGCATTAAGGATGTTGTCAGTGAGCTTATTATCCATCACAAAAACTTCAACCACTTCTTCGTTTTTGAGCAATACATAACGCTTACCTGTCGCACTGTCTTGAACCTTTAAATCAAAATCAACACCTGCCAAAGTAATACGATCAAAAACGGGTGTCAGTAAATCTATTTGACCTTGTTTATCGAGCGTATCAAATAACGCGGTATCCATATAAAGCTTTAGTGGTTCATCGCCTTCTTCAATACTGCCAAAAGCAGCAATCGGGTCGTCATCTTTATCCATTATATTTATCCTTACTCAATCAATAGACTGCTATCTTGCAGTCCTTTCCTATTATATTTTAATAATTTTCCCAATGACCATTACGTAAAAGCAGCTGACGATCAGCAAGCGCCGCTAGATTTCGATCATGAGTGACCATCAATAGTGCCGTTTGCATCGTACTTTGAAGCTCTGATAATAATCCAAAAACGCTTTGTGCGTTATCATAATCTAGGTTACCTGTTGGCTCATCTGCCAATATAAGCGACGGTTTGGTGACTAAAGCACGCGCAATCGCCACGCGCTGACGCTCACCGCCTGACAATTCACCCGGTCTATGAGCCAAACGATGCTCAAGACCAACACTGTTTAGAATATCGATGGCTTGCTGACGCGCTTCAGCCGTCGATACTTCTGGGCGCATCAATAGTGGCATGGCAACGTTTTCAATGGCAGTAAATTCAGCCAATAGATGATGAAACTGATAAATAAATCCCAAATGCTTATTACGCATCGCACCGCGTTCGGTCTCATTCATACTGTTTAACAACTGACCATGCAACCAAACTTCACCGCTGGTTGGCGTATCAAGTCCGCCAAGCAGATGGAGCAAAGTACTCTTTCCTGAGCCACTGGTACCAACGATAGCGATACGCTCACCGGCGGTGACAGTCAAATCCAAACCGGTCAAGACTTGGGTGCTCACAGCGCCTTCATCGTATATCTTATTAATATTGGTCGCTTTTAAGATAGCAGACATAATGCTTCCTTTATTTTATTTATAACGGCATTAACGCCTGTAAATTACTCGTAACGCAGCGTTTGTGCAGGCTGAATTTTAGCCGCTCGGCGTGCTGGATAAATGGTCGCCAAAAAGCTCAATATAAATGACGCACTGGTAATCAATACCACATCTGCCAAACGCAGCTGCGATGGTAGATAGTTCACAAAATAGGCATCAAATAAATTTAGACCAAAGCTATTATTGATAAAGCCCAAAATATCACTGACCGTTAATGCAAATATCACGCCCAATATCGTACCTGCAATGGTACCAATAAAACCAATCACCACACCTTGTACCATAAAAACTTGGGTAATCAGACGCGGAGAGGCGCCAAAAGTTTTTAAGATAGCGATGTCTGCTTTTTTATCTGTGACTAGCATCACTAAACTTGAAACAATATTAAAAGCTGCCACGAGGATAATTAAGAACAGTAGCAAGCCAACCATGGCTTTTTCCATTTGGATAGCACCAAATAGATTGCCATGCGTCTGGGTCCAATCACTAGGATACAATTGCTCTGGCGCAATCGCAGCCGCTTTTTGTGCTGCCATTGGCGCTGTAAAGATATCATGAAGCTTCATACGGATACCTTGGGCGCCCTCTGGTAAACGCAGTAATTTTGCTGCATCGCCCATTGGAATAAATGCCATGAGACTGTCCACTTCTGGACTGATAGAAAATATACCGGTCAAGGTAAAGCGCTTAAAGCGTGGTATAACGCCAGCAGGTGATGGCGATGCTTCTGGTAGTACGAGAGTGACTTTGTCACCCAATTGTAGCCCTAGTGATTGCACCATACCTTCACCAAGCACAATACCGAACTCGCCATTCTTTAGCGTATCGATATTGCCTTCTACCATATGCTCATTGATGATAGAAACGTTTTTCTCATACTCAGGATCAACACCTGTCACCATGATGCCAGCTACTTGACCATTCGAGGTCAACATACCTTGCAACTGGATAAAAGGCGCGGCCGCAACCACTTCCGGATCTTCTTTAATCTTGTCCGCGACTTGTTTCCAATCACCGATAATCTCGGTTGATGTGACAGTCGCTTGCGGTACCATACCCAAAATACGCGTTTTTAGCTCACGATCAAAGCCATTCATGACCGACAGTACGGTAATCAATACTGCCACGCCAAGCGTCAGACCAATCATTGAGATCAGTGATATAAAAGAGATAAAACCATTACTACGTTCTGCTCGGGTGTACCGTAAGCCGATAAATAACGCTAAAGGACGAAACATATTCAAACTCTTTATCTTATCTACGTGCGACTTTATGTAGGTTACAAAACAAATAGCGGCAATTGCATCATACTTTTGCAGCTGCCACAAAAACATATCAATCGAACACAAAAACAGGGTGTAAGACAAGCCAAATGTGGCTGTCAAAAGGGAGCTAGTTTGACACAATTTGGCTAACAGGTGCCAGTCATTACCGAAAACTGTCCAGATTTTATAATAAAAAATGCGGTTTTATGATTATTTTTTATAACAGACTTGCTATTCTCTGTGTCTATACCTATATATTGTATGCTAAGGACAATTGTCATTAACCCCTCATTGTTGTTTGTTGCCTCTTTACTGACGGCATTGCTGACCATCATAAACCCCTCTTTTAAAGTGGCACATGGTACTCAGCGATCACAGTTTCAGACCCAAACCTCATGGCTGACTTAAGTTTGAGTATTTTCATGACCATTAATTATCAATATAAAAACATCCAATCTCCTACCAAAATCACCTTAACTGATGAGCAATCAGCTGGTCACGGTGACCATTGGCGTATTCTGACTGATGACATGAGTCATGATGTACCTGAATGGTTACAACAGATGATTGAAAAAGCAGCGATGCCTAAAGGCCTTAATACCGATGTCAGTGCCAAAGACAGCTGTTTATTGCTATCTGAGAACCAGCCTTGTCATATCAATCAAGTACTGGCTATGAAGGATGGCAAGCCTGAATGCTTTATCAATGCCTACCCTTGTGTCGATAGCCCATATGGATTGAGCTGTAAAATCGAGCGTATGATTGTCAATGACAACTCACACGATGCCGTATTACGCTTACGTACCACCGATGGCAGCATCATCTACGCTTTTGATCAGCTATATACTGCTAATCGTCATTTATACCAACGTGATACCACGTATTTTGTGAACTTTAGCGCCTGGGCACATGAGATCAAAATCAGTGAACAAAATGAAGTCATCAAGGTAGAAGACCAAGAAGCGATACGCTATCACCGTGCTTTTAATGATATCGTTGCGGCAAACGATGGAAAGATGCCGGATGACCTACAAGAACAAATCAAAGCATGGCAACCAGAAACCAAAGAACAAATGGCGCCGGTCGAGATCAATCTGGGTCATATGTGTGCTTATTTGTTTGGCGATACGTTAGGTCAAGAAGATGAAGCGTGGTGTCAAGGTCAAGTACTTGGCAAGCAAGAAACCCTATTTAATGGTAAAACGATTATTCTGTTTGATGTGGTGGTACTGCGCGAACAAGATGCTGATCCGTTTGTAATGCGTATTGGTGCGCTAAAAACACCTGATACTGCCTCTATTAACGTTCATGATTACGTACAAGCAAACGTATGGCTACAAGCGGCTATTTATAAAGAAAATCAGCAAGTAGCACAATCGAAAGCCAGCTAGTCAGATTTAGATTATTTTAGACAAATAAAAAGCCCCTAATTGATTTTAGGGGCTTTTTATTTGTCTAAATACGATTAAATTAATAATGACTCTAAGCCATTGTAGTCATTGACTTAATATTGCTATAAAGCGCTTTTTGCTCAGCACTTGGACGAGCCGTCTGTACTGCCATCAACTGTGACATATCGCCTTCGACACGAATTTTGCCACCCATAAAGGCGCCCATGATTTCATTGGTATCGAAATCAGTGATGATAGATTGTAGGATACTACGATCAAGCAATAACGTGGTGGTCGCTCCATCGTTTAAGCCGCGATGTAATAGACCATTTGCAAAGTTGGCTTCGATGTCTTGATCGCTATCAGATACTTTTAGATTGACGATCATATTCGCAAGTGCGGGCGGCAAATTAAGCTCACCTGCTTCTTGACCCATTTGCTCAACTTGCTCAAACCATTCATCTGTCAAAAAAACTGCCATATTATTATCCTTAATACCTATTGTTGTTAATCGGTGCTAGGTCAGCACCTTTCGTGCTCCAACCAAACAGCCAGTTAAATGCCAAAAAACTTACTACTACAAGGTGACTATTTTATATAATAGACACTTTATTATGGATGCTGCTCAGTGGCATTATAAGATGCGACTTTACAATAAGTAAAACTTATTTGTAGAACAAATAATAAAATTGTTACAAAACCTTGTTCATAGTTGGTCCATACAAACTTGTGAATACAATCTTTTTTCATCTATAGAATAGTCATGAAATTGGGTATAAAATAAGTGGATAGCGTAGCAGTGATAAGTTGCTTGCTAAGATTTTACTAAAGAGTTTGTATTTTGGCGCATAGTTCTGATGATATTTGATTAGGTTTGCGTTACAATACCCTTAAACAGAGTCGGGAGTTTTAACTAAACATTACGTAAATATGTTTTTTTGTCAGCTATCGCTAGCATACATTGACGGTCGATACCTTCTTATCACCGGTTGAACATCAGTATCTATCTTGGTTTGTACGGCTTTTGGCGGTGACAATTAAGATAAATACTCAGCCTCAATAGATGTTTGATGCTCGAGAACGGCACATTCTCTTATTAAACCTGACAATATATTAACAATCCTACTATCAATCAGCTTCGCGGGCAGTCCGCTTTAGTACTGCTCTCTACCCATCAGCAATCACTGATATCTAGGCCATGCTTAGCTTGATAGTTAATACCGTCAGCCTGATAAGACGAGTGAAAACAGCCTTTACCAAAGCCATTGTTTGGTTATGATCTTTATCATGATCTAGATGACATGGCATGTTAGTTAATTCTGTTGATAATTCGGGCTGTAAAGGAATCATCCAATGAGTTTACAAAACACAGCACTCGCCCCCATTGACCGTGAATATGAAATTACTATCGTAAGATTCTTTACGGTTATGGCCGTGGTATGGGGCATCGTCGGCATGAGTATTGGTGTGTTCATTGCTTCTCAGTTAGCATGGCCAGCACTCAATTTTGACATTCCATGGCTGACTTTTAGTCGTTTAAGACCACTGCACACCAATGCGGTTATTTTTGCGTTCGGTGGCTCAGCCTTGTTCGCAACGTCTTATTACATCGTTCAGCGTACTTGTAAGACAAGATTATTTGCGCCTTACTTAGCTTGGTTTACCTTTTGGGGTTGGCAGACGGTTATCGTATCGGCTGTTATCACCTTACCATTAGGTTTAACCTCGGCTAAAGAATACGCTGAGCTTGAATGGCCGATTGACATCCTTATCGCATTGGTATGGATATCTTATGCTATTGTCTTCTTCGGTACACTGATTAAGCGTAAAACGTCACATATCTATGTGGCTAACTGGTTCTTTGCTGCCTTTATTATTACGATTGCGCTACTGCATATTGTAAACAGCATGGCGATTCCTGTTAGTGCGTTTAAGTCTTACTCGCTGTTTGGCGGTGCAACCGATGCCATGGTGCAGTGGTGGTATGGGCATAATGCGGTAGGCTTCTATCTGACGGCTGCTTTCTTAGGCATGATGTATTATTTCGTACCAGTACAGATTGGTCGCCCTATCTATTCTTACCGTTTGTCTATCGTTCACTTTTGGGCATTGATTGCTTCATATATGTGGGCTGGTGGTCACCATTTGCATTATTCAGCGCTTCCAGATTGGACGCAGTCTCTAGCAATGGTATTCTCAATCATTCTATTTGCTCCATCTTGGGGTGGTATGATTAACGGTGTACTAACGCTCTCAGGTAGTTGGGATAAGCTGCGTACCGATCCGATCATTCGCTTTATGATTGTCGCTTTGTCATTCTATGCCATGTCGACGTTTGAAGGTCCAATGATGTCGATTAAGACAGTCAATGCGCTATCGCATAATACGGATTGGACGATCGGTCACGTACACTCAGGTGCGCTTGGCTGGGTTGGTATGATTACCATTGGTTCGCTATATGTACTGTTACCACGTATTTATAACAAGCCTAAAATGTATTCTATCAGCTTGATCACAACGCATTTCTGGCTAGCAACAGCAGGTACCATCTTCTATATCGTATCTATGTGGATTTCAGGTATTGGCCAAGGCATGATGTGGCTTGCGACCAACCCTGATGGTACTTTGGTATACAGCTTTGTTGATACCGTTGAGTTCTCGCATTTCCCATATATTGGTCGTGCGTTTGGTGGTCTTCTGTATGTATCTGGTATGTTTGTGATGGCATATAATGTTTATAGAACAATCAAGATGCCAGAAGGTAAGCCAGTAGACATTGCTGATCCGACTGATCATGAACCTAGTGTCGATCAAATCTCGACAGCTAAAATATAAGGAGCGATCATGGCTGGTACACCGCATGAAATTATTGAAAAAAATACAGGCTTGTTGGTCATCGGTATCGTTATCGCTATTAGCTTTGCAACGCTCGTTGAGATTGTACCGCTGATATACGATTATAGAGGTGCTGAAGAAGGTGGTGTAAACACTCCTCTCCCTTCTATGGAGCCTTGGACTGCGCTTGAATTTGAAGGTCGTGACATCTACATTCGTGAAGGTTGTCATGTCTGCCATACCCAAATGGTACGTCCATTACGTGCTGAAGTTGAGCGTTATGGACCATACTCACGTGCTGCCGAATCAACGTGGGATCACCCTTTTCTTTGGGGCTCAAAACGTACTGGTCCTGATTTAGCACGTGTGGGCGGACGTTATTCTGAAGATTGGCAAAGACAACATCTGATTGATCCACGTTCATTAGTGCCTGAATCAGTCATGCCTGGTTTCCCATGGCTTGCGACCAATGAAGTGAATGGTTCTAATGTTCAAGCCAAAATGCGTCTCTTCCGTGATCGCTTCGGTGTGCCTTATACTGAAGAAGATATTGAAGGCGCTCCAGATGCTGTGCTTGGTGCTACTGAGCTTGATGCTTTGGTTGCCTACCTTCAGCAGTTAGGTACCGCAATGGAAGGACAGCGCTAATGGGTATTGGTGAATTACAAACAATTGCGACCGTTTCTGCCTTTATTGCCTTCGTAGGTGTTGCATGGTGGGCGTATTCGCCAAAAAACAAAAAACGCTTCGAAGAAGATGCACAACTTGCGCTTGATGACGAGGATATCAAATCTCTGTCTGACGAGCAGCGCGATAAGGATAAATGATGACATTCTTTTGGAGTTCTTGGATAACTATACTAAGTATCATGTGCTGGGCATTTATCCTCGGTATTTTACTAATGGTCTTAAAATTCAAACCAGAAGTAGAAGACGATGGTACCACAGGGCATGAATACGACGGTATTCGAGAATATGATAAAGCGCTGCCTAAATGGTGGCTAGTGATATTTTTTGGATCAATCATTTGGGGTGTTGCTTACTGGGTATTCTTTCCAGGTATTTTCCCCTCAAAATGGGAAGGCATCACAACCGTAGAAGTTGATGGCAAAACTTTGCCGTGGACCTCTAAAAACGAGCTTTACAGTGAGCTTGAAAGTAACAACAAAGTATTTACGGATAACTTTGAGAAAAACATTTTGGCAAAAGCAGATGCCAGCGGTGCTACTAAGACCCTAGCCAGCTTGTCTGAGATGCAAGCGACTATGCGTCGCAGTGAAAAGCCGCCTGCAGATCTGCAAGCTCAAATTGATGAGAAAATTGCCGAACTGTCACCTTATGTAGAAAAGCTATCTGAAAACCCGAATGCGTTAAAAGTCGGTAGTCGCTTGTTCTTACAGAACTGTGCGGTCTGTCATGGCTCAAACGCCAAAGGTGCTACAGGTTATCCAAATCTAACCGACAATGATTGGTTATATGGCGGCGAAGCGTCAAACATTTTAACGACGTTACATAATGGGCGCGTCGGCGGTATGGCTGCATGGCGTGATCAACTTGGTGAAGATGGTATTCGTGCTGTTTCTGAATATGTGTTGTCACTATCTGGTAACCAACCCGGTTACGAGCTTGATAAAGCCCAAGTTGCTCAAGGTGAAGCTATCTTTAAAGAACCTACCAACTGTGTGCTTTGTCATGGTCCAGAGGGTAAAGGTATGATTTCAGCGGGTGCGCCAAACTTAACAGATAATATCTGGTTATATGGTGGCGATCGCGAGACTATTCGAGAAACATTACGTTATGGTCGTGCAGGTGTGATGCCTGAGTGGGAAACCAAGCTAGGTAATGAACGTATTATGTTGCTTGCTGCCTACGTATATTCATTATCAGATAGAACTGTTCAACCTGCTGCTAAGGCAACTTCTGTTGCTGCTGCAATGCCAAAACAAGTGGCAAGTACAGAGAAGATGGTTAACTAATACGGTTAATTTTAACTATAGTTACTTGGTTAGCAGCTATCTCATTGACGAGTAGATTTAGATAAAGGGAGGTCTGTCATTACAGTCCTCTCTTTTTTATTAAAATATTTAAGCTTTGTCATCAATTATGGCTTTTAGCAGTACTACTATTTGTAGCCTAATAGCCCTCATATAGATATTGCTTTTTAACACTCTCACCCCATTTATAGTAGGGAGAATGTTAAAATAGTTAGACCATAAGACATTGGTGACAGAGCCATTTCAGCTTTTTTGCCAATTATTGATCATCCCTCATTTGGTAGACGAATTAAAGGCATTTTAATTTTTATCTCTCTACTTACTGACATTGATAACACCGCACATCCACCTATCTTATTTTTATAATAGATGTTTGTTACCCATGCCAGCAGACTGATTCTTTTTTTAAAGAGGCACGTTTATGTCAGCACCACAATCTAATAAAATCCCTGTACAGCAAGTAGATCTTGATGCTACCAAGCATCGTGTCCATCCACGATTTGTGACTGGTTTCTATCAAAACATTCGTGTTATTACGATGTATGCACTTTTAGCGGCGTTTTTGCTGTTGCCGTGGTTACGCTATAACGGACGACAAGCTATTTGGTTTGATGTGCCATCGCAGCATTATTATATTTTTGGCATGACATTTTTGACGCAGGATTTTTATTTTATTGCCGCCTTTGCTATCATTGCAGCCTTCGCCTTATTTATGGTAACAGTCTATGCAGGGCGAGTTTGGTGTGGCTATGCTTGTCCCCAGACCATTTGGACGCATTTATTTCAATATGTAGAAAAATGGGTGATTGGCGATCGTAATAAACGCATTAAGTTTGATAAAGAACCAATGAGCGCAACCAAGGCGTTTAAACGCTTCTTGATATATTTCATCTGGTTTGTGTTTTCCACGATTACCGCCACGACCTTTGTAAGTTATGTATCCGGTACAGATGCGCTATACAATAGCTGGCAGATGATTGGTTTTATCCCCTTCCCTGATTGGGCGACGTGGATTTGGGTATCAGTATTTATCTTTGCGTTTTCGACCTACGTTAATGCAGGTTATATGCGCGAGCAGATGTGTATCCAAATCTGTCCTTATGGTCGTTTTCAAAGTGTGATGTTTGATAAAGATACCTTGGTGGTTTCTTATGATTATGAGCGCGGCGAGCCTCGCGGTGCTCGCAAAAAAGGCACCAACCCTGAGAATTTAGGCGACTGTATCGAGTGTCAGATGTGTGTACAAGTCTGCCCTACTGGGATTGATATTCGTGATGGATTACAAGTAGCTTGTATTCAGTGCGCCGCCTGTGTCGATGCTTGTAATGAGATAATGGATAAAGTGGGCTATCCACGCGGACTTATCCGCTATACCACAGAGCGTCAATTGGCTGAAAAAGAGAAGAGCCGTGTCTTTCGCCCTCGTTTCTTCGCTTACTTAACACTTCTCACGATACTTTGTGGCGGTGTTTTATACGCTTTGAATGACCGTGTGCCATTAGAGATTGATATACGGCGTGACCGCAATCAGTTGTCTTCATTGAATCAGCAAGGCATGATTGAAAACAGTTATATCGTTAAGTTGACCAATAAAACCCAAGATGCCCATACTTATAAAATAACGCTCGCACCGCAAGAGGGTTTGAGCTTGGAGATTCGCTTTAACGATGTGCCGTTAGATGCCGGTGAAAGCTTTGATATGCCAGTTAGTATCTATGGCGACCCTGATGTGATTGAATTTGGTCAAACACCGGTGACTTTGAATGTCAGTAGTGAAGACGGCAAATATCATGTTAGTAAGCAGAATGTTTTTACCACTCAAGGTCAGTAAGTATTAACATTCATTGTTAAATGATACCTACCAGTGAGTTAGCGCTTGATAGCTCACTGGTGATTGAGTTACCTTACCTTGGCAGCTTTTGGCTGTCAGCTTTATCCGTTGATACGGTTACTAGATATCTGATTAATAGGTATGTTATGTCCAGTCCAGCCCCAAATTTTAAGCATCAAGACAGCCAGCCATGGTATAAAAACTATATGGTGGTTATCTTTGTCATTGGTATGCCAGCTTTTGTCGTCATTGCTTGCATCTGGTTTGTTTATTACTCTTATCAGATTCGTGATAGCGTGGTACGCGACGACTGGTATATGGATGGTAAAACCCTTTATCATGATGTGTCGCGTGACAAGTTGACCTATGATTTAGACTTGCATGGACAAATGCAATTTGCAGACAATGGCGATGTTGTGTTTTATCTGAATTATCCTGAGCAAAGTTTGCAGTCGGGTAAACTGATTAATGGCAGTCCACTTAGCTATCCTGAAACACTGGATCTGTCTATATCTCATGCCACTGACATTAAAAAAGACCGTGATGCGGTGTTAAAGCATCTAGAAGGCAATAAATATAGCGCCCAAGTAGATATCGATCCTCTTAAAGCAAAATATTATTTACAAGTAAGTCATAAAGGTAAAGACGATTGGCGCATGCAAGATGTTGCCAAGTTACCACGATCAGAGGTTAGCTTTGATCCTCTACCAGTATTTGGCGAAAGCTAAACTGTTCAAAGTATGATTAAAATAAAAAACCAGCCATGAACCTATCATGAGCTGGTTTTTATTATTTGAAGAGCGTAAACAGTATTAGATCATTAAATTATTAAATCATCAAATCACTGGATTGATCGTTGGGATTTTTTGCGTAGTACGGCTGCCCTTTTCTGCATCAGCAAAGTCTGGATTGAATATCTGCGTTTCTGGTGATACTGGCAAACCAATCTCAGCCAGACTCTCTATTTGCCCCGCTTGGATATTGTCACCTTCAAACAAACGCTCGTTGTCATCACGCTCAAGGCTCAAGGTTTCAAAATCAAACAGCTTTCTATCTGCCAATTGCGAGGGCGCAACATTTTGCATCGCTTTAAAAATAGATGCTAGGCGCTGGGGATGGGCATCGTCCCATTCTCGTAGCATGTCATTAATAATGGCACGTTGCAGATTGGTCTGGCTGCCACAGAGATTACACGGAATAATCGGGAATTCTTTTAGGCTTGCATATTCAATGATGTCTTTTTCTTCCACATAAGCCAGTGGACGAATGAGCATATTTTGCTTGTCATCACTGAGCAATTTGGGCGGCATCGATTTCAACGCGCCACCATGGAATAAGTTCAAAAAGAAAGTCGCCAACATATCGTCACGATGGTGCCCAAGCGCAATCTTGGTCGCACCGATTTGTTTGGCGAAACCATACAGTGAGCCACGACGCAGACGTGAACACGCCGAGCAATAAGTTTTCCCTTCTGGCACCACGCTTTTGACAATACTATAAGTATCTTTTTCCAGAATATAGTGAGCGATGCCCTGCTCGTTTAAGTAGGCGGGCAACACCTCTTCTGGATAGCCGGGCTGCTTTTGGTCAAGATTGACGGCAACGATATCAAAATGAATCGGGGCGATACGTTTTAATAGCAGCAAGATATCGAGCAACGTATAGCTGTCTTTACCGCCTGATACACAGACCATTACCACATCGCCATCTTCAATCATATTAAAGTCACGAATCGCCCATGATACTTGACGACGAAGCTTCTTTTGCAATTTCCGAAAGTGAGCCGACTCGGTCAGTGATTGCGTATCAGCCAATATATTATCTGCTTGCTCATCCATAAAATCATCATTTCTGTCATCGCCATCATCATATAACATCTGTTCGATATCAGTTGCTTTATCATGATGATTCACATCAGTATCGATAGAAGCCTTGTCAAACTGAGGCGTGATTGATGGTGTAAATAAGGTTGCTGCAGTCATAAGTTACTCAATATCTTGACAAGAATGGCGGTACTTCAAAAGAGATAATCAATCGATTTATTCAAAAGGCTGCAATAAAAGCTATCTGCGTAGGGCTAACAATGATGCTTCATAAGGCAACGCTTCAAACATGATTTAAAACAGCAGCGATTATAACAAAATTTGCTAACAGATTGAAAAGATGACATTAAATTATCGTCTTAAATGCGACTGCTTATCTAAAGCTAATAATTATCGATTTCCTAAACTTTATCCTATTACTTGCATGATGTTTTAACGCTGTTTTCAAGGTTTAGTAATGACCGTATTTTTGCTAAAATAGGCGTTTTTCGTCAATCAATAATAGATGCCACTATGACAAATACTGCTCTACCAACCTCTTCTGCTGATCAAGATAACGATATCCAATTAAACAAGCTGCATAAAAGCCAAAATGCGGTCGTACTGCTATCAGGTGGGCTTGATTCAGTGACTTGTCTATATTGGGCAAAGGCCCGTTATGCGTCAGTAACCGCAGTCAGCTTTGATTATGGTCAACGTCATAATAGTGAGCTGGTCGCTGCCAAAGCAATCGCTGAAACTGCAGCCGTTAATCACAGAATTATTGATATCGATATCGCCCAACTGGGTGGCTCATCACTAACGGATCACAGTATGATTGTGCCTGATGGTGATACCGATAAATTCCCAGACAAAAAGCGTGATGAGATTGATAATGACGCGATCCCAAACACTTATGTGCCAGCGCGCAATACCATCTTCTTATCTTATGCCCTAGCAGTTGCTGAAGTAACTGATTCAAACCATATCATCATTGGTGTCAGTTCAGTCGATTATTCAGGATATCCTGATTGCCGTCCTGAGTATATTGCCGCTTTCCAACATATGGCAAATCTTGCTACCAAAGCGGGCGTTACCGGTCATCATTTATCGATTCAAACCCCGCTACAACAATTATCGAAAGCCAAAACCATCGAGCTGGGTCTGTCGCTAGGGGTTGATTACGGACAAACAATTTCTTGTTATCAAGCAGATGCCAATGGTCTTGCCTGCGGCGTTTGTGATAGCTGCGCGCTGCGTCGTCAAGGGTTCGCTCAGGCAGGCGTTGCCGACCCTACCCATTATCAGTAATGATTTTAGAAGTTTCGCCTTAGAACATGAATAAACGGCCTTAAAATAAAGGCAATTAAACATTGGCGAAACATTCGCTTGCATTAACACAGCACGCTGCCGTTGTATTTTAAATACAATCATTGCTATGGTATGAGCCACTTTATCTACCACAAGATATAAATGCTCATCAAAGTAGCAACATTTTATTAGAAGTAATATTTTATCATTTGTACAAAATCTAATTCATTTATAAAAAATTCAAGTTATCGCAGTCACATGTAAAAGGATATTTATGAAATTTTTGCCAGTACTACCCCTAGCTCTTGCTGCAATATTTGCCATGCCACAAGCGAACGCTGTTGATATTAAGCAGAATAATATTAATACTTGCGTCAACGGCGCGGTCAAATATAAAGTCGCTGACAAGAGCACTGCAACCAAGCTTTGTGATTGCACGATCGGTGTCCGTAGCAATATGACCATTGGTCAGATGTGGGAGATTGAGAGCTATGCGCAAAGTAAAAAAGACCCATCAAGCCTCTCGTATGTGAAAAAAATGCAAAAAGATTTGCAACAGTGTACCGTTGGTTTGGACTTAAAACAGCCACAAAAACCTGCTTAATCCTCAAATTTTTAGATATATAAAAGACTGGTCATTGCCAGTCTTTTTTGTTGCTCATCCATAAGTGATGTGTAAAATCGAGGATTTATTTCTATGAATCTGCCTATAATGGGATGACCAATAATAATATAACCGCAATCAAAATAAATAAGGATTTTATGATGGCAAAGCCAACCACAGAAACCATTACTCTACCTGATTTTCCAGTCACTATCGTGCGTGAGCTAGATGGTCATTTTATTCATGATGATATTAGCCTAAAAGAGCTGGTCGCCAACACCAGTAAAGGACTTATCCTTTATTTTTATCCAAAAGACAATACACCTGGCTGTACCACACAAGCAACTGAGTTTACCGCCCATCTTAACGAATTTGATGATTTAGGTTACGACATTATTGGTGTCTCACGTGATAGCGTTGAATCACACGAAAATTTTATTAGCAAATATAATCTACATATTCCACTTATCAGTGATGCCGATGAAAAACTCTGCCACTATTTTGATGTGATTAAAGAAAAGAATATGTATGGCAATATTACTCTAGGTCTTGTACGTTCGGCGTTTGTCTTTGATAAAAATGGTACGCTCACTCATACACAGCGTAACCTTAAGGCAAAGGATTATACTGAGCGTTTATTAACTACGCTTGCGCCTTAGTCTTTTAATCTAGCTTACGATAAACCTTAAAACTATTTTTATTTGAGAATACTATGAATAAACAGCCTGATACCGCCTTTGATTCTTCTGCTCCCTTTGATCATAGCACTCATCAAAACGTGACTCGCAAAGTATCTGTTGCGGTCATTGGTGCTGGGACTGCCGGACAAAACGCTTTTCGCCAAGCAAAAAAGTTCTTAGAAGATGTCATTATTATCAATGATGGCTTTTGGACGACTACCTGTATTGCGGTAGGTTGCATGCCAAGCAAGCTACTCATTGCAGCTGCTGACCGCGCTCATGATGCCAATAATTCTGCTGAGTTTGGCGTACATGCCACTGCTCACATAGATGGCAAACAGGTGATGGAACGGGTGCGCGCTGAGCGTGATCATTTTGCCAGCTACATCGAAAAACAAGTCGATAGCTGGCCTGAGGATAGTAAGATAGCGGGACGGGCTTATATTAATAAGCAAGGCTTGATTGAGGTCAATGATGAATGGATCAAAGCAGATAAAATCATTGTCGCCACTGGCAGCTCGACCTTTATTCCAGATGGCTGGGAAGATAAGCTTGGTGATACTATGCTGACCTCAGATGCTGTCTTTGAGTTAACCGACTTGCCAAAATCTATGGCTGTGATTGGCGCAGGTGCGATAGGTTTAGAACTTGCCCAAGCTTTCACACGATTGGGTGTCAAGGTAACGGTATTTAATCGCGCCAAACGCGTTGCTGGTCTAAAAGACGAAGACATCAATAACAAAGCCATTGATTGCTTAAGTCGTGAGCTGACCATGCACTTGGGCAGCAAAATTACTGATGTCGGTCAAAAGTCAAATGAAAATAGCGATAAAAGCATAAATAAAAACAGCACTGTTGCCTTTATTGATTATGAAGACAGCGCTGGCGAAGTGCAACAATGGCAAGGTGACTATGTACTGGTCGCGACTGGTCGACGTAATAATATAGAGGCATTGGGTGTTGAAAACTTAGGCGTTGAGCTTGATGAAAAAAATCGCCCACAACAGCTGGATAAAAAAACTGGTAAAATCGGTGATTTAGACGTTTATATCGTTGGCGATGCCAATGCCAATATTCCATTGCTTCACGTGGCAAGCGATGAAGGTTTTAGCGCCGGCAGTATGGTCTGTGACAACAAAAAGGATGCTTATATTCGTCCGCCTGCCACACCATTTTCCATCGTATTTAGCTCACCGCAAATCGTCAATGTTGGTATGTCTTTACCGGAAATCCAAGAAGATTCAACACTTGAGCATGTGATTGGGAAAGTCAGCTTCGACAATCAAGGTCGTAGCCGCGTCATGGGTATTAACTGTGGTCTATTGCATATTTATGGCTGCAAAAAAACAGACAGAATCCTAGGTGCAAGTATGGTTGGTCCAGATGCAGAATACATCGGGCATATCTTAGCAATGGCAATTACTAATGACTTGAGTATTAAAGACATGCTTGATACGCCTTTTTACCATCCTACTATCCTAGAAGGCTTGCGTACCGCCTTGCGTGATGTTCAGGATTTGATGGAAATACCGTATCAGTCGCTTGATATTCATCGAAACAATTCTTAATCAACTGTTAAATGCTCTGTTTTAAAAGTAATGGAGTAGACCTACTAGCGCTGACTTCAGAAAATCTAAACTTGATTTGCCGTCAGGACGTAAGCTACTTTATATGGTTAAAGCAGTATTTGGTAAAAGCGGTTTTATTTATAATGATACGGTTAAAATCCTATTAGTACAGAGTAATATTTTTTAGAACCACACCTTTCATGGATAAGATAATGGCAATCGCTAGTATTACTGAATTTTTTCAAGAGATTGCTCGTGACCTACATACCAGCCTTTTTCTTGCGATTGGTGGCTCTATCGAGGAAGGCACCTTAGATTGGTCGTCTAAATCAGTAGAACTGGTGAGCACTGGCATCAAAATTCTAATACTACTTGCGATATCGGGGTTTATGTATTGGCTTGCTATTTATGTACTAAAAAAAAGCAAAGCACGCATTCGTCTGAATGAGCGCCGCGCTAAAATTGCCCGATCAATCTTGCGTTATGTATGGGCTGTGACCAGTGTTATTGCTATTATGAGTCAGCTGAATTTTGAGCCAGATACCATTAAAGCCACTGCCAAAGCCAGTACATGGGCGGGAATATATTACGTGCTATGGACATCATCGGGACAAATTGTCCATAAAATACTACAGCACTACGGTTTAAACGCTTCTATTGAGCAGCTGCTTAAAAACATCTTATCTGTGCTGCTATTAGTCTTAGGGCTTGCCAGTGTCATGGCTCAGTTCGGCTTTGATATTGTATCTCTGGTGGCAGGTTTGGGTATTGCTGGTTTGGCGGTCGGCTTTGCCGCGCAGTCAACGCTTGCCAATTTTATCGCAGGTATTACCATTTTGCTTGAGCAGTCCTTTCAAGTTGGTGACTGGGTCAATATCAATGACAATGAAGGGCGCGTGGTGGTGATTGCCTTACGTACGACCCACGTCTTAACTCGTGACAATATTACGGTTATCATACCCAATTCGAATGTAGCCTCCTCCGTCGTTACCAACCTGACCTCCAAAAACTTTATACGCTTTGATATTCAGATGCGTATTGCTTTTGAAGATGATATTGATAAAGCACGTGATGAGATTTTGCAGGTACTGTCTGATAGTGAGGCGGTCCTCAACCGACCTGAGTCTTCTGCGACCGTGGCAGAGATTGGCGAGTATGGCGTATATTTTATTGTACGCTTTTGGGTCAAACCAGCGGCAGTTGCTCGTATGCCCAAAATCAAAGAAGATTTACGAGAAAATATCAAACGCGCTTTTGATGCCGCTGACATCTCGACCCCTTATCCTCATATGCGCCTACTTATGCCAAGAGAAGACGTCTATCCGATTGTGACCAAGCCCAAGCCATTGGCAACGACCGCGCAAACTGTTTCAGAGTCATTAGCGCTGAACAAAGACCAGCATTAATATCCTTGCAACTTATTTAGCATTTATATGCCATAAAAAGTTCTTTCAGATAGACATCTTTTAATCATCGCTTTCTTAAACATCAGCGCTTTAAACCATCCGCTATAGAATTATGGTAAAATTAGCGGTTAAACATCTTATTTTATGATGTGCACTATTTATTAATTTAGCCCACAGGTATCCGTATGACCGAAACAACCGCGCTCGCCTCATCCACAGCGTCTTCGCAACCATCTTCACAAGTATCTTCACAGGTATTGTCGCTTGACCTTATCATCACCTGCGCCGATGGGTTAGAAGCACCGCTACAGACTGAGCTGACCAGTTTTGGTATTGCAAGTGAGATAAAAAGTACTGGTCGCCTTGCTGTTACGGGTACCTTGCGTGATTTATATAAGATCTGTCTTTGGTCGCGCGTGGCATCGCGCGTATTAATGCTGATTAAACGCAAAAATATCAATGCTGAATATGATGTGGCTGAGCAGCTGTATGGTTTGGCGAAATCGGTCAATTGGACAGAGCAATTTAGCCTAGAGCAAACCTTTGCGATTCGTCTGTCTGTTGATAAACGTGTAGCTGTCAGCCAACAGTTTGCCATGCTACGTATTAAAGATGCGATTGCGGATACCTTTAACGAAGTATATGAGAGCCGCCCTAACGTCGATAGTAAAAACCCAGACTTTTCTGTTTTTGCGACCGTCAATGATAAGCAAGCTGAGTTATATTTGGATTTATCAGGTACCAGCTTGCATCGCCGTGGCTATCGCGTTGCAATGACAGAAGCACCACTAAAAGAAAACTTAGCAGCGGCGCTACTTTATAGCGCAGGCTGGCATAAGAAAAACGAAGCAGGTGATGCGCCTTTTTATAATGCGCTAATCGATCCTATGTGTGGCTCTGGTACCTTTATCATTGAAGCGCTCCTCATGCACTGCGATTATGCCGTCGGTATCGATAAAGCCGCCAATCAGTTTGGTTTTTACGAGTGGCAGCATCATGACAAGATCTTATGGCAAGAAATGATTGATGATGCACAGACCCGTTTCCGTGCAGCCTTAGAGATTGCGAATGAGCAGCCGGATACATTACCGCTTATCTTTGGATTTGATGCCGATAAGGGCGCTATCATTGCCACAGAAAAGAATCTGATTGCTGCTGGTTTACAAGACCTGTTACCGCTACTCGATATCGAAACGCGCGCCCTTGATCAGCTAAGCACGCTCTTAAAACCTTTGGTTGCTGACGGTCGTTTGAGCAATCCTTTGATTATCACCAACCCACCTTATGGTGAGCGTCTGGGCGATGAAGAAATGATTAAGCCGTTATATCAATCGATTGGGCTTATCCTACAAGACAGCTTTGCCGGTAGTGGTATTGACCCGATGCTTGGTATATTGGCGTCGCATGTTGAGCAAGTCGATATTTTGCCGATTAGAGAGCCAAAAACGTTACGGTGTCATAATGGTGCCATTACTGTGTATTTCCGCTATGGCACCTTGATTGCTGGTCAGACAGGGAATCTCGTTAGCCGCTTTGAGAAACGTGAAATTGAAGTTGAAGATGGTCAAGATTTTATCAATCGTTTGCAAAAAAACCTGACCCGACTAAAGAAATTGGCTAAAAAAGACAACGTGAGTAATATCCGTGTCTACAATGCTGACCTGCCTGATTTCAAAGTGGCGATCGACTTATATGGTGATTATGCCCATGTACAAGAGTACGCGCCGCCAAAGACCATTCCACCAGAAACCGCCAAAAAACGCTTTAATTTGGCATTAATGGGTATTCGTGAAGTGTTCGGTATTAACCGCGAACAAATCTTTATTAAAACCCGTGCTCGTCAATCCGGTAATGATCAATATAGTAAACAAGGCAATACCGAAAAGCGTGGCAAGTTTTATATTGCCCGCGAAGATGGTGCTTATCTTTATGTCAATTTCACCGATTATCTCGATACGGGTCTATTTATTGACCATCGCAATATGCGTGCGCGTATCAAAGACAACAGTCGTAATAAATCGGTATTGAACTTATTCGCTTATACTTGTACGGCAAGTGTGCATGCGGCATTGGCGGGCGCTAAAAAAGTCACCAGCGTTGACTTATCACAGAACTATCTGGATTGGGGCAAACAAAACTTTGCTTTAAATGGCTTGAATGTCAGTGGTAATAAATATCAATTCGTTGCTGCCGATATTTTTGAGTGGATTAAAGACAACACGGAACAATTCGATATTATCTTTATTGATCCGCCAACCTTTTCAAACTCTAAAAAGTTTCAAGGTACCTTTGATGTCCAGCGTGACCATGCTGCACTAATTAACCGCGCGATGAACCGCTTAACCGCAGATGGCATCTTATACTTCTCTAATAACTTTACCCGTTTTGAGTTGGATGAACAGCTGACTGAACGTTATGACATCGTTGACATTACCCAAAAAACCATTGGTTTTGATTTTGATATCAAAAAACCGATTCATCAAAGCTTTGAGATTCGTCATCGTCAGAGTCTATAACAAACACTAAATCTTAGCTTTGACGCCTAACTGGCTCTAAAACATAACAATGACCCAATCAGCTTTGATTGGGTCATTTTTTGTTGGTATGATAGAGCGCTACTAGTGATCGTTTTATCGTTATTGAATCCCATTATCGCTGGTATGGTGAATATCATTCAAAAGCGACACAGCACTATTTTGAACTGACGGTCTTAAAATAGTTATTACTTTTTACCGTTGTAAACGTGCAGTCCACCCTACTCCAATAAATAACAAGGACCATTCCATGGCATTATCTCTAAACAAAGGCGGTAATTTATCGCTAACCAAAACGGATCCAAACTTAACTAAGCTGCTTATTGGTCTTGGTTGGGATGAGCGCGCAACTTCTGGTGCCGAATTCGATCTTGATGCAAGTGTATTCTTATTAAATGCAGCTGGCAAAGTACGCGGCGACCATGACTTTATCTTTTATAACCAACTCAAATCTGACAATGGTGCCGTTGAGCATACTGGTGATAACCGTACAGGCGAAGGCGACGGTGATGACGAAGTGGTCAAAGTCAACCTAACGCAAGTACCTGCCGATGTCGACAAAATCGTTGTGACAGTCACTATTCATGATGCAGCGGCTCGTAGCCAAAACTTCGGTCAAGTTGCTAATGCCTTTATTCGCGTTGTGAATGAAGAAACGGGTGCTGAAGTGGTGCGTTTTGATTTAGCAGAAGACTACTCTGTTGAGACAGCAATGGTATTTGGAGAAGTCTATCGCCACAATGCAGAATGGAAATTCCGCGCCGTTGGTCAAGGTTACTCTGGTGGCTTACAAGCGATGTGCCAGCAATATGGTGTCGTTATTTAAACTGTCATTTAAACTACTATCTAAATCGATATTTAGCCCTTGCTAAAACCATCCATTAGATGATAAGTAGGTGCAAAACCTAAAGCCATTATGCCTCACTATTGGCTGTAAAATATGGTTGCAAAATAGTCACAATCTTTAATAGCCAAATGACTGATAATACTTTATATTTTATTAAAAATCACACATGGAGAAGTGGCTAGCGATAGCCACTTTTTTTATGCTGCGTCTATAATAGACAACCTTAGCTTTACGCAACCAGACAGGATGTGTCATGAGACATTTTTATTTAGACTTCATCTTCACAGCTATCGCATTGA
>NZ_CAJHAV010000019.1:0-43451 GCF_904846475.1 Psychrobacter sp. LFX-11D
GACGACAATAGCACGATGGAACCACCTGATCCCTTCCCGAACTCAGAAGTGAAACATCGTCGCGCCAATGGTAGTGTGGTTCGCCCATGTGAGAGTAGGTCATCGTCAGCTCTCTATTCCTAGATAACCCCCAACGTTAATTCGTTGGGGGTTTTCTTTCGTGTGACGTTTTATGTCGTCGTTTATTTTTATTATTATTTTCTCTACCTGAATGGAAATATCTATTAAAGTGGTTTTGTGCATTATATCTATATTGTTGATTGGTACTAACAGTGTTAGATTTACAGGATATTTAACGATTATATCTGATAGGAAATGTATTACTATCCGTCATGGAAGTTTGCACTGCGTCAGGCAATTAAGGTAAGGAAGGAAAACAAGTGAAAGCTAAATTTGCAGGTATTCAATATTTAGGCGAAAGCAGTATTACGCAAACATGTAAAAAGGCAGTAATACAGCTCATATATTCTGGTGAAAATATACAAGACGTAAAAATACTTACCTTTGAAGATACGTATTCAAAAGCTCATGCATTGTTGTTAACCATTGAATATGATATTCAAATAATAATTAAAGGTGGTTTTGCCTCTGGTTATAACGGAGAGGGACCAAAAGGATATGCATGTGTCTTAAATTTGTTGAGGCAGTATACAGATAATATAAACGAATATATCATTCCTAAATCAATTTTTGAACGTATATCTAGCTCAAGTCTAACAGTGAAAGATTTAGAATATATCGATAATATTGAACGAGTTCGTCCTGCTAGGTGGTATGATTCTGCTTACCTTTACAAGGAATGCGAGCACAATGTTTTTAGTGAGTTTCCTCTCACTATTCCTATGGCTTTGCTGGATACACGCCTTATTGAACTGGCGTTGAATTTTAATACAAGTCCAGACAATGCGATCATGAGTGCATACCGAAAGATTGAAACTATAGTCAGAGAGCGAACTGGCTTAGAACACGAAAGTAGCACGAAGCTGTTTGCAAAAGCCTTTCAAGGTGATGATTCAGTTTTGTACTGGGAGAACTTAGATTCAGGTGAATCTAAAGGGAGAGCTTCTTTGTTTGCTAGTGTATTCATGGCTTATCGTAACAATCGAGCACATCAAGAACCTCGCCATAATTTGAGCGATGATATTCGAGAATTCATGCTAATAAATCAGTTATTCATTTTAGAAAGTGAATCAGTAGTTAGGCAAGATTAAAAGAATGAAGTCGTAATATACTGTATTTGAGTAGAGTTCTTATCGCTTAATAGCTCTGCCACCTAGTAAAATATTGTATGGAATTATTAGAGAGTCTACCTATGAATTGGATTGCAGAAAATAAAGAGTGGCTTTTTAGCGGAGTAGCGATTGCTCTACCTTTGGGTTTAATTGGGTTGTTTGTTGCAGTTTTAGGACTATTCGTCTCGAGTAAAAAAAATAAGCAAGTACAAAAAAGTGGCGATAACTCAAATAATATACAGGTTGGAGGAAACATAAATATAGGAGATAAGAAAAATGATGGATAAGCAAAGCCAAAAAGCAGGTAATAATTCTAGTAACTTCCAAGCTGAAAATATGACACTTGTGATGGGTATAGATGAAAAACGTGCTCGTGAGGTTTTTCAAGAAATGAATTTACGGTTGAAAGAGAACTACTCTGAAGAGGCAATGAAAATCGCTCAAATTAGAATTGATGAGTTTGAGAGTAGACTAATGCCTAAGATGGAAAGTTTAGAAGGTGCTTTAGAAGCATTTGCAGATCCAAGCTTTCAATTATTACTTGTTGAGGCTCAAAAAACCGCGGCTGCTACTGAAAGACCCGTTGACTATGAACTTCTTTCCGAATTGTTAGTACATAGATTCCAAAAAAGAGAAAATAGAGTAGCACGTGCAGGAATCAATCGTGCTGTAAAAATCGTAGATGAAATAGACGATGATGCCTTACTTGGATTAACGGTGTTCCATACAATAAATAGTTTTTTTCCAGTAACAGGAGATATATTTCAAGGATTAGACGTTTTAAATGAATTATTCGAGAAAATTTTATATGGAAGTTTGCCTTTGGGTAGAGATTGGCTAGATCACTTAGATATATTAGACGCTGTGCGTTTGAGTTCAATTGGTACCCTAAGGAAAATAGAGGAGTATTACCCTGAACAATTATATGGATATGTAGATGTAGGAATAAAGAAAAATTCTGAAAATTTTGATAGAGCAATGAGTATTATTGAAGCAAATGAGTTACCTAAAAGCATTATAACTGAGCATGCTTTGAACTCTGAATTTGTAAGAGTACCTATTTCAAATAGACAGCAGATTGAATCTCTTGTCTTAACAAAACAGCTTTTTCAGCAAGGGTTTCTTGTTCCTAAGTCTGTAGCTTTATCAAATAGTCAGAAAAAAGCAGTCAACATGATATATGATCTTTATTCGCAAGATATAAATATTAAGAATGAAAATATTCGATTATTTATAGAACACTGGGATGACAGAGCTAGTTTAAATACTCTTAAGAAGTGGTGGAATAGTATAAATATAGGTGCTGAAGTTACTTCTGTAGGAAGAGTATTGGCTCATTCCAATGCACAAAGATGCGATAAAAACCTTCCATCGCTTGATTAAAATATATTTTTGAACAGTAATATTCATACTGTTTTATAGTTTATAAAGGGCACGATATGACAACCTCAAAAGTCACCTACCAAGGCGACCTACGCACTACCGCCATCCACCTACAGTCGAATAATCAAATCATTACCGATGCACCAATAGATAATCAGGGTAAGGGTGAAGCCTTTTCACCGACTGATTTATTGGCAACCAGCTTAGCCAGTTGTATGTTGACCATTATTGGTATCAAAGCTCGTGATATGGAGATTGATATCGCAGGTACTACCGCTGAAGTAACGAAAGTAATGGCAGCTGACCCCAGACGTGTCAGCGAAGTACATGTTGCCATTACTTTTAATCAAAATCTAGATGATAAAACGCAAAAAATATTCTATAACACTGCGCTTACTTGCCCAGTTGCGAAAAGTATTCATCCTGATATCATTCAAAAAGTGACTATTAATTCTAAGAGCTATTGATTCCAAGAACTACTGATTCCAAGAACTACTAATTCCAAAAACTAGTAACCTCTATAATGGTGATTAATATGGCTACCAAAACCTTGCTTATCGTTGCTCATGCACCATCGCCTAATACCAAAAAATTAGCACAAGCGGCTTATGATGGTGCCAATCATCCCGATATAGATATCAATGTCATATTGAAGTCGCCACAAGATACCCAGCCTGCAGATGTGTTGGCTGCTGATGCGCTACTCCTAGGTACTACTGAGAACTTGGCTTATATGGCTGGAATGACCAAGGACTTCTTTGATCGCTGTTACTATCCGGTGTTAGAGAAGAAGCAGGGCATGCCGTTCGCGTTATATATTCGAGCAGGGCATGATGGTACGGGCACTAAACTTGCTATGAAGACGATTACCACTGGACTGCGTTGGGAATGGATTCAAGAAGCTCTGATTTTACAAGGTGATTGGCAAGAGGCATTTACTGAGCAAGTCGAAGAGCTTGCTATGACACTAGCAGCTGGGGTAGAAGCGGGTATTTATTAGTTTTTTTAATGCTTTGCTTGTAGTCATTATTCCTATCAAAGCTGTGATAACGAAGGCATATAAGGATATTAGCAGTGTTTAATAATGATTTAGATAATAGCCAATCTATTGCTCCTACCGGAATACCATTTTCTCAAGCATGTGAAAATAATAAACAGCCAATTTTGGATGTTTTACAGCAAGAGTTGAAAGACTCTACCCATGTATTAGAAGTAGGATCAGGGACGGGTCAGCATAGCGTTTATTTTGCGCCAAGATTGACCCATTTAACATGGCAGACCAGTGATGTGTTAGCCCATCATGCGACTATTAATGCTTGGCATGCTGCTTATCCTGCGCCCAATTTATATGCACCACTGGCTTTTGATTTGGCAGTGGATTCATTACCGATGAGTCTTGCTAGCAATCAGCCCTATGATGCGGTATTTACTGCTAACACTCTGCATATCATCTCATGGTTGCTGGTTGAGCAATTATTTAAGTTAGTAGGTGAGGCTTTACCTATAAATGGAAAGTTAATCGTATATGGACCATTTAATGAAAACGGACATTATACCAGCGCGGGTAATCAGCAGTTTGATAGTAGTCTCAGGCAACGCGACGCAAAGAGCGGCATTCGTCATTTAGAAGACATAATAGCTTTGGCAAAAACACATCATCTAAACCTATCTGATAAATATGCGATGCCAGCCAATAACCAGCTATTGGTATTTCAAAAAATTAGATAATGAAGCTTTGGCATAAAAAGACCTCTTAATTACGATTGATTGAGAGGTCTTTTTATTTAGAGCTACTTATGTTGTTTACATACAGTCAAATTACTTATAGGCTTCTGCTAAAAAATCTAAATAACGTTTCCAAGAACGCTCATCAGCACGGGCATCATATCTATCGCTTCCGAACACACTAAATGCATGTGGCGCACCACTATAGGTTAGCATCTCATGTGGCACTTTTGCCGCTTCTAACGTCTTACCCAAAGTGGCAAAGCTTTCAAGGGAAACGGATTCATCCGCAGAGCCATGAAATACCAATATCTCGCCAGTCGTCTTATCATAACTTTGACCTATTGGGGTGTCAAAGGCACCATGGAAAGGGACAAACGCTTTTTGTGGGAATCCTGAGCGTGCTAACTCTAAAGCAACCGTACCGCCAAAACAATAGCCCATCGTTACACCTGTGCGTGCATCATTGCCTTGCGCTTGACCAGCGTTCAATGCGCCTTGAAGTAAGCGGCGCATTTTGCTGCGATCGTCATATAGTGCACCGGTTAGGCGTTTATTATCTTCAATAGTTGTCGGGCGGATACCTTTCCCGAACATATCAGCAGCCAGTACGTTATAGCCCTCACTTGCCAACATATCAGCGCGCTTGCGCTCATAATCGGTGAGCCCATCCCAATCATGAATCAGTAATATAAATGGCGCATTGGGTTTATCGGCTTTGGCGTAATAGCCCTCATAGGGTTGATTATCTACCGTATAAGTGACATTTTTAGTGGTAATCGCTGCCGCTGTTTGGCTAAGTAGTAGTGCTGTTAAGCCTACAGAGGCGCTGTACAATAGTTTTTCGCCGTAGCGCTTAGATGATTTAATAGAAGTGGATGTGAATGTCATGGGTAGCCTCATTATGTTAGTTAAAAAATGTCAGTGAAAAATAGCCTATTTCAAAACCGATCCACCCTTTTAACCCTAATGAGCAGACACCTTTTACAGGATAGCGTAAAGAATAACAACATAACAACGCTATATTGTTAAAAATAATAAGTGTTTCTATCGTTTATAAATTTAACTAATGCCTGATTTTCTTAACCAAATATCAACACGCTTAACCATATAGTTGACATACCTGAGCAAAATTTTTGAGTAAGATAATTGTTGAGCTCAGCATTGCTATCTCAAGAGTGCTTGAATCAGTTTTTATCTTTAACCGTGCTACAACACAGAAAATAAACGGACATTTGAAGTAGCCACTATCGCTACGGATATAAAAACTGTGTTAGTGCTTATTAAATGGTCTAGTTATAGTCCATTTTTACTCATCAGCTAGCTAGGATATTTTATGAATAAGAATATTGATCATACTGACCCCGCTAAAGACATGAATATGGAACGTGGCAATGGTGGTGAAACCCATCAACGTGCAGGTGATGACACCAAAGTATTGACTACCCAACAGGGTGTGCCAATCTCGGACAATCAAAACTCACTCAAAGCCGGACCGCGCGGTCCAACGCTATTGGAGGATTTTGTCTTACGTGAGAAAATACATCACTTTGACCATGAGCGTATTCCTGAGCGTATTGTGCATGCGCGTGGTAGTGCCGCACACGGTTATTTTGAGCTGACCGAGTCATTAGAAGAATATACCACGGCTAAAATTTTGACTGAGATTGGAAAACAAACGCCACTATTTACGCGTTTTTCAACTGTTGCAGGTAGTAAAGGCTCAAAAGATACACCGCGTGATGTACGTGGCTTTTCAGTCAAAGTTTATACCGAAGAAGGCAACTGGGATTTGGTCGGTAATGACATGCCGATTTTCTTTATCCAAGATGCAATGAAATTTCCAGACCTTGTCCATGCAGTCAAACCTGAACCGGATCGTGGTTTTCCGCAAGCGGCGTCCGCTCATGATACGTTTTGGGATTTTGTCTCATTAAGTCCTGAAACCATGCACAACGTCATTTGGTTGATGAGTGATCGCGGGATACCACGTAGCTTACGCATGATTGAAGGTTTTGGTATTCATAGTTATCGCCTAATTAATAAAGAAGGCAAAAGTACCTTTATGCGTTTCCATTGGAAACCAGTGCTCGGCGTGCAATCAACGACATGGGATGAAGCGGTAAAAATCTCTGGTGCCGATCCTGATTATCATCGCCGCGATTTGTTTGAATCGATTAATAACGGTGATTTCCCTGAATGGGAGTTTGGTGTGCAATTATTCACGGAAGAAGAAGCCAATGACTTTCCGTTCGATCATTTAGATGCGACCAAGCTGATTCCAGAAGAAATGGTGCCCGTCAAAATCGTCGGTAAAATGGTACTAAATCGTTATCCTGATAATTTCTTTGCTGAAACAGAGCAAGTAGCTTTCTGTCCATCGCATGTACCGCCGGGTATTGATTTTAGTAATGATCCCTTATTACAAGGTCGTCTGTTCAGCTACTTGGACACTCAGTTATCGCGCTTAGGCTCACCAAATTTTGCACAAATTCCAATCAATGCACCAAAATGTCCATTTGCTAATAATCAGCAAGATGGTCATATGCAGATGCAAGTGCCAAAAACGCGTGTGCTTTATGAGCCACAAAGTCTTGATCCTACCAGACCACGTGAGAGTGTGAAGAAAGGCTTTGGATCTTTTGCTGAGACGCTAGATGATGGTGTTAAAGGTCGCGTGCGCGCTGAGAGCTTCGCGGATCATTATAGTCAGCCACGTATGTTCTATCGCAGCCAAACGACAGTTGAACAAGCACACATTGCCTCAGCCTATGCTTTTGAGCTAGGTAAAGTAGATACAGCGCATGTCCGTAGTCGTACGCTTAGTCATCTACGTAATATCGATGAAGATTTGGCAAGTCGCGTAGCAAAAGCGTTGGGTATGGAGCTGCCGGAAGCTGCTGAATCTGCCGCACCTATTCAAGATATGGAAATCTCTCCAGCCGTAAGAACGATTGGTCTGTCACCTAAGAGCTTAAAGGGTCGCATGATTGGTATTTTGGTAGCGGAAGGCTCAAAGCATAGTGAAATAGAGAAGTATGAGAAGGCAGCGCAAGCGCAAGGTGCCAGTGTCAAAATTATTGCACCGAATAAAGAAGTCAAATTGGACGATGATACCATCATACAAGCTGATGAGCGCGTAGCAGGGGGTCCATCCGTGATGTTTGATGCCGTGGTTAGTATCATCATGCCTGACCAAGCTAAGAAGTTGGCTAAAGACAGTGCTACGTTAGATTGGTTCACAGATGCTTATGTGCACTGTAAAGCGATTTCTTATTGCGGGGCAACGGACGAGTTTATCTTAAGTAAACTACCGATTGAAAAAGATGCCTTTGTCACGCCACTATCTGATGTGGACGTCTTTATTGAAAATGCCAAATCGCGCCTATGGGAACGTGAGCCAAAGGTTCGTGACTTAGCTTAATTTAGCTTAATATATTCGTATTTAAATCTCCAACAATGAACTCAGCCACTGTGCTGGGTTTTTTTATAAGAATTTTTTAGTCTTCAGCCTAAATAATTTTTAGTCACAAGCGTTCACTGAATATCACTTATAAACCGTTATTGAACGTTATAATGACCAATCATATTGCTTAATAACATCAAGAATACGGCAATGAGTAAGCTGGTTAAATATAGCCTTTGCTTTCATATATGGATATTTAAATGGCTAATATAAGCGTTATATTAGATAAAGGGATATTATGAGTTTAGTAGATATCGTTGCGATAGAGGGATATATTCAGACAACGTATATGGCGGTTTATCCTGACAAGTTATTATTATTAGATTCAGGGTGTCGATGTGATGTCGATAAGATTTTAGCGTATATCACCGACACTCTAAAACGTCCAGTTGAGCAACTTAAGACAGTCATGGTCACTCACATGCATCCCGATCATGCGGGCGGCGCTAAGCTGTTGCAGCAAAAAACTGGCTGTCAGATAGTTACCGCAATGTCCGACAAGCCTTGGTATCATGGTGTTTTGGGTAGAATTGCCCATCTGAATGATTTGGGATTGACTTATTATGTCGCCAGTCGCCAAAATAAGTCTATGACCAACGTCTGGTATCACCCCATTTTAAAAGCGGATATCACTGTTAAAGATGGTGACCGTGTGCCAAGTTTTGACGATTGGATCGTCTTGGAGACGCCAGGGCATACCGATCGAGACTTGTCTTTATGGCATCCGCAAAGCAAGCAGGCGTATACCGCCGATCTCATATTAATCATCAAAAATAGATTTGTCTCGCCTTATTTAATTACCTTACCTGACGCTTACCGTACGTCATTGGACAAGGTAAAAGCCCTGCAACCAGATACTTTATTACTGGCACATGATAAAAGAGTTAAGCTTAGCGATAAAGACTTCGAAAAATTGATAGAACGGGCACCGAATGAACCACGCAAAACAACGTTACAAAATGGTTTTAAGCTCATGCTTGCACAAGTTAAATTTGCTCGTAAAAGAGTAGATACCCCTTAATCAAATAATACAAACAAAAAAAAGCCCAATCATTAAATGATTGGGCTTTCCTAAATATGGTGGGCCGACCGCGACTCGAACGCGGGACCAATTGATTAAAAGTCAACTGCTCTACCAACTGAGCTATCGGCCCTGAGCGAGGATAAAACGAAGCACTGCTTCGTCTGAGCGCAAGAGAATTTACATTTTCGTAAATTCTAAAAACTCAGCATCCAAGCTAGGTTTGCATTTACTGCAAGATAAATTTCCTTAAAGAGAAATTTATTAAAACTAGACATCAAAAAGGATGTCTTTAAACTTATTACATCACTACCGGATAGAGTAGCATACATAACAAGCGTAATACTAAAGATGGTGGGCCGACCGCGACTCGAACGCGGGACCAATTGATTAAAAGTCAACTGCTCTACCAACTGAGCTATCGGCCCTGAAGAGTATAAAAAAAGCACTGCTTTTTTGACTCTACAAGTGAAAATTCTTTTAAGGGAATTTTCGGTAAGTTTAAGGTCTTTATTTATCGACTGCTCAATATCAAAAGAGGCATCAAACTCGTTTCACATTTAGATAATTTGTATCTCTAAACGTGAGAGCACATTATATATATAATTAAGACAAATACAACCCCGAATCAGCAAAAAAGTTAAAAATCTTAGATAATAATGAATGTTTTTTAACTTTGACTCTTATTTGGCTATCGAGTCACCTATTATCGCGGATAGTTTGTTATTTTAAAAATGATGTTTGAAAATTTTTGCTTAAAATCTTACTAATCTCTAGAGAGCGCTTCAACAGGATCCAATTTGGCGGCATTACGGGCAGGCAAGAATCCAAATACCACGCCAATAAGTGTCGAACAAACAAAGGCGGCAATAATGGAGGTCGAAGAATAAATGACTTTAAAGCTATCACCACCAACACGGTTAATCAGTTCGCCAATAGCAAACGCCATACCAATGCCTAATAAACCACCTAATATACAGACTAAAATAGCTTCAATCAAAAACTGCTGCATGATATCGCTTTGACGAGCACCGACTGCCATACGTACGCCAATCTCATTGGTGCGCTCGGTCACGGATACCAACATGATATTCATGACGCCAATACCGCCGACAATCAGCGAGATAATGGCGATAGAGGATATCAGCAAGGTCAATGCTGCCGTTGTAGACTCAATGGTTTGACGGATAGAGTCGGAGTTACGTATGCGAAAATCATCGGTACCGTGACGGCTTGTCATCAGATCTGAGATGGCAGACTCAGCGGCAGAAGAGGAGATGTTATTATCAATCAGCGCAATAAAACTCTCGATATAGGCGCTGCCTATGAGCCGTGACATCATGGTGGTATAGGGCATATATAAAGTAGGGGTGTCGACGCTTCTACTAAACCCGCCTTCGTTTGGCTCCAGTACTCCAATCACGCGTCCAGGAACACTTCCTATTAATAGTACCTCACCAATAGGGTTTGCTATAGTAGGAAAGAAAGTTTTATGTGCATTGCTGTCGATAATAATATCTTGGGTGCGGCGTAAGATACTTTGTTCATCAAAGCCTTGACCCATTGCCAATGTTTCACCGCTGACATCGAGATAATCTTTACCTACTCCGCTGATACTGGCGGCTTCTTGGATGTTACGATAGCGGACGCTCATATTGCTATTCAGCTGTGGACTGACACTAAGCACATAAGGCTGATCTGCGACCGCTTGGGCATCCTGAGGGGTCAAGTTATCATCATTATACTGACGTCTAGGATCGCCGTAAGGGTAGCCGTCGGTGACGGTGATGGTATTGGTACCTAGTGAGCTAATATTGGACAAAATCTGCTCTTGTGAGCCTTTACCGAGTCCAACGACCGATACCACAGAGGCGATACCAATGATGATACCTAGCATTGTCAGCAGAGTACGCATTTTGTGCGCACGCATAGCAAGTAAAGACATTTTAAACGATTCAAGCAAGCGGTCGATAAAGCTGCCAAAAGCACTTTTACGGTGTTTGTCTATTATCGACGCAGGTTGTGCTGCTGGACGCTGATAGTCTTCGTTTTTATAATCGGCAATGATATAACCGTCTTTGATTTCAATCACGCGTTCAGCTTGAGCAGCAAGACTGGGGTCATGCGTTACCATAATAATGGTATGACCTTGCGCATTTAAGTCTTTTAAAATTTGTACGACATCTTTGCCTGACTTGCTATCTAGCGCGCCTGTCGGCTCATCCGCTAGGATAATATCACCGCCGTTCATCAATGCCCTTGCGATGGACACACGCTGCTGCTGACCACCCGATAACTGGCTTGGGCGATTATTGACTTTGTCCGCCAGTCCCAAGTCTGATAAGAGCTTTTCGGCACGTTCATTGCGCGCTTGCCCGTCCATCCCTGCATAGACGGCAGGCACAGAGACATTGTCACGGGCACTGATGTCACCCAATAGATGGTAACGCTGAAAAATAAAACCAAAGTGTTCACGGCGCAGTTTTGCCAGTTCATCAGGAGCTAAACGATTCACGTATTGACCAAATACTTGATAATCGCCGGCAGTCGCTTGATCCAAGCAGCCCAAAATATTCATCAAGGTTGATTTGCCTGAGCCTGATTGTCCAATAATAGCCACCATCTCGCCTTGATGGATGGTTAGATTGATATCGTGCAATACACGAATGGTCTGCTCGCCCGCTTTAAACTCTCTAATCAAGCCTTTGACTTGCATCAAAGGCTTATCAGTGTCGGCGTTAGCATAAAGATCTTGGCTGCTCATTTACTATCCTGCTTATCTTAATCAATATCAAAGCTGATTTGTCGCTCGTTTGAATGTCTTTTAAATCTTGTTATGTTTGAGTCTAGAGTTCGGACTAAAATGGTCGGCCGCCTCTGCCACCACCGCCTTTACTGCCACTATCTGGTCCTTCCTCGCTTAAGATAACCTCGTCACCTTTTTTAAGACCGCTCAATATCTCCGCATTGACGCGGTTATTGATACCAACTGTGACAGCTTGTTCAACCACTGTGCCATCAGCTTTAAGAACGCGTACATTTGCCATAGTCGCCGTAGAATCACTGTCAACATTCGTCACAGTATTCTTAGTACTAACATTTTTTGAATTTTTAGATTTTCCAGTTTTACCGGCAGGTTGCAGTGCGGCAGAAGGGATAAGTAGCGCATCTTTGGCTTGGTTAATGACAATATAAACTTGCGCGGTCATATCGATACGAAAGCGGCGCTCGGTATTGGGCACTTCGATATAACCAACGTAATAAATGGCGGCATCGGTCGAGCTGGTATCACTGATTTTTTCAGGAGCCGGTTCAATAGCTTTAAGGATCGAATCATATTTTTGGTCGGGATTACCGATGATATTAAAATAAACAGGTAAGCCTGCTTTGACATTAATGACGTCAGCTTCAGAGATTTGAGCATTGATGCGTACGGTAGATAAATCAGCTAAGGTAACAATGGTCGGTGCACTTTGATTGGCATTGACCGTCGTCCCTTGCTCAGTCGTTACCGATACTACAGTACCTGACATCGGCGCGCGAATGGTGGTGTAGCTTAAATCTTCTTGCGCGGTGCTGACGTTGGTTTGAGATTTACGTAATGCTGCCTGCTGGCTGTTAATATTCGCTGCAGTAGTGGCAATAGCGGCTTTAGCAGTATCGATAGAGGCACGCGCATTGGCGACTGCTGCCTGCGCAGTTTGTACCTTTGTCCCTTGAGTATCATAATCCTGCTGTGATATCGCGTCGATAGCGAGTAAGCCTTGCAAGCGTGAAAAATCTGCTTGCGCTTGTCTTAACTCAGCTTGGCGGCTGGCAAGATCTGCCTGCGCACTTTTTAAACCTGCTTGACGACTTAACGACTCAGCTCGTGCACTTTGTAGCGCCGCTTCACTTTGCTCAAGGCTTGCTTGCTCATTGCTCAGGCTGTTCTTCTGCGTTACTTGGTCAATCTGCGCAATCAAATCGCCTTTTTGCACTTCATCACCGACTTCAACGAATAGTCGCGTCACTTCACCAGATACTTGCGCACCAACATCGACGGTATTTAAAGCCTTAACTTTACCCGATGCCATAACGTTATTTTCGATATCGCCAATCTCAGCAGTCGCCGTTAGATAGTTGGGTGTTACTTCTTTTGGTTTTAAGGTTTTGTAGGCTAAAACCCCTAAAGCGATAATGACGAGGGCAATAATGCCCCATTTAATAGCAGAGTTTTTGCTAATTTTGCGCATGACGACAATCCAATAACAAGAAAATCAAATGTAACTATAATAGAGGCTCGATGGACAAAAGGGAATGGGAGTTAGTTTGCGAAAGGTTAAGAAGAAATATTGAGGCAGGTTTTGCAGAGGAGATTTGGATTTGTGCAGGAAGTTTATCGTTGAAAAAGCAGGTTAAGAAATAATATCGTTATTAGAGGTACTATTGGTTACTGACTGATAAATAACTAAGAATTCATCACTTTGGTTATTTAGTAGGGAACAAACGTTTTCCTGATAATTCTAACGCAGCTTGTAGTAATAGCTCCCATGCTGGCTGGATGATAAGACCTTTGATTGCCTGATCACAGCGATAAAGCAGAGCAGGCCACGCAGCTGTTTGCGCTTTTGCCTGACGACGACAGGCTTGCTGATATAAGCCTTGTTTACTGCGCCAAATACCTAAGGCTTGCGGATCTTGTCCATCCATCAGTTGCATGATTTGCCGCATGTCTTTACTGATTGCCCATAACACCAGTGTCGTTGGCTCATCCGTGGCTTTGAGCTGAAATATGATTTTAGCGACTTGGGCACTATTGCCAGCAAGCATCGCATCGGACAAATCAAACACGCTAAACTGCGCATCGCTGACCAATGCCGCTTGTAAGTCATTAATACCTAGTGCGACCTGTGATAGGTGCGGGCTAGAGTTTGTAGTTTCTTGAATGGCAGCATCATTATTTGCCATGAGTTGTGGGGCAAACAAATAAGATAAGCGCCATAAGGTTTGATAGGCACTGAGCAAATGATGTTCAGTATGTGACATGAGTAGCTGCCACGCTTCTTGCGATAGCTTTAAGCCAAACTGCTGCGCTTGTATCTGCAATAACTGCTGACGCTGCTGCTCATTATACAAATTACAGTCGATGACGTGACCATATTGCGCAAATGGCGTAAACCACTTGCTGCTCTGAGCGCGTTTGTCTTGTTTTGGGGTCAACCATAATAAGCTATGACTGTGGCTACCTGCTTGAGCGTCCTGTGCAAAGCGTTCAAGTTCTATAATGACTGCCTTATCAGGTTTATGGTTGCCTGTGACAATCAAGGCACTAGCATCATCAAATAAAGACTGGCTGCCAAGCTCTGACAATACTTCTTGCCAGCTCTTAACCGATATAAGCTCAATACGCTTAATGGCGTAATTCTGCGCGCGCCAATGTGGACGCAGCGCATCGATGAGCCATTGACTTAATAATGGCTCGTCACCATGTGCTAGCCACAAGCCTGCTACAGCAACTGAGGATCGCTGTAGCTTTGGATAAGCTTGTATAAAAGTATCTTGCATAAAATACTGACGCACACAAAGTTGTGAATAAAAAAGCAAAGCCAAAAAATTGCTAAGCTACATTTGAGCCATATTAAGGTTTGGGTACAAGAATCGCCGTAACGCCTGTACCTTTACCGATTTGCGCAGAAGTAGTGGCGCTGGCAGGTGTTACCTTTGGCAGGGCAATCGCGACATATTGATCGGTGATACGTCTTGCTAAACTGTCATAGAGCCATTCACGAATTTGATCACCTTGCTGATCGTCGGTGCTCACTGACGCTTCGTTATACTGATAGCTACGTTCAACTTGAATCGGATTACTGAGCGTTACAGGCTTACCATTATCTATGCTTTGATAGCTAACATCGGCTGATATCACCAAGCGAATTTCTGTTAATACGCCGACCAATTCATAACGCTTAAAACGTACGTTATTGACGGTAATCGCAGCGATGGTTTCAGCGCCTACGTTTTGATTGTTACTAGCGACATCCGTCAATGTCATGTTAGTAATGACATTAACGCCCAATGCCTCAAGGCGTTTTGTGAGAGGCAGCTTTAGTGGGAATGCGGTGCGATTATCTTCGATAATTACCGCGGTCTTCGCCACATCAAACAGCATGGGCGCATCATAACCGCGTAGTTGAAAGCCGCAGCCACTAAGACTGGCAGTCGCCCCGACGATGGCAAGCATTGGCAAAGATGCAAGTAATGCGGTCGCTAGTTTCTGTCTATTCGACTTATTAGGCATGTGCTTTTTCCCTTACATGTTGTTTGATATGACGGCATAGCATGGTGCTTATCCGTCATAATCGCTATTCTTATTATGATAAGAAAACCTAAAATATCCGCGTTTAATTATCTCTAGCCAGCAACCACGATATTAACCAGTTTATTAGGTACGACGATCTCTTTTTTGATATCACCGGTCAGGAACTTTGCCACACCTTCAATCGCGCGTGCCTGTGCTTTTAGCTGCTCAGGGTCGCTATTAGGTGCCACATCCATTTTGCCGCGCATTTTTCCATTGACCTGAATCACCATGGTAATCATATCTTGTACCAATGCACTTTCATCGACCATAGGGTAATTTAAGGTGACGGTATCAAGCCCTAATTGCTCAAGTAAATGCTCACCAATGTGTGGCGCATATACCGATAGCATAATCAATAAATCAGTCAAGGCTTCGTGCTGTACTTGCAGCTCTTGCTCGCTATTAGCTTTAAAGTTGCTCAGCTCATTAGCAAGTTCCATCAAGCTAGAGACAGGGGTATTTAGTGCTAGGCGTTTACCCAAGTCACTATCAATCTTGCCAATGGTTTCATGCGTCTTACGGCGCAAGGCTTTAGCTTCTTTGCTTAAGCTATCCGTATTTAAGGTATCACTATTGAGCGATTCAAGACTTAAGTTGGCATCAGTTAACGCTTGGATATGCTCAGAAGCAATGCGCCATACTTTTTTAACAAAGTTATAAGGACCTTTGAGCGCGTCATCTGACCATTCAAGCGTTTGATCCGCAGGGGCTGTAAACAAAGTATATAGACGAACGGTATCAGCGCCATATTTATCAATGGTAAGCTGCGGGTCGACACCATTATTTTTTGACTTTGACATTTTTTCGATTTTGCCAATCGTTACCGGCTGTCCATCTGATTTTAGGATGGCTTTAATCGGCTGACCGCGCTCGTTAAAGTCAATATCGATGTCTTCGGTAAAGTAATAAGTGGTACTGCCATCGCTATTCACGCGGTAGAAAGTACCTGCAAGTACCATTCCTTGAGTCATCAAATTGGCAAATGGCTCATCGCCTGATACCAAGTTTTCATCACGCATGAGCTTGTGGAAGAAGCGCGCATAAAGCAGATGCATCACCGCATGCTCGACACCACCGATATATTGGTCAACTGGCAACCATTTATTGGCGGCAGATTTATTGACCATATTGGTTGTATCGTGTGGGCTGGCAAAGCGCGCATAGTACCAGCTTGATTCTACAAAGGTATCAAAGGTATCGGTTTCGCGCTCAGCAGGATTGCCACATTTAGGGCAAGTGGTATTCACAAATTCTGGGATATTTTTTAGTGGATTGCCACGACCGTCAGGGACGACATCAGTCGGTAAGACAACTGGCAAATCTTGTTCTTCAACTGGCACGGTGCCGCAATGCTCGCAGTTGACCATTGGGATAGGGCAGCCCCAATAACGCTGGCGTGAAACACCCCAATCACGGAGACGGTATTGAATTTTTTTCTTGGCAAGCTCCTGAGGCTCAAGCTTAGCAAGCATGGCTTCAAACGCTTGCTCAAAGTCCATGCCATCAAATTCGCCTGAATTGACTAGAGTATTGCGCTCGGTATAAGCACGATTGCTCTCAGTATTATTCGCTTCGGCGTCAGCTTCTACCTTATCAAAATACCCTGCAGGAATGTCAATGACTTGCTTAATCGGTAAGTTATATTTGGTTGCAAACTCATAGTCGCGTTCATCGTGAGCAGGTACTGCCATTACCGCACCTGAGCCATAGCTCATAAGTACATAATTGGCAACCCAAACAGGCACTTCTTCGCCAGTCAATGGATGGGTCACAGTTAGGCCAGTATCCATACCAATTTTTTCGGCTTTAGCAAGGTCTGCCTCAGCGACTGAGCCTTTCTTGCAAAGGGCACAAAACTCTGCAATCGCTTTATTATTCTCGGAGGCATATTGGGCTAGCGGGTGCTCTGCGGCCACTGCCACATAAGTGACACCCATCAAGGTATCAGGACGAGTGGTAAAGACGTCTAAGCTATTGCTTTGACCAGCCAGCTCATAAGGGAAATGGACTTCCATACCGGCACTACGACCAATCCAGTTACGCTGCATGGTTAGCACTTCAGACGGCCAATGACCTTCTAACTGGTCTAAATCATCAAGCAGCTCATCAGCATAATCGGTGATGTTAAAGTAATACATTGGGATATCGCGCTTCTCGACCATTGCACCACTACGCCAGCCTTTACCATCGATGACTTGCTCATTGGCTAATACAGTATTGTCGATTGGATCCCAGTTGACGGTTGCAAGCTTTTTATAGACCAAGCCTTTTTTATATAACTGCAAAAACAACCACTGCTCCCACTGATAATATTCAGGGCTACAAGTGGCAAATTCACGTGACCAGTCAATAGACAAGCCAAGCAATTTTAGCTGGGCGCGCATACTGTCGATATTCTCAAACGTCCACTTGGCAGGCGGCGTCTGATTGGCAATCGCGGCGTTTTCTGCTGGCAAGCCAAAACCATCCCAGCCCATTGGCTGCATGACTTCATAACCTTTAAGGCGATAATAACGGCTTAATACATCAGAAATAGTATAGTTGCGCACGTGACCCATATGCAGCTTACCACTTGGGTACGGAAACATAGACAGCATATAACGGCTTGGCTTATCGCTTGGCTCATTGCTGACTTCAAAACGCTTATCTGTTGCCCATTTGGCTTGCTGCTGCGCTTCGATAAGTTGCGGCTGATATTGGGTCTTGTCGCTAGAAGTATTATTAGTATGGTTAGTATTAGCAGTTTCTGCTGTTACGGCGTTGGTCATAGTTGGCTCGGAATCGGTTATTACAGATAAATGGGGTGAAATTTTATAATGCCATAGCATAGCTTAATTTGGCGAAAATTGCGACGATAGGATGTCGCCTTTCATTGATTACCTAGTGGCTTTTCAGCTTATATTCGGCGCTTGCCGATATCTACATTTGCCATGTGCCAGCTTCAAGCATTATTTGAGTATAATAAACAGTAACGTTCATTGACAAGGAGACATTATGACCATCACTATTTACGGTATCAAATCTTGTAGCACCATGAAAAAAGCCTTTACCAAGCTTGATGAGTTGGGCGTTAGCTATAACTTTCATGATTATAAAAAACAAGATATTGATAAAGAAACGATACAGCGCTGGGTGGATAGCCTAGGTATTGATAAAGTATTAAACAAACGCGGAACGACATGGCGTAAGCTAGAAGATGCTCAAAAGCAAGCGGCGGATAGCGATGTGGATAAATCCATTGATTTACTCATTGAAAATACCAGTATGATTAAGCGTCCGATAGTTGAAGGTGAGCTGACTGATAAAAATAAGCCGATATTATTATGTGGCTTTGATGAAGCCGAGTTTGATAAAGTTTTTTCGTAAAAGACTACTGCTACCATCAATAAAGCCCGAGCTAAGAACCTCTTAGCTCGGGCTTTGTAACACCTAAAATAAACCAAATCACACTTGCGAGCCATATAAGCAAGACGTAAAAGCGAATTTGTTCGGCATTCCAATCTAGTGCAAACCACTCAATGAGGAAAAATGACTTCCACCCTTCTATCCATTTTGCGCCACCATAGCCAATAATCCACCAGCAGTACAGGCTTTCTAAGATAAAAAGTAGACACCAAAGCCACAATGCCATGATTTACTCCTGCTATTCTGCCAATGATTAGCCTAGATCTCGACTGATTAATGTACCAACACCTTCGTTGGTAAAAATCTCTAACAGCGTCGCATGCGGTACGCGGCCATCGACGATAACAGCACTTTTTACGCCGCTACGAACGGCATCAAGCGCACATTGAATTTTAGGAATCATGCCGCCTGAAATCGTACCATCTTCAATTAGGCTGTCCACAGTCTTAGGCGTCAAACCAGTGACGACTTCGCCATCACGACCCAATACCCCTTTGATATTGGTTAATAGCATGAGTTTCTCTGCCTGCAAGAATTCGGCGACTTTACCAGCAACCAAATCGGCATTGATATTATAAGTATTGCCTTCTTCATCGACGCCAAGAGGGGCGATAACAGGAATAAAGTCAGAAGCAATCAGCATGTTAATCACGTCTTTATTGACGCTGACCACGTCCCCGACAAAGCCCAAATCTACCGGTACAGCAACACCATCTGTGCCGATTTTTTCCATCATCAATTTTTTAGCCAAGATTAAGTTGGCATCTTTACCCGTCAAGCCGATAGCGCAGCCGCCATGTTTATTGATCAAGCTCACAATCGATTTATTAACATTGCCGCCAAGTACCATCTCGACGATATCCATGGTGTCCTTGTCAGTAACGCGCATCCCATCGATACGGTCTGAGTGCCGCCCAAGCTCTTTTAATAAATTATCCACTTGTGGACCGCCACCATGTACGACCACAGGATGCATACCAACAGTTTTGAGTAGGACGATATCTCGGGCAAATGAGCTTTCAAGCGCAGGATCGGTCATGGCATTGCCGCCGTATTTGACCACAATGATTTTATCGACGAAGCGTTGAATATAGGGCAGGGCGGTGGTCAAGACTTCAGCAGTAATTTTGGCTTCATCTAAATTCAAGGTCATTATAAACTCCTAAAATACGGTGTTAAGCGATTGGTTGTTGTTATAAAAAGTCATAAATAACAAAGTTACATTTGTGATAAAAAATAGTTTTGATAACTGACTACTGAGGGGAAATAGCTACAATCTGCGCAGCTAGATTTTCATCAAAAGGCAAACATAGCGCGGCAAATTTTGCTTGAATATCTTGTAGGTGTGCCATGCTGTCTCCTGCAAAGCGCGCGGTTAAATTGTGACTGGTATTTGATTGACGCAGTACGCCAAAACCATGGGCGAAATCTAGACGCACGCCATCAATACAACTCAGAGTTGTACCTATTGGCAATAAGTCTTTGGCTTGCTCTATGCTGATAGTGAGGCTTTTTATAGAGCAACTACAAAGCGTCCGCTGACAGGTACTGAGTACTTGATATTCAGCCTGAACAGGCAGTGGAGCGGTTACTTTTATGAGTTGTTGTAAATACACGCATAGTCGAGTTAGCTGCTCAATGATTGAGCAATCGGTTGACGTACTTACTGGCAGCGGTAAATAATGATCGGCAGTACTGACAATGTTTGGTAATTGATAGATGATATTAGCAAGATTTGTTGTAGGATTTAGACTATTTGAGTTACCAGCTGCCAGCCAATGCAACAGTCTTAAAGCTGCATACATGGCATCATCATAGACAATAAAGCGACTGTCGTTAAAGATAAAATGCCCCGATAACTCTCCAGAAAATACGATTTGCCCAGCAGAGTCCTGCATCTGTTGGCGCATTAGACTACTGCCAGTTTTGCTGATGATAGGTTCTGCGCCAAGTTTAGTCAGTAGCTTCGGCAAATGATGCGAACATTTAATATCAAAGAGAATTTGCGGTGGAGATTGCAACTGGGTACAAGCGACTGGACGCTCAGTCAATATCACCTTTGCTAATAAGTAGAGCAAGTGATCGGGTGTGACTACCTTGCCTATATTATCGACGATCATTAGTCGGTCGCCATCACCGTCAAAGGCGATACCTATATCTGCCTGATGATTAACGACGCTTTGCTGCAACTGTGTGAGCCGATTTGGCTCGGTAGGATCGGGATTGCCAGCAGGAAAATCTCCGTTTGGGACGTTATTAAGCATGATGACATTTTGGCAATATCGCTCAAATAATTGCTGAGCGATATGACTGGTCGCACCATGCATACAATCGATAACAACCACCAAATCTAGCTTGGTAAGAAATGATTGGTTATCATGCGGATAGAGCGCTTTAAACACTTGCACAATAGCATCGATATAATGCGCTGCTACTTGCTCAGGCGATAAAGACATTTGCTGATTGCTAATAGGGTTATCCACTACATGTCGTGGAGTGCTTGACGCTTTATAGCCTTTTTGATTGTCTTTTTTAACGATTACTTTTTGAAAATCAGTGATTTCAAAACCAGTTTCTTGCAGACCATCTTTAGGCAAACCACTTTTTTCAAGCATGCTGTTATCTAAAGAACGTAGAGCTAGTTGCTGCTGAGTCACTTGCTGGTAAAGCATTTGAATTTCTTCAACGCTAGGGGATTGATGATTGACCAACCACTTAATACCTAAAACATCTCTCGCAGAATGACTGGCAGTTACGATAATGCCATGTCCCTGATATTGCTCTGCCCAAAATACCATCATAGGCGTGGTAATCAGTCCCAATTGGATAACTTGTAGACCGCATTCGCTCAATGTATTAGCAAGTCTGTAAGCAATGACATCGCTATCACGACGTACATCATAGCCAATCACGACGATATTTTTTTTGTTATCACTGTCTTGTTGAACGTGATAAAGATGCGCAAAAGCGTACCCTAAGGCTTGTATAAAGTCATCAGTAAAGTGCTGGCGCGAACCGCGAATATCATAAGCACGAAATAAGGAGTGCTGCGCAGCAAAAAACGGCATCTTTTACTTCCTTATTATCGTGATAAATATGAATGATAAATAAATCGTCTAAGAGTATTAGGCGTATAGCTGATCGTTATTTTAGAATAGCTACTACTGACGACCGGAGTGTCCAAAACCACCAGCACCGCGCGCACTGGTATCACTAAATTCTGTCACGACTTCAAATTCAGGGCGGGCAACAGGGACAACCACATATTGTGCCATGCGTTCTGCAGGACTTAATACAAAGTCTTCCTGACTACGATTCCAAATACTGACCATCAGCTCACCTTGATAATCAGCATCGATAAGTCCAACTAAGTTACCCAAAACAATACCATGCTTATGTCCAAGACCTGAACGCGGTAAAATCATGCCTGCAAAGTTTGGATCTTGTATATAAACCGCCAAACCAGTACCAATCAAATGGGTAGCACCCGCTTTAATCGTTAAAGGCTCATCAATACAAGCGCGCAAATCAATACCTGCGCTGCCGTCAGTGGCACGAGTAGGCAAAGAAAACGCTTTATCTTCAGTGATTTTAGGGTTTAAGACTTTAACTTGTACAGCTTGCATAACGCACTCACTTAACGATTTAATGGTTTTATAAACAGAATGAATTTAGGGCGTGCCCTAATTTTTAAATTTAATTGCTTAACAACAACTATTTTTATAAATAGCTGCTGATTTTTAACTTTTAGTTTCTAAATTTTAATAAGCGATTGATTAAAGAATCAGTATACTTGCCAAGCCCAAAAACGACATAAAGCCAACAATATCCGTTACCGTGGTTAGGATAACAGAGGCAGATAATGCCGGATCAATATTCATGCGCTTTAGCATCAGTGGAATACTAATGCCCGAGACATTGGCAGCGGTCATATTAATCGCAATCGCTAGACCGATGACCGCGCTGATTTTAATGTTATGAAACCACAATTGCGCAATAAACGCCATAATTATCGCCCATATGATACCGTTTATCGCCCCAACCCACAGCTCTTTATTTAATAGCCATACGCGGTTAGAGCCACCAATTTGTCCCATTGCCATACCGCGAATGACGACAGTAAGCGTCTGCGAGCCTGCAATACCGCCCATACTGGCAACTACGGGCATAAGAATCGCTAGAGCCACCACTTTTGCTAATACGGCTTCAAACTGTCCAATTACAGCAGCGGCTAATAGTGCCGTACATAAATTGATACCAAGCCAAATACTACGGCTTTTTGCACTGGTCAAAATAGGCGCAAACAGCTCTTCGTCTTGACTGACACCAGCAAGGTTTTTCATGGTGCTATCGACATCATCTTGGATAATTTCCATGATGTCCTCACCGTTTAGTTGGCCAACCAGTTCGCCATGACTGTTAATCACTGGGGCAAAACGAATGTCTTCTGAGCGAAAAATCGCCGCCGCATCTTGAATGTCCAAGCGATCATTGATGGTAATAGCGCTATCAATCAAATCAGCAACTAAGGTACTTTGGTCATGCTTAATCAAATCAGCCAGACTTAATAAGCCAAGCAGTTGCTGGCTTTGATCGACAACCAATAGCTCTTGGCTTTCATCATCAAGCAGCTCAATATCTTCTCGCAGCCAGTTTTGAACATCAGCCAGCGTCATGTCTTCTTGGACTTGAATAAGCTCAGGATCCATATAGCTGCCAACTTCCCAGTCGGCATAGGTATCGAGTTTATTGACCTGAATGCGTATTTCTTCATCCAAAGTTGCCATCACTGAAGTACGCACGCTTTCGGTAACGGTGTCTAAAATCTCTGAGATGTCTTGTGCATCAAGATCTTGAGTAAACAGCGATATCTCTTTTGACGAGATATTTTCCATCAATGGCTGGCGTGTATCAAACTCTAGCTCAGCTAATACTTCACCTTTGATGTTTTCTGGTACTTGTGCCCAAATCAGTAGTCGGCTCTGAGTCGGGAACGATTCTAGTAAGTTGGCAATCTCATATTCTGACTGCTTCCCTAAAAACTCAGTAATCGCTTCAAAAGCCTTGTCCGCAACCAACTCTTGCAAATAGAGTAGTTTATACTCAGCGTTAGATTCAGCCGGATTATAATCTCCCTGTCGTGTCGATGGTCGTGCAGAATTTGGCGTAGGAGCGGGCATAAAAGTTCCAAGTTTTTCAAAATATATAAATAACAATGACTAAGAGCTAAGCTTAATGAATGAGTTATATTTGTTAGCTTTTTTAATTGTTAAACATTATCGATTGCCCAATAAAGCCCGAATATTAGCCAAGTATTCATCAGCAACTGCTGCGGGGTCTTTGGTGGCTTTTTGTTTTTTTGCTTTGGCAGGCCAATCGATATGATCCTCTGGCAACTCATCTAGAAATCGTGATTCAGACGTGACGCGCATTTGACCACCAGCGCGGCGCTGAGTGGCTAGTGTCAAAGTTAGCTCGCGACGCGCGCGAGTAATGCCCACATACATCAAGCGCCGTTCCTCTTCGACCGTCTCGCTTAGGATAGAGTTGCGATGTGGTAGCATCTCTTCCTCAAGCCCCATGATATAAACAAAATCAAACTCCAAGCCTTTTGCCGCATGTAAGGTCATTAGATTAACTTTATTGGTGTTTTCTTCTTCCTGCTGCTGCTCCAGCATATCAAGCAATACCAGCTTGCGAATGATGGTATCAATGGTACGGTCTTCGTCTTCTTCGGCGCGATTAATCAGCGATTGAATACTGGTGTAAAGCATATCGATATTATCGATACGGTTTTTTTCTTGTTGCGGCGTTTTTGAGTCGCTACGGACAAAGTCAATATAACCGGTCTCATCAATCATTTGACGGACAATTGGCACAGGGTCAGGATGTTGATCAAGCTCGCGAGTATAGTGCTCAATAAAGTTGCCAAACTCCTTTAACGTACTATAAGATTTCGACGGTAAAACGTGGGCAAGACCGGCATGCGTACAAGAAGCCAGTAGCGAGATGCTATGTTCTTGTGAAAATAAGCCAAGCTTTTCAAGCGTCGCTGGTCCCATACCGCGCTTGGGCGTATTAATCACGCGCAAAAATGCACTGTCGTCTTCTGGATTTAAAATCAGACGTAAGTAGCTCATAACGTCTTTAATTTCACTACGAGCAAAGAACGACTGACCACCCGATAATTTATAAGGCACTTGCAGTTGACGCAACTGCGCCTCTAGCATCCGCGCCTGAAAGTTACTGCGATAAAGAACGGCATATTGTTCCCACTCATTGCCAAAGCGCAATTTGTGAGTGACGATTTCTTTGGCGACGCGCTCAGATTCATCGTCATCATTACGACAGTTAATAATACGAATTTTTTCGCCTTGACCTTTATCTGACCAGAGTTTCTTTTCAAATAAATGCTCATTGTTGGTAATAACCGCATTAGCAGAGGTCAAAATACGGGTAGTCGAGCGATAGTTTTGCTCAAGCATGACGATTTTTAATTTTGGGAAATCCTCTTTAAGTAAACCCATATTTTCAGGTTTAGCACCGCGCCATGCATAAATAGATTGGTCATCATCACCAACGACGGTAAAACGCCCTTGTGGTCCGACCAAATATTTGATCATCTCGTACTGCGCCGTATTGGTATCTTGATATTCATCGACCAGCAAATAGCGAATACGATTTTGCCATTTATCACGTAGCTCTCTATTTTCACGCAGTATTTTGGTCGGTAATACAATTAAATCATCAAAATCAACCGCGTTATAAGCCCGTAGATTGCGCTCATATAAAGCATAAAGCGTCGCAAAAATCATATCTTCTGGATCGTCTAAGGTTTCCATCGCCTTATCCGGCTCAATCAAATCATTTTTCCAATCAGAAATCATCTTGATTGCTTTACCAACCAACTCACGACTTTCAGCGCCGCTTAAGTTATCACGCATCATAAGCTCCATTAGCAAACGCTTGCTATCGTCGCTGTCCATAATGGAGAAATTGCCTTTCAATGGCGTATGAAGCAGCTCATATCGCAGAAACTGCAGCCCAAATTGGTGAAAGGTTGAAACCGTTAGACCACGGGTCTTTTCACTCGGTAGTAGCTTACTGACTCGAGCTTTCATTTCACGCGCCGCTTTATTGGTAAAGGTCACCGCCGTGATCCGCTCAGCAGGCATATTGCATTCTTCGATCAGATAAGCAATCTTGCGGGTAATCACTGACGTCTTACCGGAGCCGGCACCTGCTAACACCAGTAGCGGACCAGATACGTAGAGCATGGCTTCTTGTTGTTTGGGATTAAGTTGACTCATAACGTGACCTGTAAGACAAAAGCAAAAAGAGGGTAGCAGTAAATCGTAAAATGCCACTAGCTGCCATCAAGCGAAAAATACGTTCGTTAAAATAGAGGGCATATTGGCATTTTAAATAGAGTAACTCACAGAATAATTTTAAAGTTTTAGGCAATCTGCGAGCAAAATTAGGTGAGTTATTATAAAGCAAAACCAAGGCTTTTGGGCAGGAGTTAGTAGCGTGGAATATATAAGATTATGAGGTATATATAAGGTACGTCTTGAAAAATGACATAGAGAAATATTTTGTTTCAATGAAAACCGTCGAAAATTTGGCCAATACAAGCTCATTTCCCATGAATAAAAATAAGGAGTCAGACTTAAGTATTATCCATTATGGAAGTGAAAGTGAAATAATTACAAGCTGTGACTAACTGCGCGTTTTATATAGATTTTTCATCTTAGTTAGCAGTCAATTAATAATATATTCCTTAAACTTTTAGAAAGTTTTTAGAGCAGGATGATGAATAATCTATAGCATAGTTTGCGGATAAAAAAACCTATTTTTTTTGCCGATAAAGTGACCGCTCAATGCAGTTAAAAACTAGCTTTTGATTGCCGATATGCGTATAGTACGTAAATAATTTATGCCAGTTGTCACGTCATTGTTGACCACGTGTAATGAGCTATTAAATCAATTAAATAAACTATCGAATATGACATTGATTTAATACGTTGATCTTACGTTGTTAGAAGATGCGTTGGGCGACCAGCCTTTATCCGCATATAGAGCGGACACTCTACAGTTGGTCAGATCTGACATCGTCGTCAATAAGCTTGATAATTGGTTGTTACCAGTACAGAACCTAACATGTGACTCAATGACAGTTACTTAAATACAGTGACAGTTGCTTTGTGTTTTCGTCTGCGTTATGCCTGTCGCTTGACGACCTTAATATGTAGGTCGATGCTTGCGCGGCGTGTAACACTCGATTGGGTGAGGAGCACGTATTATCATGTCTGCTTTTAATTGGTCAGCCATTGCTTTTATTTTAGCCGCCATTGGGCTAGTTGTTTTTATGCTGGTCGTCCCGCGTCTACTTGGCGGTCGCTCACATGGCTCACAAAAAGAAGAGATATTTGAAGCGGGTGTTGTCGGATCTGGCAACGCCCGTATTCGTTTGTCTGCCAAATTCTATTTGGTGGCGATTTTCTTTGTTATTTTTGATCTAGAAGCCCTTTACTTATATGCTTATGCAGTCTCAGTTCGTGAAGCTGGCTGGCTTGGTTTTGCTGCGGCCGCCATATTTATCACCATCTTGATCATTGGCTTGGTATACGAGTTGAGCTTGGGTGCGATGAATTGGGCACCGGCTGATAAGCTACGCAAAAAAGCCCGCCTATATGCTGCACCCGCAGGCTTTAGTTTAGCTGACATCACCAAGTTCGATGGTGTTGATGAACTCATGGTCGATCCTACGGGCAAGATACCTGCGCAGTCCTCCGGTCAGATTAATGTCTCAAACAATATTGAGACCAATCGTCGTCACTTACAAAACATTGATCATATTAATACCACGGGTAATGTCACTTCTGTGGACTTTGCGACGTCTGCACAAACAGATAAAATGACGCGTTAATGAATAACAGTGCGTGTTAATTAGTGAATAACAAAATTATTTAATAATGAAGTTAAGGCAGTAGTGAGGGCAAATCATTGCCGCACTTTGTTTAACATAAAGGTTGTATGTTATGAAATACACATTAACAAAAGCCAACCCTGATGCAGATGTCTATCCTGCTCAGACAAGCCAAACTGTCAACGATCCAATGGAAGATGAAGTCAATAAAAACGTCTTTATGGGTCGTCTAGAAGATCTTGTGCATTCAACAGCAAACTGGGGGCGCAAGCACTCACTGTGGCCATTTAACTTTGGTACCTCATGTTGTTATGTCGAATATGCGACTACTTTAACGGCGGTTCACGATTTGTCACGCTTTGGTGCCGAAGTTATTCGCGCCTCGCCACGTCAGGCAGATGTGATGATTGTTGCTGGTACTTGCTTTGTTAAAATGGCACCCGTTATTCAACGTCTATACGAGCAAATGCTTGAGCCAAAATGGGTCATCTCGATGGGGGCTTGTGCCAACTCGGGCGGTATGTATGACATCTATTCAGTCGTGCAAGGCGTGGATAAAATTATCCCCGTCGACGTCTATGTGCCTGGTTGTCCGCCACGTCCAGAAGCATTGATTCAAGGCTTGATGTTATTACAAGAATCTATTACTAAAGAACGTCGTCCGCTGGGTATCCATGTCAATGATCAGGGTGTCTATCAGCCGCAGATGACGCCTGAGCGTGACCGTAAGCAAGCAGATCGTATCGCTGTGAAAAACTTACGTAGCCCAGATAGTATTTAGTTAAGCAGTTTGGCGTAGTTATTAATAATTGTTAGAAGTGCGCGTACGCTCATCATAGTTTGGTTATGATTATCATCTTTTATTATGGTTGTCATGGTTCAGTTATGATTAATGAAGGAAGACATCATTCATGGTCACGGTAGTCGAAAACACAGATCCTAAGATCAAGCCTGTCCCAGCAGTTATCAAAGAGCTGGAAGAAAAATATGCTGGTAAGTTCGTTGTGCAGCACACGGTTGACGACATTCCAACGGTTTGGGTGGCACGCGCTGATTTATTAGACGTTCTCTTATTCTTACGCAAATTGCCAAAACCTTATGTCATGTTATTTGACTTGTCAGCGATAGATGAGCGTCTACGTCAGCATCGTCAAGGTTTACCTGACAGTGATTTTACGGTGTTTTATCACTTGATGTCGCTTGAGCGTAATAGTGATGTGCGTATCAAAGTGGCGCTCAGTGAAGAAGATTTAAACGTCCCAAGTGCGACACAGATTTGGCCCAATGCCAACTGGTATGAGCGCGAAGTGTGGGACATGTTCGGTATTGTCTTTACTGGTCATCCGCATTTAACGCGTATCTTATTGCCAAAATACTGGGAAGGTCATCCACTGCGCAAAGAATATCATGCGCGGGCAACTGAATTTACCCCGTATTTCTTGAATACCGCCAAACAACAATACGAGCAAGAAAACCTGCGCTTTGTCCCAGAAGAATGGGGCATGAAACGCTCGGGTCGTGATGAAGACTTTATGTTCTTGAACATCGGTCCTAACCATCCATCGGCTCATGGTGCTTTCCGTTTGGTACTACAGCTTGATGGGGAAGAAGTTGTCGATTGTATCCCTGATATTGGATATCACCATCGCGGCGCCGAAAAGATGGCTGAGCGTCAAACGTGGCACTCATTTATTCCTTATACCGACCGTATCGACTATCTTGGCGGCGTAATGAATGAGCTACCGTATATCATGTCGGTTGAAAAGCTTGCCGGTATTACTATTCCGCCGCGTGCTGAAACCATCCGCGTGATGATGAGTGAGTTTTTCCGTATTACCAATAACTTGCTGTTTGTCGGTACCTTTATCCAAGATGCCGGCGGTATGACCCCAGTATTCTATATGTTTACCGATCGCCAAAAAGCCTATGACGTTATCGAAGCGGTAACTGGTTACCGTATGCATCCTGCGTGGTTCCGTATCGGCGGTACAGCGCATGATTTACCGCGCGGCTGGCAGCGTTTGGTTCGCGAGTTTTTAGATTGGATGCCAAAACGCTTGGATGAGTATGTCAAAGCAGCATTGCAAAACAGTGTGCTCAAAGGTCGTACCCAAGGTGTTGCCCAATATAATACCAAGCAAGCATTGGCGTGGGGCGTTACTGGCGCAGGTTTGCGTGCAACAGGTTTGGATTTTGATTTGCGTAAAGCGCGTCCGTACATGGGCTATGAGAATTACGACTTTGAAGTACCAGTCGGCTATAACGGCGATGCTTATGATCGCTGCATGGTGAAAGTCGAAGAGATGCGCCAGTCGCTACGTATTATCCGTCAATGTATGGATAATATGCCGCAAGGTCCTTATAAGGCGGATCATCCATTGGCAGTACCGCCGCCAAAAGACCGTACCTTGAATGACATCGAAACCTTGATTAATCACTTTATCTCCGTCTCTTGGGGTCCTGTGATGCCAGCGGGTGAGTGCACAACGATTGTAGAAGCAACTAAAGGTCTAAACAGTTATTACATCACCTCGGATAAAGCGACGATGAGCTATCGTACCCGTATCCGTACTCCGACATTCGCGCATTTGCAGCAGATGCCATCAGTCATTAATGGTTCATTGGTATCCGATGCCATTATGTATCTGGCATCAATTGATATTGTGATGGCCGATTGTGACCGTTAGAAAGTCTGTGGTTATACGTTTATCATTATCGTTTATATATTAAAAGTACGACGCGTTCATTAACATATTATCGCCAAACTGGCACACCAAAACGCTGTCATTGCGCCGTGAGCGCAACCTTAACAGTGGGCTGAGTGAGGAAAGAAAAAGATTATGAAAATTGTTTCCGATAAAATGCCAAAAGTAGATGTGGCAAGTATCTTAACTGCAGAAGAAATTGCGGCTATTCATGAGTTTATGCATCATTATCCTCATCCACGAGCAGCGTCTTTAGATTCGCTAAAAATCGTGCAAAAGCGTAACGGCTGGGTTGATGATGCGCAAGTGAATGCGATTGCTAATATTCTAAATGTACCGATGACGGATATGGATGGGGTAGCAACCTTCTTTAACCGTATCTATCGTCAGCCAGTTGGTCGTCATGTCATCCTTGTTTGTGATTCGGTGGCTTGTTATTTAACAGGCTATGAAGCACTAGCAGCTGAGCTCAAATCTGCGCTGGGCATCAACTATGGTCAAACCACTGCTGATGGTCGTTTTACGCTATTGCCGATTTGCTGTTTAGGTAACTGTGACAAAGGTCCTGCGGTATTGATTGATGAAGATACCTATGGTCCTGTCCAGCCTGAAGAAGTCGCCCAATTGTTGGAGCTATACGCATGAGATTAACTGTTTCAGAGCAGATTGCTCTTCGTAATCAAGGCAAAGCGCCAAGCCAACTTAATGAGCAGCGTATTCCTATCTATGGCGATAGAGCGACTGCTACCAGTGAAACCAAACCACTGACATGGCGCTTAGCGCATCATGATGCTGTGCTTGATTTGGCCACTTATGAATCATTACGTGGTTTTGAAGCGTTAAAGATAGCGTTAAACCAATCGCCAGATGATACGTTAAATACTATCAAAGAAGCGGTGGTAAAAGGTCGCGGCGGTGCAGGTTTTCCAGCAGGTATTAAATGGTCGCTAATGGCACCACCTGATGGCGGTCCACGCTATCTAGTCTGTAATGCTGACGAGATGGAGCCGGGTACGTTTAAAGACCGTTTGCTCATGGAGCGTTTGCCGCTTCAGCTTATTGAAGGCATGCTTATTTCTGCCTATGCGATTGGTGCAACAGCCGGTTATATCTTTATCCGTGGTGAATACATCTTAGCTGCGGAGCGTTTAACGGCAGCGATCGAAGAATTAAAGGCCAATAATCTAGTCGGCGATAATATTTTAGGCTCAGATTTTAGTTTTGATTTACATGTGCATACGGGTGCTGGTCGTTATATTTGCGGTGAAGAAACGGCATTGATTAACTGCTTAGAAGGTCGCCGTGCCAATCCACGTACTAAACCACCATTTCCACAAGTAGCTGGTGCATGGGGTCGACCAACCGTGGTTAATAACGTTGAAACTTTACATAACGTTTCAGCGATTATCCTACATGGTAGCAAGTGGTATCAAGACCTGCCAAAAGCCAAAGGTGTAGTCGAAACCCCCGGTACGAAGCTATTTGGCTGTTCTGGTTTGGTCAATGATCCCGGTCTTTGGGAATTACCTTTTGGTTATACGGCGCGCGAAATCATCGAAGATTTCGCCGGTGGTATGCAGGAAGGTCGCACACTTAAGGCTTGGTTACCAGGCGGCGCATCAACGGATTTTTTAACCGCTGAACACTTAGATACTGTCGTTGATTTTGACACTATCCAAAAAGCGGGTAGCCGTATGGGTACGGGTCTGCTTATGGTCGTTGACGAAGAACAAGATATGGTGCCATTGGTACGTAATCTTGAGATTTTCTTTCAGCGCGAATCGTGCGGTTGGTGTACGCCATGCCGCGATGGTTTGCCGTGGGGCGTCAAAATCCTTACCGCTATCAATGATGGCGAAGGGCAGATTGGCGATGTTGAAAAGCTAGAAGGTTTAACCCGTGACTTATGGATCGGTAAAACCTTTTGCGCACACGCCCCCGGTGCGATGGAACCACTGATGAGTGCAATTAAATATTTCCGTCCTGAGTTTGATCAAAAGATTGCGCAGGCGGTTGGTGAAGATGTCATTAAGGCTGCAGCCAATCAACAGCTAGATGTAAAATAAGGAGAGCGGCATGGCAGTCATACATATTGATGGAACCACTGTCGAAGTAGATAGCGCAGATAACTTGCTACAAGCATGTTTGTCACTCGGCATTGATGTGCCGTATTTTTGTTATCACCCAGCCCTTGGTTCAGTAGGCTCTTGCCGTCAGTGCGCGGTTAAGCAATATATGACCAAAGAAGATATGGAAGCAGGTCGCGGTCGCCTTGTGATGTCCTGCATGGTCGCCCCAGGCGATGATATGTACATCTCAGTGACTGATGATGAAGCGAAGGCGTTCCGTAAGTCGATGGTTGAGCTGTTGATGATTAACCATCCGCATGACTGCCCAACCTGTGAAGAGGGTGGACATTGTCATTTGCAAGATATGACCTATATGTCAGGTCATCATCGTCGTCGCTACCGCTTTACCAAACGCACCCATCACAATCAAGAGCTTGGTCCGTTTATCGCGCATGAGATGAACCGTTGTATTGCTTGCTATCGCTGCGTCCGTTTTTATAAAGACTATGCAGGTGGCGAAGATTTGGGCGTTTATGGCTCAAACGAGCGTGTTTATTTTGGTCGTGATAAAGACGGTCAGTTTGAAAGTGAGTTCTCAGGTAACCTAACGGAAGTCTGTCCAACAGGTGTATTTACCGATAAGACGCATTCGGATCGTTATAACCGTAAATGGGATATGCAGTATGCGCCAAGCATCTGTCATGGCTGCTCAGCGGGTTGTAATATCTCTGCCGGTGAGCGCTATGGTGAGTTACGCCGTATCGAAAATCGCTATAATGGCGAGGTAAACCGTTACTTCTTATGTGACCGTGGTCGTTTTGGCTATGGCTATGTCAATCGTGAAGACCGCCCGACTCAAGCGCTTGAACGTATCAATGATAAACACGTCAAAATCAATATTGACTATGCTCTTGATGAAACCATTAAGCGTATTAAAGATAAAAAAGTCATTGGTATTGGTTCGCCACGTGCCAGTTTAGAGACCAACTTTGCGCTGAAAAACCTTGTTGGTTTTGATAATTTTTCAACGGGTCTTAATCATCAGCAGCAAGCATTGGTCAATAAATGCATTGAAGTATTGAGTACTGAGGGTATTTATAACCCAGGTATGGTTGATATTGAAAGCCATGATGCCGTATTGGTATTGGGTGAAGATATCACTCAAACGTCATCACGTGTGGCACTCTCTATCCGTCAAGCGGCGAAAAATGAAGCCATAAAAATGGCGGCTGCTACCAAAACGCAATCGTGGTTGGCTGAGCCAGTCAAACGTATTGCTCAAGGTGCACAAAGCCCAGTATATGTCATCGATGTAACTCAAACCAAACTTGAAGATATCAGTAAAGTTAGTGTCGTAGCGACACCTGAAGACATCACTAAACTTGGTTTTAAAGTTGCGGATGAAATTGCTAAATTTGCTAATAATTTAGTAAAAATAGTCGAGCCGCAAAAAGCTGAAAAAGAAGCTAATGCCAATATCAATGTTGATCCTATGCAAGCGCTGGCACAGCAAATCGCTTATGACTTGATCCAAGCGGACAAGCCATTGGTTGTCTCTGGTAGCAGCTTATCGTCTATTGCCTTGATAGAAGCAGCTGCGCAAATCACGCAAGCATTAAGCCAAAAGCGTGCAGCGATCAAAGCAACTGAGCAGTATGAAGTTGAGACACATAATGCCAAAGTTGCAGCAGCTGAAGCGCAAGCACAAACAACAACGGCGCAGCAAACAGAAGATAAAGATCTGTCTGCCAAGCCAAATAAACCTGAAACGGGCGTTAATACTGAAGCACAAGACGATGTTGAACGTCAGCCAGCAACCAAACTTGAGCTCAAAGAAGTTAATAAAAAATACCACGCTCAAGCGGGTATCTATTTAGCAGTGACAGATGCTAATAGTATCGGTGTTTGTTTACTCGGTGGTCATTCAGTTGAAGAATTGCTGGCGACTGATTTTGATGTGGTGATAGTCGCTGAAAATCAGCTGACTGATGCTATTGATGCGAATAAATTAACACAGCTATTGACTGATAAAACCGTCATTGCGTTAGATCATCAATTGCTGGATTGGCACAAAGACGTCGATATTGTATTGCCAGCAGCCACCTTTGCTGAAGCAGACGGCACGCTTATTTCTGCCGAAGGTCGTGCGCAGCGCTTCTTCCAAGTTTATGATAATGACTATTATCATCCGCTTAGTAGTATCAAAGAAGGCTGGCGCTGGTTGCATGCTGTGCACAGCAGCTTAGAAGGTCGTGATGTCGACTGGACGCAGCTTGACGATGTCATCAATGCTTTGATAGCGACTCATCCTAAGCTTGCCGGTATCAAAGAAGCTGCACCCGATGCTGATTACCGGATGACGGGTCTAAAAATTGCCCGTCAGCCACGTCGTTACTCAGGTCGTACTTCTATGCGTGCGCCTGTCTCTGTCCATGAGCCAATGCAGCCAAAAGATTTGGATACCGGTTTAACCTTTTCAATGGAAGGCTATAGCGGTAAACAAACCCCAAGCGCGATGATTCCTTTTGCGCAATCTGCCGGTTGGAACTCACCGCAAGCTTGGAATAAATATCAAGATAAAGTCGGTGGTAGTCTCAGAAATGGTGATCCGGGCGTACGCTTGTTCGACCAATTAGAGCGTTTAGCTACGCGCCAATATGTTGCGCCAGAAGTTAGCTCAGTAGCTACGACGGATATGCATCAAGGGCAAGCCAAATTGGTGCCTATTTATAACATTTATGCCAGCTCAATGATGGCATCGCGTAGCCCAGTGGTAGCTGAGCAATTACCTGTCGCCTCATGGCGTATAGGAATTGATGACGCAAAAGATTGGAATATCGTGGCTGGTGATTATTTGGCGATTGAGATTGATAAACAGCAAATCACGCTGCCAGTAGAGCTTGTTGGCTATTTAGCCGAAGGTTGTATTGGTTACCCTGTCGGTCAGGTGAGCATTATTCATCCATCGATGCCAGCGTCAGTACGTAAAGTCGATGCACCTATTACGATGATGGGTAGCATGGCTAGTGGCAATTCTGAAAATGGCAGTGCTTTAAACAGCTTTGAAGATAACAATAACCGCGCCGTAACAATAAGCACAGCGCCGACCACCACACAGGAGGTGTAATATGCAAGTAACTCGTATTATCCCTGATGTGCCAAGTTTTTTGGCAAGTATGATGACCTTTGATACTTGGTCCATACTTTTTATGGTCGTACAATCGTTGGTTATCTTTTTAGTCGTTGTCATTGTCGCGGCAATGATGATTATCTATGAGCGCCGGATGCTAGCACTCTGGCAAGACCGTTATGGTCCAAACCGTGTTGGACCGTTTGGTTCACTACAGCTAGTCGCCGATATGCTCAAAATCTTCTTTAAAGAAGATTGGACGCCAAATTTTACCGATAAGTTTATGTTTACTTTGGCGCCTGCGGTTGCCATGTTTACCGCTCTGGCTTCATTTGCCATTATTCCTATCTCACCAACCCTTGGCGTTGCTGATTGGGATATTGGTATTTTGTTCTTTTTTGCCATGGCTGGTATTGCAGTCTATGCAGTACTGTTCGGTGGTTGGGCATCAGCCAATAAATTCTCATTACTTGGTGGCTTACGTTCAGCCGCGCAAACCATCAGTTATGAAGTGTTCTTAGGCTTGTCGTTGATGGGTGTTGTTGCATTGACTGGCTCATTTAACTTACGTGCGATTGTTGAAGCGCAGGCTGATGGTTGGTATATCATTCCACAGTTCTTTGGCTTTTTAACTTTTGTGGTTGCTGGTGTTGCGGTCACGCATAGACATCCATTTGACCAACCAGAAGCTGAGCAAGAGCTTGCTGAAGGATATCACGTTGAATATTCCGGCATGAAGTTCGGTATGTTCTTTATTGGCGAATACGTCAATGTTGTATTGATTTCTGCTTTGATGACCTGCTTATTCTTTGGTGGTTGGTTGGCACCTTTTAATTTAGATATTCCGTTTATTCCACCAGCTTTTTGGTTCATGATTAAGACGCTGTTCTTTATGACTATGTTTGTTTTGGCTCGAGGCTCACTCATGCGTCCGCGCTATGATCAGGTGATGAACTTTGGCTGGAAAGTCTGCCTGCCCGTAACCTTGATTAATCTATTGGTTACTGCTGCAGTCATTTTGATTTTTTCCCCAACGTTGTAATCATCACTAGCCATTACTGATGAACTAGGGTAAAGCTGAGAAGGATAATAATCCCATGTTTACTACGATAAAAAAGACCGTCATTGGACTATTTACCATTGTCCGCAGCATGTGGATGGTCAATAGTCATGCGCTCAGACCACGCGACACCATTCTTTATCCTGAGGTGCCAGTACCAGTGCCGCCACGTTTTCGTGGACGTATTATCTTGTCGCGTGACCCTGACGGCGATGAGCGCTGCGTTGCTTGTAACTTGTGCGCTGTGGCATGTCCAGTTGGTTGTATCTCCCTGCAAAAAGCGGAACGTGAAGATGGACGCTGGTATCCAGAGTTCTTCCGTATTAACTTTTCACGTTGTATTTTTTGTGGCTTGTGTGAAGAAGCTTGTCCTACAACAGCTATTCAGATGACTCCTGATTTTGAGATGGGCGAATACGTCCGTCAAGACTTGGTCTATGAAAAAGAGCATTTGCTGATTTCAGGACCGGGTAAATATCCCGATTATAACTATTATCGCGTGACGGGTATGGCGGTAGCAGATAAACCAAAAGGCGCAGCGCAAAATGAAGCGGCACCGATTGATCTAAGGAGCTTGCTACCATGATGAATATTTTAAATAATCCTGAATTGGCAGGGTTTTACTCATTAGCAGCGGTAGCAATATTTGCCAGTTTGCGCGTGGTAACCCAAGCCAATCCAGTGCATGCTATTTTATCGATGATTGTGTCATTGCTGGCAATCGCTGGCATATTTTTTGTGATAGGTGCGCCGTTTGCTGGAGCACTTGAAATTGTCGTTTACGCGGGTGCCATTATGGTGCTGTTCGTCTTCGTGATTATGATGCTGAATTTAGGCATGCGTAATGATGAGCGGGAAGAGCGTTGGCTTGATGCCGGCACTTGGGCGATACCGACAGGCTTGACGATTATTATCGCAGTTGTGCTGTATGCAATGATTGGTCTTAATCATAACGAAGCAGCTCTGATTGGCGGTACTACGATTTCAGCCAAAGCAGTGGGTACGGTGTTATTTACCAAATATATTATGTTGATAGAAGTAGCCGCATTGCTACTACTCGCAGCCTTAGTTGCAGCTTATCATTTAGGTAAAGAAGCTATCGATGATGAGATTATCGGTAATGATAGTCTAGTAGCCAATCCAAATATCGGTAGTATTGAGCTCTATGAAAACGATAGCCCGCACACCAATAATGATGCAGTAAAGATGGCAAAACCATACGAATATAAAGATGTCGATCCGCATGACTACGTGGGCATGAAGGTTGGCATGAAAGCAGGTACGCAGAACGGTATGAAGAAAGTCACGCGCAAGGAGTCAGACTGATGGTACTAGCAGCAAGCGTGGCACAAGATATTACCAATGTGCCGTTTGCCCATGAAGTAGCAGGCTTAGTGCAGCCGGTTGCTGAGGCGCAAAATGTACTTGGTCTGATACCCATGAGCCATGGACTAATCTTGGCAGGTATTTTATTTGCGATTGGTCTGTGCGGTGTTATGGGACGGCGTAATTTTCTATTTATGCTAATGAGCCTTGAGATCATGATGAATGCGGCGGCACTAGCATTTGTGGTAGCAGGTAGTCGTTGGGTCGATCCAGATGGACAGATTATGTTTATCTTTATCTTGACCTTAGCAGCAGCAGAGGCCGCTATTGGTTTAGCAATATTATTGCGTTTTTATCATCAGCGTGGGCATCTTGATGTCGACAGCGCCAATGAGATGAAAGGATGATGTCATGAGTTTATTACCATTAACCTTTATATTCCCGCTCGTTGGCTTTTTGATTTTAGCCTTTATGCGCGACAAGTTAAGCGAGCAGGTGGCAGCGATTATCGGTGTCGGTAGTATGCTGCTATCAGCGCTATGTACGCTGATCGTCAGCTATACCTTTTTAACGACGTATCCAGCCGGAACTGTTGTAGAGATTCCACTCTGGACATGGTTCCAAGTCGGTGATTTTGCCCCAAATTTTGGCTTAAGTTTTGATGGCTTAGCATTGACGATGACGGGTGTTATTACCGGCATTGGCTTTTTAATCCATCTGTTTGCCGCATGGTATATGAAAGGTGAAACAGGTTTTGCACGCTTCTTTAGCTATATGAACTTGTTTGTCGCCAGTATGTTATTGCTGGTATTGGCGGATAACTTGTTCTTGCTCTATCTTGGCTGGGAAGGCGTTGGTATCTGTTCTTACTTGCTAATTGGTTTTTACTACCATGACCGTGCGAATGGTCGAGCAGCGATAAAAGCCTTTACTGTTACCCGTGTTGGTGATGTATTTTTAGCCTTTGGTTTGTTTTTATTATTCCGCGAATTTGGTACGCTTAATATTCAAGAGATTATTACCCGTGCCCCGGAAGTATTTGATATTAATAATCCAACCATGATTCTAACTACCATGATGTTGGTTGGTGGGGCGATGGGTAAATCAGCGCAGCTACCATTACATACATGGCTTGCAGATGCGATGGCAGGTCCAACGCCAGTATCGGCATTGATTCACGCAGCGACCATGGTTACCGCTGGTGTTTATCTGATTGCCCGTCTACATCCGTTATTTATATTAACACCTGGTGTACTATTGTACTGGGTTGGGGCAGTGGGTGCATTAACGCTAGTTATTGCAGGATTCTGTGCGTTGGCACAAACTGACATCAAGCGTATCCTTGCTTATTCGACTATGAGCCAAATTGGCTATATGTTCTTAGCACTCGGTGTTGGCGCATGGCAAGGTGCTATCTTCCATTTGATGACCCATGCTTTCTTTAAAGCCTTGCTATTCTTATCATCAGGTGCAGTCATCCTTTCGGTACATCATGAGCAAAACATCTTTAAGATGGGCGGCTTACGTAAAAAGATTCCGTTAGTATTCTGGTGCTATATCGTCGGTGGCGGTGCACTTGCCGCGATACCTTGGGTCACCGTTGGTTTTTATTCTAAAGAAGCCATTCTGTGGGAAAGTTATGCAACCGGTCATATGGTTTTATTCTATATGGGCGTATTCGGTGCTTTCTTAACCGCGATTTATACCTTCCGTATGATTTGGATTATCTTCTTTGGTGAAGAGAAAACGCATGCCCATAAACTATCTGGTATGTCATATTGGCTGCCGCTTAGTGTGTTGCTCGTATTATCTACGGCAGTGGGTGCATTTATTACCCCGCCATTGCAAGGCGTATTGCCAGAAAGTGTTGGGCATTTATTAGAAGTTGCGGGTCAAGCGCATGCTAAGCATACGGCTGAGTTTATCGCGATGGGTGCGATGGCAGCAGGCTTGATATTGGCGGCGCTATTATATGTCGTTAATAAAGGTCGAATGCTGACCAGCTTTAAGCGCACGCGTATCGGTGGGGCGCTGTATCATTGGTGCTATCACGCTATGGGCTTTGACGCGCTATACGATATAGTTTTTGTAAAACCCTTTTTGTTCATCGGCCGCTTATTTAAAGCCGACCCTATCGATAAAACGTGGCTGCTATTACCTAAGCTGGCATCAGCGGGTAATAAGGTATTGTCTGCGACGCAAACAGGGTCACTTCGAGGTTATGCTGCAAGCTTTGGCTTGGGTATGGCTGTGTTACTCGTGCTGGTAATGATGACGGTGGTATAAGATGATTGAGTTACAACAAACGTGGATGCTACCAGCATTAATCGCCATTCCTTTTATTGCAGGATTGCTATGTTGGCTGGTTGAACGCTTTAATAAACGCTTGCCGCGCTGGATTGCCTTAATTGGTATGACGTTGACCTTTGTGTTGTCAATGGTACTGTGGCAATACGGTGATTTTTCTGGCATGAGTCAGCAAGTCATTGCGCCAGATGCAAATGTGCCTTGGGTGGCTGAATTTAGTGTGCCTTGGATACCGAGTTTCGGTATCAGTTTTCATTTGGCGTTAGATGGTTTATCGCTAATGATGGTTGCATTAACTGGTCTGCTCGGTGTTGCTGCAGTTGCCTGTTCGTGGAATGAGATTCAGCGCCGTGTTGGTTTCTTCCATCTAAACTTGCTGTGGAGTTTGGGCGGCGTCATCGGTGTTTTTTTAGCCATTGATATGTTCTTGTTCTTCTTCTTTTGGGAGATGATGCTGGTTCCAATTTACTTCTTGATCGCGATTTGGGGTCATGACGTCGTTGGTAAAACCAAAGAATACGCAGCAACTAAGTTCTTTATTTATACCCAAGCATCTGGTCTTATCATGCTGGTCGGTATTTTGATATTGGTCATTATCAGCTACGCCCAAAAAGGCGTGGTCAGCTTTAACTATAATGATTTACTCGGTACGTCACTTGGCGGCTGGGAATATCCGATCATGCTGTGCTTCTTTATTGGCTTTGCCGTGAAGCTGCCAATTATTCCGTTTCATGGCTGGTTGCCAGATGCCCATGCGCAAGCACCAACAGCCGGTTCGGTGGATTTGGCAGGGGTTTTGATTAAGACTGCTGCTTATGGTTTGATTCGTTTTGTCTTGCCATTATTCCCAGCTGCATCACAGGATTTTGCTCCAATTGCTATGACCTTGGGTACTATTGGTATCTTCTATGGCGCATGGCTTGCCTTTATGCAAACCGATATGAAGCGTCTGCTTGCTTATACCAGTATCTCGCATATGGGCTTTGTAGTTTTGGCAATTTATGCTGGAACCTTACTCAGCTTGCAAGGTTTGATGATTCAAATGCTTGCACATGGTCTAAGCTCAGCAGCGCTGTTTATTATGGCAGGGCAGTTGTATGAGCGTCTGCACACACGTGATTTGACCTTGATGGGCGGTATGTGGGGTCAGTTCCGTTATTACGCACCAATATTAATGTTCTTCTGTGCCGCCTTACTTGGTATTCCGGGTACGGGTAACTTTATCGGTGAATTCTTGATTTTGTTTGGTGCCTTTGCTCAGTATCCTGTGTTTGTGGTCTTAGCAACTTTTAGCTTAGTATTGGCGGGTTTATACTCACTTATATTAATTCATAAAGCGCTATTTGGTATCAACAACATTGAAGAAGTGGCATTAAAAGAAACCAAATCGCATGGTCTGCCGACGCGTCCATTAAAAGATTTGGGCAAGCGTGAGCTGTCGTTACTTTTGATGCTAGCAGCAGGCTTGGTCTGGCTGGGACTGTATCCACAGCCATTCCTTGATACCTCAAGTCATGCGATGCAGTGGATTAATAACGCTTATATATATAGTCAAGTAACCCAAGTAGATGCCTCGCAGCTGCTTGATGCAATGGAGGCACGTTAAGTCATGAACGATTTTACGATGAATGATTTGATGGGGCTACTGCCTTATGCACCAATCATTGCGGTAGTCATTACGGTATTGGCGGTGATGATTGCCATCACGATGAAGCGCTCACATATGGTGACCGGTACGATTTCGGTCATCGGTCTCAATATCGGTCTTTTTATTTTGCTTGGGCAAATGGCAGGTATTGTCGATAGTGGAACGCTCGTACCAGCGGCTGAGCAGTTATTTGTGATTGATAATTTTGCTCAGTTTAATATGGTGATTATTTTTATCTGTGCATTGGCTTGTTGTACGTTGTCTTATGCGTATTTAGCAAACCTCAAGGATAATAAAGAAGAGCTGTATTTGCTCATGTTGCTATCGACGATTGGTGCACTGCTTATGGTTTGTGCCCAGCATTTGGCATCGTTCTTTATGAGCCTTGAGATGCTATCGATACCGCTATATGGCATGCTGTCCTATACCTATATGCGCACCCGCTCGCTTGAGTCGGGGCTGAAATACTTAGTGCTATCAGCGACAGCATCGGCAACGCTGCTGATGGGTATGGCATTTATTTATGCAGAAGTCGGCTCACTGGCATTTAAGCCTATTAGCTTAACATTGACAGATACGTTTGAATCGCCGCTGTTAATCTTAGGTGCAGCGATGATGATGTTTGGTATCGCCTTTAAACTTTCTGCCGCGCCCTTTCATATCTGGACACCTGATGTCTATGAAGGCGCCCCTGCACCTATCGCGACTTATCTGGCCTCGGTATCAAAAGTAGCGATGATGGCATTGGCAGTACGATTTTTAATTGATACCTCATTATTGGCATTGCCATCGGTACAGATGCTGCTTATGGTCATGGCAACTTTATCTATTTTGCTAGGTAACTTACTCGCCGTACGCCAAACCAGTCTCAAACGTTTACTTGGTTATTCATCGATTGCCCATATGGGCTATGTGCTAATCGTAATCGTGAGCATTGGTTCTGCTGCTGATAGTATCTCTAGCATGTATATGGCGATTTATGCCTTTACCTCTATTGGTGCCTTTGGTGTCGTGACCTTGATGTCTAGCCCTTATCGCTTATCTGGTGAAGCCGATCAATTGATTCATTATCAAGGATTGTTCTGGAGACGTCCGGTATTGACTGGTGTCATGACTATCATGATGCTATCTCTAGCGGGTATTCCATTAACCGCAGGTTTTATCACGAAGCTGTTTGCGATTCTTGCTGCAGTACAAGGGGCTAATTGGTTCTTGGCAGCGATGATTATCCTCGGTAGTGCGATTGGCTTGTTCTATTACTTGCGCGTCTTGCTCACGCTATTTAAACGTCCAAAACAATTTATTGAATTTGACGTCTCGAAGCAGTGGGGTTTACGTACTGGTGGTATCATGGTCATTGCAGTCACGGCGATCATCTTGTTCTTTGGCGTATTACCAAATAGTATGATTGAATGGGCAAGCTTGGCTCGTATTTGGTAAGCCTAAAAGTAAAAAGCTGAAATAAGTAGTGCTATATCCATACTACTACTTATTGATTGTTACGGTTCGAAAAACAAGATGCGCCCGCTTTGTGATAAGCTTGGCGCATCTTTTTTTATGTTGTTTAAATTTTATGGTGTAATGGACATTTTTCATGCTGGGATAGGTCCTAAAGCTATATACTGTCTATATTTGCAAGGAATCAACGCCATGAATCAAAAAACTGCCCTTTTTGTAGTGACAAACATACAAAGAAGAATGG
>NZ_CAJHAV010000020.1:0-36819 GCF_904846475.1 Psychrobacter sp. LFX-11D
AGTATTTGAGTATTTGAGTATTTGAGTATTTGAGTATTTGAGTATTTGAGTATTTGAGTATTTGAGTATTTGAGTATTTGAGTATTTGAGTATTTGAGTATTTGAGTATTTGAGTATTTGAGTATTTGAGTATTTATTTAGCTATACAGCTATCAAATGACGCGAGCACTTAGCTGTAGCTTGTATTTCAGAATAACTACGCCCAGATTTCAGAAGGCTAGCGATAATCTTACGCTTCTCGGTATCTTTCCTACGTCCTGAATATTTACTTTCTACCTTAGTACGAGAAATACCTTACATCTGACGGTTACGTCGATCTTCATAGTCCTTTCTAGCAATAGCAGCGAGCATATAAAGCATCATCGAATTGATGGCCTGTAATACGCTGCTCATAAATACAATGCTGCTATCAGATTGAGGCGTTATATAAGAGGTCGGTAGCTCTTCTGATACTACCGCCAGCTTCTTTTCTAATAGCATTCTTTTGAGAGTATCCCAATCAGCTTGGTTTAAACGTGCTAAGCGGTCAATCTGCTCAACCAAATTATATCGCCTTCATGGGCATCATTTATCAGTTACATTAACTGTGGACGTATTAAAGTTGCGTCTGACTCGTTTTCAACATAGAAGGCGGCAATTTTGTGACCATGATCAGCAGCAAGCTATATGAGCTCACTTTTGGCACGCTTGGCATCTTGATCTTTGATTGGCGCTCTATGCTCTGATAAACATAAACACCTAAAATAGTCTGTTATAAGTAGTTCCATTATTGCAGTCTATTATAAGTAGACTATTAATTGATTAAGAGACCTGTTTTGATAGTGCCCCTGGGGTATACCCTACGATAACAGGAAAGCCATCGCGGATGACAAAACCTGTTTAGCTTTTAAACAAAACGGGTTTGTCGATAGTATGTAAGATAAGTTCGAAAAGTAACTGGAGTGTGAGACTATTCATACTGGGTCTGAATTAAAGTTTTATTGTGATTAATTTCTGCTCAATGTTATTCATTTGTCGCCACGATGAGTGATGGCGGCTTGTGATTTAGTTAGGAAAAATAATCTTGAGTAATAAGATACGTTTGTGGCATTTATAGCAGAGCTTGTTCTAGGCTTCTTTACTTACATTTTCCTGCAAGTTCTTTTTTAGTAAATGATCGAATATAAATGGGCCAAAAGGTAAGAGTGAGCCGAGTACGCCCGCAGGTATTGCCCAAAGAGGCATTTTCATTTTGATAGCTGAGCCTATAAGTATTATGATATAGGTAATAAACAACATACCGTGTGCCATACCGATGTATTTCACACCTTCTGGAATGTCCATCATATATTTTAGTGGCATGGCGATGAAGAGCAATAATAAGAAAGAGGTGCCTTCTAGATAGCCTATAAGGGTAAGACTTTTTAACGCTGTCTCTTGTTTTTTTCTAAGGCTGTGAATTTTTTCAATAGTTGGCTGAGTCTGTGACACTGTATTTTCCTTTTGTTATTATCAATAAAGAATTTATGGATTATTCAATGTCTCTATAATAATGGCTCTACGCAGAGCTTTTAAGTATTGAGTTTTAAGACCTAAAATGAGTGAGTACCTATACCAGTCATACATTACCTTCCAGTTCACATTTTATAAACATACTCAAGTATAAAAAGTATTTTTCCGTATAGAGTGAATACGACGCTAGTTCATTTTGTTTGTGATAATCGGTATCAATGTGCTTATTTATTACGCTTACTTTCTAAAAATATCATGTCAATTATAATCAATGCGACACCGACACAGACACCTATATCTGCAACATTGAAAATAGGATAATTCCAGACATCAGCATAATGCACATGGATAAAGTCAACCACTTTACCAATTCTTAAACGATCGATTAAGTTGCCAATCGCACCACCAAGCATTAAGGCCAACCCCATAGATAATAGCTTGGCTGCACGTGGCGCTTTGATTAAATAAACCGTTAAAAAGATAGCCATTACAAAAGCTAAGCCTGAGAAAAACCATTTCTGCCAACCGCCAGCGTTGGCTAAAAAGCTAAATGCTGCCCCATAGTTATAAGCGAGTGTCCAGTTGAGAAATGGTTCAATGACCGGTACGGGGTCATTGAACGCTAATGTGGTTTGGGCCAACCACTTAGTCCATTGATCAAGTATTAATACCATTATCGCCAACAAATACCAGATAAAAGCGCGACTGCCATTGGCAACCATTTTTGGCATTTTGTCCAACTTATCTTTAGGTGTTATTGAGTTGCCTGAAGTCACGTACATAGCTTTAGGCGTATGATTTATGGTTTTAGAGTCAATCGATTGATGAGTACTACTCACAGCTATAGGTACCTTCTTGTCAGCAATATTAGTACTAGCCGATTCAACGCTATTCAATTTAGTACTATCTAATCTGTCGGTAGATTCAGTCATAGTTGTTTCCTTTATCTATGTTTATACAATGAACAATGTTAAACGTATATGTTTTTGGTATACGATTATTAATCGCGCCACTTTCATAAACGGCTCCACTTACCGCTCTGGTATTATGAAACTTACGGTAATAATTTTTGGGGCTGTCCTAGATAAGTAAAATTATTTAGGATAGCACTATGAGAAAGAGTAAACTAAGTTGGTATAAACAAAGCAGACTAATCGAGTTATTTGTTGCCGGTTCTACCGCGAGAACAGCAGCAAGCCTAATTGGTATTAATAAAACGACAGCCAGTTATTACTTTCATAGGCTAAGACTGCTTATTTACGAGAATAGTCAAGACCCTGGTCTATTTGAAGGCGAAATCGAAGTAGACGAATCATACTTTGGTGGAACTCGTAAAGGCAAGCGAGGGCGAGGTGCTGGTAGCAAAGTGCCCGTGTTTGGTCTATTAAAGCGTAATGGCAAGGTCTACGCTTGTATTATACCCAATGCTAAAGCAGATACTTTGATCCCCATCATAAGAGAAAAAGTGAAGCCTGATAGCATTGTTTATACTGACTCATTTAAAAGCTATAACGCATTAGATGTCAGTGAGTTTACTCATTATCGTATCAACCACTCCAAAACCTTTGTTAATGACAAGAATCACATTAATGGTATAGAGAACTTTTGGAACCAAGCTAAACGGCATCTACGTAAGTTTAACGGAGTTCCAAAAGAACATTTTCACCTCTATTTAAAGGAATGTGAGTGGCGTTTTAATCACAGTGACCCAAAGTCGCAATTACTACAATTAAAACAATGGGTTAAACAGGGTTTGAACTAGTTATCTAGGACAGCCCCTAATTTTTTATTAGGGAATCTGTTGATTGATTTCAACATTAACCTGAGTCTGTTCAACGCTAATCATTATAGGATTACCCGATAAGTCGCCTGATTCTGCTATGGCATTACCGCTATGACTAATACGAGCAACGACTGCTAACTGAGTTTTGTCACTACGAGCTGAATTTAACGTGCGATCTGGCATCATCGCATCAAGATTGCTTAAGCGGATACTAGCCTCACCTTGCTTGATAATACTAATGGGTAAACGTTTGGCGGCAAACGGTGGACCTCCTTTAACGTCACGTATCGCAACAAACAACACATCATCAGCTTTCACTAACGGTAATAAATTAGCGTTAATTTTCACTGTCACGTCAATACCTTCTAGCGCTTGCTTTTCTTGCGTGCTAACGTAGTTGCTTAACTCATCTAAGCTTGCTAAAGCTTTAGTATGATCACCTGGTTTGGCCACAATGCTGCCTTGTAAGCGTTTAATCCAACCTTGCGCTTGGGCAAAGTTACTACTACGAGTCTCACCCATTGCCATGAGCATTTGAGCCCGTTCATGCTGCGGATTCTTAGCTAATATAGCTTGTAATACACGGCGAATATTGGCGTCTAACTGACCTTCATTAACAAAAAAACTAGTCTGAGCATAAGTAGTAGCAATCTCCTCGTTATCAGGTGCTAAACGATAGGCACGCGATAAGGCTTCCAGCGCAGAATCAGTTGCCTCCATAGATAAGAAAAGCTCGGATAGGCGCATCCAGCGATTAGGATCATCAGCATTACGATGAACATTGGTTTGCATGGCGCTAATCAGTTGACGACCATCTTCAAACGCCCATGATGGCGGCTTGTCAATTTTAGCTGTCAATAGGTCGTCAGCCACTTGTCCTACTTTGTCCTCAGCTGTCCACAAATCAAACACGGGCGTACGATTGCCTATTAGTAAATACGCCATTGCAGCCAATATTGGGATCCAAGCTGCGACAATTAAACGGCTTTTGACATCAGGGGTGACCATAGGTGTTATCTGACGCTGCGCATCTAATAGCTGACGCTCCAGTTCCAGCTTTTGATTTTGATAATGGCTATTATTAATAGTACCGCTGTCTTTATCTGTTTGTAGCTCAGCTAAACGTTCGCGAAATACTGCAACATTAATATCTAGCAGTTGATTGTCTATTGGTTTGGACTGCAAACGCGGTGCTCGTAGCCATGGCATAATAGCAATCAGCGCAAATATAAGAGCAATCAGCAAGCTTAGAGTTACAAATAAGCCAAAAGTAGAAAATAGAGTCATTTTTTGTCCTCTAGGCTAGTAATGTCGTGGTCGACACTCTCAGCTTGCGATAATAGACGATCAAGCTCAGCCTTTTCCGTAGAGGTCAAGGCAGCAGTACTGTTCACTGTGACGCCGCTTTGACCACGGGCAACAACTTGGCGACGCTTACTTTGCCAAAACCAACCAATAATTAAGACGAGCAATAATAGTGGTGGAAAAAACCATAGGATCCATGTTGATGGTCGCATAGGCGGCTTGTAGCTAATAAAGTCACCGTAGCGCTCTTGCATATAGACGCGTATTTCAGCATCACTACGTCTATCTTTAATTAAATCATAGACTTTTTGCTTTAGATCCTGTGCAATCGGTGCATCAGAGGCTGCAAGGTTTTGATTTTGGCATTTTGGGCAGCGAAACTCTTCTATTAATCCACGATACTGAGCTTCTTGCTGTGGTGAGTCAAAATCGTATACGTCAATAGCTGCGTTTGCCGTCATGTTAAGCAAACACGCTAGTATTAAGCTTGCTAGTTTTAAAACTATATTGGGTTTTAGTTGAGGAGCTCTTATTCGAGTAACGTTCATTTGCACATCTCCTCAACCTGAATGAGATCAGGACTATCGTTGTTCTTATTAGCCTTATTAAGTACTGTCAGGCACGGCTTAACACGCTGTTGCCAATTGGCTTCATTAATCTCACCAACAATATGCTGACGAATGATGCCATCTCCATCCACAACAAAGGTTTCGGGCGCACCAGTTATGCCTAAGTCTAGAGCAAACTGACCCAATGAATCCTGAATAGACATAGAAAATGGATCACCGCCTCGGTTTAAGTAACTGAGCGCATTACCAATCTCATCCTTATAATTCACACCAACGATATCAACGCCGCGCTCTTCTAGTTGCATTAAAAACGGATGCTCAATAACGCAAGTTGGGCACCATGAGCCCCAAACATTAAGTAAAAACGGCTTATCCGGCAAATTATCATTGGTGATAGTACGGGTAGTATCTGCTAATAACGGCAGCTCAAAGGTAGGAACCGGACGCTCAAGAGCGGTATTGGTCACAATGTCTGTTGGTTTACCTAAGCGCATGTACAATATAACTACCAAACCAAAAAAGAGGATAAGCGGAATTAAGAACCATAGCTTCGTCTGCTTTTTTTTCATTGTCTTTGGGTTACGCTGCTTACTGTTTTGGCTATCTTTTTGCTCAGGAGTATTATTCGACATAGTCATTTATTTCTCCTTTAGTGTCGACATCGTCGATGCTGAGATTGCCTGTTCAATAGCTACCTCATTGACTCCATCAGTAGCCAGATCACCAGTAACTAGCAATGGAGCTTTAACTTTTTTGATGCGGTATCGTTTATCAAGCATGCTAATTAATCCACCTAGAGCCATGATAATTGCCCCTAACCAAATCCAGCGAATTAATGGTTTTACATAAATCCTTAATGCCCATTGGTTACTACCATCGGCAATAGGTTCGCCCAGTGCGACATAAACATCGCGCATTAGGCTAGCATCAATGGCCGCCTCAGTGGTCGGCATAGTGCTAATGATATAAGTACGCTTTTCTGGATTCAGTTTCGCCGCTTCACGACCGTTTTTGGATACCACGACTTGCGCCTGCGTTGCATCAAAGTTACTACCCTTTATTTCAAAAAATTCAGTTACTTCAAAATCGTAACCTTGAACATTGACTGTATCGCCAATACCCATTGCTACGTCACGCTCAATACTCAAGCTACTAGTAAAGGCTATGCCAATGACAGCAACCAATACGCCAATATGAGCAGTCTGTTGACCCCAATAGCTCAGACGCAACTGCCGCAAACCGTTAAAAAGATTAGGCGCATTCTTAGTTTTATCTTTAAAATCAACTGCCATCCATAGCAGTACCCAAAAGCTAACGGCTAAAGTCACACCAATATTAAGCATAGACGATGGATTAACAAAGTAAGTAATAATGGCGGCTAATACTAAGCTACTAACGGCGATGACCATGCCTATACCCAGTAGTGGACGGGTGTCTTTTTTCCAGCGAATATTTGAGCCCATACCCATAGCTATTAATAACAGCCACGTTAAAGGTACAAATAATGCATTAAAATAAGGAGGGCCAACGGACACTTGTCCTAAACCAAAGGCATCAGCGATAATAGGATAGAGGGTGCCGAGCAGCACCACTAAGGTTGCAATCAAAATGATGGCGTTATTGATCACTAAAAAGGACTCACGTGAAATCAGCTGATATTGACTTTCAACGGTTAAACGCCAACCGCGAACGGCAAACATTAATAGACCACTACCGATGATAATGCCAAGAATAGCTAAGATGACCAAACCACGCGTCGGATCAGCGGCAAACGAATGCACTGAGGTAAGGACTCCAGAGCGTACCAGGAACGTGCCAAGCAAGCTTAAGGCAAAGGCGAAAATAGCCAGCATGATGGTCCATGCTTTAAACACCCCGCGCTTTTCAGTGACTGCTAATGAATGCAGCAATGCTAAGCCGACAAGCCAAGGCATAAACGAGGCGTTCTCTACCGGATCCCAAAACCACCAACCGCCCCAGCCAAGCTCGTAGTAGGCCCACCACGAGCCCAGTGCAATACCAATGGTCAAAAATCCCCAAGCCGCGAGCGCCCATGGACGTGACCAGCGTGTCCAAGCAGCATCTAAACGCCCTTCCCACAATGCCGCCATACAAAATGCAAAAGGTACTACCATACCCACATAGCCCATATATAACATGGGCGGATGAATAATCAGACCGAAATCTTGTAGGACAGGATTTAAATCAGCGCCATCGACCGCTAGATTGGGTAAGGTACGCTCAAACGGTGACGAGGTAAATATCAGCATCGTTAGCATCATTAACTGTACACCGGCCAAAATAACTAATACCCGCGCACGCATTGATAACGGCAAGCCGCGACTAAAGTATGATACCAGTGCACACCATGTGGCCATGATGGTCATCCATAGCAGCAAAGAGCCCTCGTGTCCGCCCCATGTCGCCGATAACTTATAGTACCAAGGCAACAGCGTATTAGAATGCTGCGCGACGTAACTGAGGCTAAAATCATTATAATAAAAACCTGCTATCAAAGCGCCAAATGACGTTATCATGGCGGCAAACTGTGCCCAAGCTAGGCTAGGGGCTAGTCGTTGCCAAGCAACTTGGTTACGAATAACACCAATAGTTGGCAGAATTACCTGCAATAACGCCAGTACAAAAGCGGTAAGCAAGGCAAAATAGCCCAATTCTGTAATCAACATACGGTCTAACCTTATTTACTCTAATGCGGTTGCAGTTTACTGTGGCGGTGGAATTTTTATTATTAGAACCCACCCCGAAATCTGCTGCTATCTCTAGTTTTTAATTGATTTCGAAGGGTTTTATTTAACTACTTTAGGCGGATTTACCAGTGGAGGCGCGCCTTTAAAGCGCAGTAAACGTAACGCATTAAGAGTAACGATCACTGTTGCTCCAGCATCAGCTAGAACCGCAATCCATAGTCCAGTAATGCCGAATATGGTCGTGATCAGAAAGACGCCTTTGAGACCTAAAGCGAAAATGACGTTCTGATGAATGTTGCGCATGGTGGCACGTGAAAGTGCGATGAGATGAGCCATGTCCGTAACACGACTTTTTAATAATGCGATATCGGCCGTCTCAATGGCCACATCGGTACCACCACCCATCGCGATGCCAACATCGGCAGTTGCTAGCGCTGGCGCATCGTTAATACCATCACCAACCATCGCTATTTTGCGGTTGTTCTTCATCTCGTTAAGCAGGCGCAGTTTGTCCTCAGGCAACAGCTCAGCTTCCCATTCCACGTCTAAATTACTGGCAAGTGCTTGAGCGGTTAAGCGGTTGTCGCCTGTTAGCATGACGGAGCGCACACCCATCGCTTTGAGCTGAGCCACACCTTCATGAGCGTCGTCTCGTAATTCGTCTCTTAGCGCGATTAATCCAAGCACTTCACGGTTTTGCTCATCGAAAAGAACAGAGACGGTCTTACCCTCATTTTGCAGCGCCTCAATTTGCGCCTGTTGTGTGGATGAAATCAATGCCTCATCGGCTGCGTAAACAGGCGAACCGATAGCTAGCGCGCGCTCCGCGACAGTTGCGTGTACCGCTTTACCGGCAGTTGCAGAAGCATTGAAGGCCACAGGTATGAACACTTTAGCAGCTTCAGCATGACTAACAATGGCTTCAGCAAGCGGGTGACTAGAACCAGTCTCCACACTGGCAAAAAGTGCCAATATCTCATCTTGACCTTGAGAATTCTGACCTTGAATACTTGAGTCCTCTTGTGTAAAGGCAACAACATCGGTCACGCGTGGTTTGCCTTCAGTTAAAGTGCCTGTCTTGTCAAAAGCGACCGTCTTCACTTGGCCGATAGTTTCTAAAGCACTACCGCCTTTGATCAGCAAGCCACGGCGCGCACCAACAGCAAGACCAGAGGCGATGGCAGCGGGTGTTGATAGTACAAGAGCACAGGGACAGGCAATCAGCAACAGTGCTAGACCGCGATACAACCAAGTCGACCAATCTCCACCCATGGCTAACGGTGGAATGATAATAATTAGTGCGGCAATAGCCATCACTGCGGGTGTGTAATAGCGACTGAATTTCTCAATAAAACGGGCAGTGGGTGCTTTGGAGGCTTGGGCTTGCTCTACCAGCTCAATAATGCGCGAAATGGTGTTATCGGCGGCTGTCTTTTCTACGCGCACTTGGAGCACACCATCGATGTTAATTGACCCTGCAAATACATTGTCACCCATCGTCTTGGCAACAGGAACAGACTCTCCCGTCACGGGCGAATCATCAAGGCTGGACGCACCTTGAACAATGGAACCATCAGCAGATACCCTATCTCCAGGACGCACCAGCACAAGGTCATTCACTTGTAATGAAGTCGCTGGAACGTTACGCTGCCCACCTTGAGCATCAAGTAAAATTGCACTTTTCGGAACCAGCGATGATAAGGCTCTGATGCCAGCGCGAGCGCGATCAGCAGCGATACTCTCAAACAGTTCACCGATTGAGAACAAAAAGACAACCGCTGCGGCCTCTTCAGCTTCACCAATGATAAGTGCGCCAAGCACGGCGACGGACATCAGCGTTTCAATTGAAAAGAATGAACCTGTTTTAGCCAGTGCTAAGGCTTTGCGCGCAAATGGAAAAACGCCTACAATCACAGCGATGGCAAACACCCATATCCCATAAGCGGGCAACAGTAGTGACAGTGCATAACCGCTGCCCATCAAAATACCGAGGCCAACAACCTGTTTGCCTTTTTGAGTTTGCCACCATTGCTTATCCTGCGGAGCCATCTGATTGTCGCTGTCAATATCAATAGCCGATACAGTTTGTTGACCAGTATTGGCAGAGATGCCGAACCCTAGGCTTTTGATTGTTTTTTCGATATCACTAGCCTGAGTCGGCGCACCAGGGGCTAAATTTAGCTCTAGCGTTTCTGTAGCGAAATTCAGCTGAACATCAGAAACCCCAGGCATACGTTTCAAAGCTGTTTCAATCTTGCCGATGCAACTGGCACAGTCCATACCTTCAATATGATATTTCATAATAATTTACCCTTTGAATAATGATATTATGAACCCTATAGTGGCTTTAGAGTCAAGGTTATTTATCTACAGTTTCGTAATTTTAATTTCTCTAGCGCTAGTCTTTACAGCCACTTTAATTATTTAAATCATAGAGGTTGTTATGACAATCAAAATTGGTGAGCTCGCTAAACGCACAGGTGCCACAGTAGAAACCATTCGCTATTATGAAAAAGAGCGTTTATTACCCGAGCCTTTTCGTAGCGAAGGGAATTATCGTTTATATAATGAAGAGCACATTGAGCGTCTACAATTTATCCTACATTGCCGTACGCTCGATATGGCTTTAGATGATGTGCGAATCTTACTTGAATACTGGGAGTCGCCTGACAAGGACTGCGGCGATGTGAATAACTTGCTAGATGAGCACATTCATGCTGTGGAAATACGAATGGAAGAACTGATGCACTTAAAGCATCACTTGACCGTTTTGCGCCAGAAATGTGCAAGTAGTGCACCAGCGTCATCATGTGGCATTTTAAACGCGCTTGTCGATAACTCCTGTCATGAGTAATGATATCAGTAGTGTTCATTTCTGACGGATCAAATCATGAAAGGTTAAATACGCCCTGATGTTAAGCACAAAAAAACCCAGCAATGATATTAAGATCACTAGGGCGTGTTGAACATTGGGTATAAATTAATGGCAAAAAAAATAGCGAACGGTTAATCTTTAAGTTCTCACACAAAAAAGATATCGTTCGCTATGCCTCGCACTATGCTCAAAGATGAACACTGGACAAGACTGAAACCTATATTACTAGAACTTAATATCTATGACAAAGGAAATCTTAGACAAACGGTTGAAGGCGTGCTTTATCGCATGCGTGTTGGCTGTCCTTGGTGCGACTTACCCGAGTGTTTTGGCAAGCCCAATACCATCTATAAAGCTTACCAGCGCTGGTTTCGTAGTAATAAGCTGATTACGCTGTTTGCTTTATTAATCAAAGACGCAGACCTTGAGTGGGTCTTCATTGATGGTACTCATATTAAAGCGCATCAGCACAGCAGTGGTGGCAATGAGAACCTACAATCCATTAGTAAAAGTGTGGCAGGACGCGCGACCAAGATTCACTTGGCAGTAGATGCGCATGGCAATCCGATTACCTTTATCTTGTCAGATGGCACGACCCACGATGTTAAAGTCGCACCTGACTTAGTAGACAAAGTTAATTTGAGCAACACAGAGGTTTTATGTGCCGATAAAGGCTATGATTCTGATGCACTACGAGCGCATATTGAACAAGCAGGGACACGGGATAACATCCCTCGAAAACGAAATACTCAGTCTTCTAACGACCATATGGACTGGGACTTATATAAAGCGAGGCATCTAGTAGAAAATGCTTTCGCCAAACTAAAACAGTATAGGGCGGTTGCCACCAGGTTTGATAAGCTCAAGCAAAGTTATGAAAATACGGTCGCTCTTGCTTGTGCTTATATCTGGCTCAAATTATGAATGTTCAACACGCCCTAGTCAGTTCAAAATAACATGGTGATAAATTGAAGAGTGCTACTGGAATGAATGTTGCGCAGCCTCTGTAATAACAGCATGCAAGGAAAATTTATACCAGTAGCACGATGTCATTTTTGCAGTGAATCGACTATAGCTTACTGGCTGCATTTTTACCTCGTCGTTACAGCTTCTAATACTCGACTATGTTAGATTTATCATTAATCCTTGAAGTTATTTACCATAAGTCTTAATAAATTTGAGTAACGTTATGAGTCAAGAAGATGCCAGTCATAAGCAAAATAAGCATTTGCCTCCAAGTGAGCCTATTGATGTCTATAAAAACAACGATAGTAACTATACTGCTGGCAATCAAGACGCTCATGATCATGACACTCACCTAGAGCAAAACACCGCACCAAGAGATACCAAAGGCTATCAGCGTACGTTACTGATTAGCTTTGTGATCATCACAGGCTATATGTTTATCGAGGCGATTGGTGGCTTACTGACAGGCAGCTTGGCGTTACTCTCTGATGCAGGACACATGCTCAGCGACGCCATCGCCCTTGGTGCGACGTTGATGGCATTTAAAATCGGCGAAAAAGCCGCCACCCATCAAAAGACCTTTGGCTATAAACGCTTTGAGATTATCGTGGCCACCGTCAATGGTGCGACGCTAGTAATTATCGCCTTGATGATTTTTTATGAAGCGATCAAACGCCTTAACTCACCGCCTGAGATTGCTACCCAAGGTATGCTAATCGTCGCCACCATCGGTATGCTGGTTAATATCTTGGTCGCTTGGCTGATGCATCGTGGTAGTAGCGGCAGCGATGGACACACCCACAGCCATGGAGCAAATGCAGACAAAGTAAATAAAGAAAAAGCAAATAAAAGCAATGATTCCAAAGAGCCTGTCAACCTCAATATGCAAAGCGCTTACTTGCATGTATTAAGTGATTTGATGGGCTCTGTCGCCGCGATCATCGCCGCTTTACTGATGATGGGGTTTGGCTGGGTTTGGGCCGATGCCGCAGCGTCGGTGATCGTCGCGGTACTTATCTTAGTAAGTGGTTACCGCGTTGTACGTGATTCGGTACATGTCTTGATGGAGGGCACGCCAGAAGGCATATCGCTGGTAGATGTGGAAGACAAGCTGCTTGCCCATCCACAAGTAAAACAAGTCCACGACCTGCATATTTGGAGCATCACCAGCGGGCTAAATGCGCTATCTTGCCATGTGATGGTCGATGGGGATATGAGAATCTCGGATGCCAGCGTATTGATTGCCAATCTTGAGCAAGGGTTGCTTGCGCTTGGTATTCATCACGCCACCATTCAGGTTGAAAGCTTGTCACACCCGCAGACCAGCGCCCATAGCGATGCATTGGTCTGCGACATATCAGAGCAGCAAAGCTCTGCGAATAACCATATCGGGCACAGTCACTAGTCACTAGGGCGTGTTGAACCTTCAACCATGGCACTGACAGAGACTATTTGTGAATGTTCAACACGCCCTACTGGGTTGGAGGAAATAACAACTATGTTGTGCTGACTTAGAAAGTCTTATTTATCATTCATAGCAAGGTAGATATTACGATCTGATGCGGATGCGTCATCCACGTATTTTGAATCGCGCCATGTCGTATAAGCATAGACACCACTGTATGGGCTGATGCTGTTCTGACGGAAGTCAGAAATCCAATTTGTACCATCGAAAATTTGAATATGGCCATGTGGACGCTTTGATGAGCGATCATAGACAATAACATCACCTACTTGGGTTGGCATATCATTGCTGATTTTGCTGAAACCTGCTTTCTCAAGTGTGCCACGAGTAGCGTACTGATAGGCTGAAGGATTTGGAGTGAACTCATAACCAGCTGATTGTAGTGCTTTACGTACGTAACGGGCACAATATCCAGAGCTGCCAGATAAAGCCACTTTTGAGGCGCGAGCAGCAGCGATAGCGGGGGCTGAATTGCTGTCAGGAACCTTATTGACTTGCTGCTGTTGTTTTTCAGCGTATAAGCGGCTGTTTAATGATGAAAGCTGATTCTCTTTTTGCTTGGCCTGCGCACTTAGGTTGCTAATTGCTTGACTAATTTCATCATTATTAGAAACATAAGCACCACTTTTGGTGCTATAGATGTTTTTTGATGAACCGTAGTTTGATGCCACAGAAGTATTGGTGATGGTATTATTTGTTTGAGAGATTGTGATAGCAGCACCACTCGTTTGTGCTATGCCCATACCCAGTACTGACAAAATCAATAAAGCCTGTTTCATAAATCTAATACCTACGGTTAATTCAAAATAGTCTGTTATCAACAACAGCGCAGTCAATTAAATCTCAATAACTCAAGTATATATATGTCATAGTGACTGATACTTCTGCTGCATATTATTCATATAAAAAATGATTATTGGCGATCACAGCTCATTGAAGTCTTACGAAGCTGTTACAAATCAAGCTGCTGACCAAAACACAAAGCCGACTTTAGCATAGGTTGTTTAGCCTGTCATTCCCCTTAAAAACCCCAAAAATACTTTTTTGATGTCGAAAAAATTGCTAATATCCCACATTTTACAATGTAAGTTTGTGTAACATGTACAGAATATAGCTGACTAGATTGACCACAATTTCTACTGTTTTATAAGCAAAAAAACGTCTGAGGGTTAAATCTATAATTTAGATTTAACCCTCAGACGTTTTTCTATTGGATGAAGTAATTACCCTATATAGGGTCTAACTAATTATTAAGATAATATAATAATTTATAATATTAATATAGATGCTAATTCCCTACTAGCTTATGTAATATTACGTAATTGTTTCGATACATCCTGTATATTCTTGTATTAACCCTTAGTCATTTATCTATTTTAAGGGTTAATAACCGATAAATTCGCTTACATTGTCATCAAAAGTTACAAATTCAAAGTTATTTTTAATTTTAAAGTCGCAATAGCTAATGAATTTTTTGATGAAGAATCATTTTATAAGCAATAGAACAGTCTTATACCTACCTCATTTACTTTTAACGCTAACACTATAATCAAAGTATTCTTAACTGCTAACACACTATAATTGCTGCTCTACCGATTCAATATCAGCATAAACTTGGGTTGTCCCGTCTTTATTGAGCTGCATAACCTGATAGGGCATGAATTTATTTTGATACTCCATACCTGGGCTACCAATAGGCATGCCAGGTACGGCAAGACCCATAGCTTGTACTGGCGGATTTTCTAAAAACTGCGCCATATATTTAGCGGGTACATGACCTTCAAAGACGTAACCATCCGTAGTGACTACAGTATGGCAAGAACGCATTTCATTTGGAACGCTGTAGCGCTCTTTAAATACGGCTAAGTCCGCAACATCTTGCGCGGTTGCACTTAGACCATTATCTTCTGCATGACTTATCCATTCTTTACAGCAGCCGCAATTGGCATCTTTATAGACAGTGGCTGATACGTTTTTTAGTAAGTCTGGTTTACTTACTGATGTCATCATAGAATTATTTATAACGTTTGGTTCAGCTGTCTTTGGAACAGCCAAAACATCTTCAGTTGATGCCGATGTTGTGCTTGCATCAGATACGCCACTACTCGGTTGGCTACAAGCAAATAGTGATGAGGCAGCCAGTAATAATAACGTACTACGCAACCCCTTAGACAGATAACGATTGCATATAAGACTGGATTTTATTTTTAAGGGGGGCATAGTGCTTTCTCATGTACTGTAGGTATTGTGAGCTATAGAAGATCAAGTAACACTTCATATCGTTTGGTAATGTAGCATAATAACCCATTAAACGGAGTACATAAATTCATCCATTGAGCAGTGCAGGCTGGTATCATAAGCAGTTTTTATTTTAAAATACTGCCTGTAGTATTAACGGCTCTATCTAAGTTTTGGATTTTGATTAAAAATTCAAGGCTCATAATTTTGGATAATTTGCGATGCGCCTGTCTACTATTAATCTACAAAAGCGTTTGAGTACTCACTTAAATCAATTACCGCTATCGCTTACGCTAGTAGCAGCATGGCTTGCAGGAGCTATTTTTTTATTTTCGCTAGCGCCTTATGGGTTTTGGCCGCTAGCAATAGTATCACCAGCGATTTTATATGCGCTGTTGGTGACAAGTATGAGTGGTCGTCGCGCTTTTATTATCGGTGAAGCTTACGGTATGGGGCTATGGTGCGTCGGCGGCTTTTGGCTCTATACTGCTATCCATGATTATAGCGATACACCAACGTGGCTCGCATTGATTATGATTGCATTGATGGGTCTCGGTATGGGACTATTTCATGGATTGTTAGCACTAGTCTTTAACCGTATGGTAGGCAAACAACCCTTTTCATTTGCTGCTCTTTGGGTGCTACAAGAATGGTTAAAAACTTGGTTATTCACAGGCTTTCCGTGGCTGTTTGTTGGTTATGCATTTACTGAAGAGTATTGGTTATCGTCCTTAGCACCCGTTGCTGGTGTTTTTTCCGTCTCTTTTGTTGCCATACTATTGGCTGCAAGTTTAGTAGAGCTACTGCTTCGGCGCAGTAGTTATGCCATCGTTTCTGTACTGTTATTAGCCATTAGCACATCATTATGGCTGGTCAATCCGCAATGGACAAAACCTAAGGGCACACCTGATCTGTCAGTGTCATTGATTCAAGGTAATATTTCACAAGATATAAAGTGGCTGACTAAGTATCAAGTAGAAACGCTAAAGATTTATGCGAAGTTAACACGCACTGAGTGGGGACGTGATGTTGTGGTGTGGCCTGAATCATCTATTCCTATGTTTCAGGATGAGGCTGCGGGCTTTATTAGTGAAATGATAGAAATGGCTAATGCGACCAATACGACATGGATAACTGGTATCCCTTATAAGGATAAAGCGGCATTCAATGCCAGTACGGATAAGTATCCCCCATTTTACAATAGCGTGATTGCTCGAGGTGTAGAAGCGGAAGGCCTATACAAGAAGCAGCGTCTAGTGCCTTTTGGAGAGTATATTCCATTTGAAGGCGTGCTCGATATTTTCCCAAGTTTGGCCGGTAGTCAGGATATTAAGAACTATAGTCGTGGTAGTGATCAGCAGTCACCTCTAAAGGTGCGTGGACACAATATAGGGACGGCTATCTGTTATGAGGTAGCTTATCCAGATACCACGCGTAAAAATGCCATCGATACTGAATTTTTGTTGACCGTCTCTAACGATGCCTGGTTTGGCACTTCAGCAGGACCATTGCAACATTTGCAAATGGTACAAATGCGCGCGCTTGAGAACGGGCGCTGGTTTATTCGAGCGACCAATACTGGTGTTACCGCTATCATTAACCATAAAGGTCGTATTGTAAAACGCGCACCGCAGTTTGAGCGTACTGTACTACGTGGTGAGATACAGGCACGGGTTGGTAACACGCCCTTTATGCTTATGGGAAATTATCCTATCTTGATAATAATAACCTTGTTATTACTACTAAGCTATTTTGGCAAAGGTCTAACCACACTTAGAAGACGAGGGTAATAGTAAACTTAATCATAATAATTTAATCAGTGTAAGTTTTTTATTTTTTCTAGGTAACGTCCTAACGCACGTAAATATAAAAGTTTTAAACTATTGACCCCTGCCGTCAAATCCGTATACATAAACTTGGGAGATTTTAATTACGCAGCCTGACGATAATAATCAAACCACACCTGTCTTGGCGATTGATAGCCCAAACCCTTTTGAATCCTCGTCTGATTGTAGTACAGCTCGATATAACTGATAATATCATTGATGGCTGTGAACCTTGTTTTATAGTCTTGATGATATACCAGCTCATTCTTTAATGTGCCCCAGAAGCTTTCTATCGGAGCGTTATCGAAACAGTTGCCTTTGCCGCTCATTGAGCCTATAAATTGATGCTGCTTAATGGTCTTGTGGTAGGCGTGACTGCAATACTGACTGCCTCTGTCTGAATGAACGATTAGCCCTTTGCTTGGACGTTTATTCTTGATGGCCATATTTAGTGCTTTGCAAACTAAATCTGCGGTCATACGCTTGTTAATAGCGTAACCGACAAGCTCTTTGGTGTATAAGTCTTTGACCCCTGCTAAGTACAGCCAACCCTCATTCGTCCAGATATAGGTGATGTCGCTGACCCACGACTCGTTAGGGCGCTTAGCATCAAACTTCTGATCCAGTACGTTTGGATAGACCAGCTTGTTGTGATTGGAGTCGGTGGTGACTTTAAAGCGCTTATGACGACGACATTTAATGCCGTGTTGCTCTTTGATGCTTCTTACCATATACAGGCTAATGTTATGGCCTTGCTCGCTTAGATGAGCATGCAGTCGATCTGCGCCATAACGTTCTTTCGTTTCATTGTGAGCCGCTTTAACCAGTAATTCAGACTGGTTGCGATGTATCTGTTGGTCGCTGAGATCACGACTTAGCCAGTCGTAATAGCTTGATGGCTTAACCCTTAACACACGGCACATAGTGGTGATGCGAAAGAGGAACTGGTTGTCTTTGATAAAGGCGTACCTGACTAGCTGTTTCTCGCGAAGTACGCCGTCGCCAACTCGAGCATAGCTCTCCCCTTGCGTCGGGGCGAAGCAGTGCTTCGCTTTATCCCTCCTCATTTAGTATTTCGCGTTCCTCTTCAGCCACTTTGAGCTGCCGCTTGAGCTGCTTTATTTCTTGAAGAGCACTCATAAGATCAGGATCGTATTGCTTTGTGCCGACAAGCTTGCCTTGATTGGCTTTGTTATGCCAATTTGATAGCGTTTGCATGGCAATGCCAAGCTGCTTTGCAGTGGCTGAGATATTGCCATTATTGTCTGATATCTTCTTGACGGCCTCGGCTTTAAATTCGTCACTGTAGGTTCTTACTTTCTTGGTCATGGTAAACTCCTGTCAATACGCTTAGTTTACCAAGTTTATCTCTACGGTTTCTTCAGCATAGCTCACCATGATTTTGTATCCCTTAATAGTATATTGTAGTATGTTGTATATAATATAACCCCAGTTCGGGATAAGGGCTCAAAAAAAAGATAAAAAAAGAAGTCCGAAGTTGCTAAAGTAAGTTTACCAAGACAAACTTCACAACAAGGACTTCTTACATGGACAACCTAACCGAACTATACTGCCATATTGACGACTTTTATCAGCAATTCAAACCTGAGTTTGACGCTCATTTAATCGCAACGGGACACCAAAGGTTAAGAGCATGCCAGATAAGTGTAGCAGAGATTATGACCATCTTGATACTGTTTCATCAATTACGTTATCGACAGTTTAAGGCGTTTTACTACCATCACATGCTTGGCATGATGAAACGGGAGTTTCCAAATCTGCCGAGCTACTCGCGATTTATAGAGCTTGTGCCGCGCAGTATCATACCACTGTGCAGCTACTTGCAAAGCATGATGGGCGACTGTACGGGTATCAGCTATATTGATTCAACCAAGATAGCAGTTTGTCATAACAAACGTATCTACCGTCATAAAGTCTTTGAAGGACTTGCAACCCGAGGCAAAAGCAGCATGGGCTGGTTCTATGGCTTTAAGCTGCACGCCATTATCAATCATAAGGGCGAGCTTGTATCTGTTAAAGTCACTGCGGGTAATACGGATGACAGAGTGCCTGTTAAGGATATGGCAACACCTGTGTTTGGCAAGGTGTTTGGGGATAGAGGCTATATTAGTAAAGCCCTAAACGAGTGGCTCACAAAACACAGTGATACTACGTTGATAACCAAACTTCGGCGTAATATGAAACCCCAATTACTTGAGCCTATGGATGAGGCACTACTCAATCATCGCTCTTTGGTTGAAACGGTGTTTGGAGAGCTTAAAAACTTGTGCCAAATCGAACACTCACGCCATCGTAGTGTGACGGGGTTTATCACAAACTTGCTGTCGGGTTTGATTGCTTATTGCTGGTTTCCCTATAAGCCCACCATCAAAAACATGCCTCAGCAGGGACAGGTAGCGACATTGTAAATAGTATCAATGAGTTACAATGTGGCTTATCCCGAACTGGGGTTACTAATAGGTAAACGTTTGGCGGCAAACTGCGCCCATGCCAAACTCGGTGCCAAACGCTGCCAAGCAACATGGTCACGCATAACGCCAACGGTTGGTAATACCACCTGCAAAATCGCCAATATAAAGGCGGCCAGCAAGGCAAAATAACCCAATTCTGTGATTAACATACGGTCTAACCCTGTTTACTCTAATATGATTTAAGCTCACTGTAACGGTTGGATTTTTATTATTGGAAACTATTGAAATTTACTGCTATCTCTAGCTCCAATTGTTTTCGAAGTGTTTTGAAAAGCGTGCCGAAAGTAATAGACAATCATAAATATACAACCATCTTTTGTTAGGTAAGAAGAATATTGAATTAGTTAACCGGACTTATAACAGCCTAATGCCATCTAAATAAGACCTAGACGATCACACCTGAAAGACAGGCGCGAATCCACCGCCTGGCGTACGGAAGTTAGTCACCTGACCTTGATACACACGCGCAGCAGGTAGTAACAGTTTTCCGCCATACGTATAAAGACGTATATCTACCTTTCTTGTTGTTACGATGTCATCAATTTTGAGTGATCTCTCTCCTGCAGGGACAAAGGTCTGTGCGATATAATCTTCATCCAGAATGTTTTCGAAGACGCGTCGAGTCAGTTTGCTACCGCGATAAACGCCTTTGCTTCCATGACCAGCAACTGGCTTAAAAAACAGTTGCCGCCGAGTAAGCCACAACTCTGCTGCATCGTCTCTTGATACAATCTTAGTCCTCGGTACAGACCTTTCGAGGCACTCCACTGCAGCCTCATCCAGACCCCAAGAGCGCAATATTTGGGAGTCTGATAGCAATGTCAGGTTTTGCTTATTGGCCAACATAGCATGTACGCGGGGATTGGGTGTCACTACCACAGCACCCTCTAAATAAGCCTGCTTAAGCAATACATGGTCAGGGTCCTCAAATGCAAAGTCGACAAGCCGATTGTAAATCATATCGATTTTCTGGCCATGGGCTGTTAACGTACCGTCGATATACTCGAGTTCAGAGGGATCAAGTATCACAGTATCAATACCTCTAGCTTGGAGCAGTTGACAGGCTAACTCAAACTCTAAGAACATGAACTGACTCTCGGGGTCATTGTCCACAATGGCTATCCGATTGGGCATAGCAACAGCGGACTGTCGCTGCCATTCCTGTTTGAACATGTCAAACACTGCTTCCTCGAACCTATCTAGCATTTGATTGGTTACAGCGCTTTGCTCTGAGGGGTTGCAACAGCGTTTTTGTGCGCGAGCGAGCAACACATTCAGAAATGCGCCACCGGCATTAGTATTGACCTCGATGAGCTGAGGTCCATCGCTACCCAAGTGAAAGTCATAACCCATGAGGCCCCCTATTGGGCCTGGGTCGAAAGCAGCTATTTCTGGTGCCCACGACAGCACTTGCTCTTGATACAATGGCAGTTCGGCAGCTGACTCGATAGCCCTGACGATTCGCTCCATCGCCTCTATCTCTGTTTTGGGAACGAACACGGGTGTTGCTGAAAAAAGCTTATTAAGCTCGTTCGCTCCTATTGGATTGTTTCTAGTTTCTACCAATTGATCTTGAAGGCTTGTATTAAGCGCTTTACGATCAAGGGTAATGCAGTAGCACTCTTGGTTAAGTCGATTTGCAAGACCGTCATTTTTTTCGTTGTTATTAGTTGGGTGTTCCATTTAGAGTCCGTCGCTAAGTAGAGTACTCACGCTGACATACTCTAGTAAAAAGTAAAAAGTAAAAAGTAAAAAAGGTTCTTGGCGTGTTTAAGTAGTGCTAGCTACTTTCTAATGTTTCATTCCCTGAGACTAAATCATTATTTCGTTCATTTTTAATTAATATCTTTGCTAAGAGTAAACCCAGCTCAAATAATAGCCACATAGGAATCGCCAACAACAGCATTGATACACCATCAGGCGGTGTCACTACCGCGGCGATCCCAAAACAGCCGACTATGATATAACGACGCTTATCTTCTAAAATTTGAGTAGAAACGATTCCGGCCATTATCAGCAATAAGGTAACCACTGGAATCTCAAAAGTCAGTCCAAACACCATAAATAGCTTGAGGGCAAAGCTCAGATAACTGTCAATATCGGTCATTGGTATAACGTTCTGCGGAGCGAACATAATAAAAAATTTCAATACCCCTTTGAGTACGACAAAGTAGGAAAAAGCAACACCAGCATAAAATAGAAATATCGAAGATAGCAGTACAGGAATGGCAATTTTCTTCTCTTTTTTATATAAGCCGGAAGCTACAAATGACCAAATTTGATACAGGATATAAGGCATTGCTAAAAATGCGGCGACGAATATCGTTAAGCGAATGGGTGCCATAAAGTTTGACGTTATATCAGTGGCAATCATGGTCGAATTGATGGGTAACTGCGCCACTAATGGGTCTGATAAAAGATTATAAAGCTCGCGTGAAAATCCCACCAATACTAAGAATATAATTAAGACGACCACGCATATTCTTATTAAGTGCGTACGCAGCTCGATTAAATGTCCGGTAATAGGCATATCGCCAAGCGTACCTAACGTATCTCCAGACTCACTATTCTGTGTTGTATCTGTTGGCGCCTCAAACTCTATATCTGTTATTTTTTCTTGTCGACTTTTTTGCCGTTTAAATAGGCTCACTGATCCGCCTCCTGTTTAATGAACGAGGAGGTAGTATTCTGTTGATGGTCTTTATCATAAGGGGTGATTGACTGATGTGAAGCGTCTAGGCTTTGGTTCTGTGACTGCTCAAACTTTTGCATACTGCCACGCATTTCTGCTAATTCGCGCTTCATATCCGACTCGGTCTGACGGATTTTCGCAAGTTCATTTTGCATTTGTTGACGTGTTTCAGCTAGATCAAGCTCAGCTTCTATTTCAGATTGTAGAGTGGATACTGTACGGCGCAGTTTGGCATACCATTGCCCAGCGGTACGTGCGGCTTGCGGCAGTTTTTCTGGGCCCAATACGATTAAAGCAATGACGCCAAACAAGAGTAATTCGGAAAACCCAATATCAAACATAACAGTCACATATATTAATAGACTACTTAGTGCCGCTATTTATAAGCGGCGCGCTTCATACTTTAGGCTGGTCATCAGTGGAAATAGGGCTGATTTCCATATCATCAGCCTGATTACCTACACGCGTATTTAAATCATTACTTGCAGCTGGCGTACTATTTTCATGGCTAAGCACATGATTTTTGCGAGCATTCTCGGGTTCTTCATCTTTGACCGCTTCTTTAAAACCCTTCACCGCACCGCCTAAATCTTTACCTGCATTTTTAAGCTTGGCAGTACCAAATACGACCACCACTACGACCAATAAAATCAGCCAATGTGTAATAGAAAAGCTGCCCATAACGGTATCCTTATATTTTGTGATCTTGTTTAGACCAGTATGTGTCAGTGTGCTTTAGAACACTTTTTACCGTACCAGAATTATAGTTTCAAACGGCGCAATCGCAGCGCGTTAGCAATCACCGAGAATGACGACAAGCTCATCGCTGCCGCTGCTATCATCGGACTGAGCAGAAGCCCAAATATGGGATAGAGCACACCTGCGGCAATAGGAACACCAAGTGCATTGTAGATAAAGGCAAAAAACAGATTCTGTCTGATATTGCGCATGGTGGCGTGGCTAAGCTTATAAGCTTTGGCAATGCCCATTAAATCACCTTTTAGCAGGGTAATGCCCGCACTCTCCATCGCCACATCGGTACCGGTTCCCATAGCGATACCAACATTAGCTTGCGCTAGCGCTGGTGCGTCGTTGATACCATCACCCGCCATAGCGACCAATTTACCGCTGTCTTGCATTTCTTTGACGATACGGTTTTTATCCTCTGGTGAGACATCCGCATGAACTTCATCAATACCTAGTTTATTGGCGACTGCCTGCGCGGTTTTTTCGTTGTCACCGGTTAGCATCACAACTTTTAAACCTGCGTCATGAAGCAGTGAAATAGCCTCTTTAGTGCTTGGTTTAATAGGGTCAGCAACTGAAATAATACCAGCAGCTTTACCGTCTATAGCCACAAACATTACCGTTTCTCCGTCTTTTCTACGGACATCAGCTTTAGTGGACAGCTCATTATCAAAACTATTTAGGCTTTCCATAAGCTTAGAGTTACCAATAGCGACTTTCTTACCATCGACCACGGCTTGTACGCCTTCGCCAGTAGTCGAATTAAAGTCAGTAGCTTTAGGAATAATGAGTGATCTTTCTTGAGCTGCTCTAACGATAGCTTCTGCTAAAGGATGCTCGCTAGCGCTTTCTACTGAGGCTACCAATGCGAGGAACTCGTCTTCATCTTGACCTACCTGCGCATCAATTGCGGTAAGCTCGGGCTTACCAGCGGTCAGTGTTCCGGTCTTGTCGACGACAATGGTATCGACTTTTTCCATACTCTCTAACGCTTCAGCATTTTTGATGAGGACGCCGTTTTGCGCGCCTTTGCCGGTACCAACCATAATGGACATCGGCGTCGCTAGACCAAGGGCACAAGGACAAGCAATAATCAGTACCGCAATCGCGTTAACCAAAGCATAGGTCATAGCGGGCTCAGGGCCGAATATCGCCCAGACAATAAAGGTTATGATAGAGGTGACAATAACAATAGGTACGAACCAACCCGCCACTTGATCTACCAATTTCTGTATAGGTGCGCGGCTACGCTGGGCTTCAGCAACCATTTGTACAATTTTAGATAATACTGAATCTGCTCCAACATTGACCGCTTCGACTAATAGCGTTCCGGTGCCATTTACCGTACCACCAGTCACTGTATCTCCTGCTACTTTTGATACAGGGATTGGCTCACCCGTCACCATTGATTCATCAACATTACTATTACCATCGATCACTGTACCATCTACGGGTAGTTTCTCACCTGGTTTAACCCGTAGCTTATCGCCAGTGACGACCTCATCAAGCGAGACTTCGACTTCTTCACCGTTTTCATCGACACGTCTTGCGGTTGGTGGTGCGAGCTCAAGCAAAGCTCTAATCGCACCTGAAGTTTGACTTCTAGCTTTGAGCTCTAATACTTGACCCAGTAGCACCAAGGTCACAATGACCGCTGCCGCTTCATAGTAGACTCCGACTTGACCAGAGGCATCTCTGAAACTGTCTGGGAAAATATCGGGAAAAAAGGTCGCGACAATACTAAAAATATAAGCAGCGCCTACGCCTATCGCAATCAAGGTAAACATATTTAGATTGCGGCTTTTTATAGACTGCCAGCCACGGACGAAAAACGGGGCGGCGCCCCAAAGCACTACAGGGGTCGCGAGCACTAACTCAGCCCATTGTAAGATCTTTGAAGAGATACCATACTGACTAAAATTAACTACGTTTAAGTCAAACATACCGCTCATCACATATATTAATAGCGGTACAGTCAACACGGTACATATCCAAAAACGACGAGTCATGTCGTCAAGCTCTGAGGTGTCCTCTTCACCGATAGTAAGCGTTTCGGGCTCAAGCGCCATACCACATATCGGACAACCGCTATTTCTAACGTCTCTCACTTCAGGATGCATAGGACAGGTATATACCGTGCCATCGTAATCAGCAGGTACTTTATCGTATTTACCGCCTTTAACAGATTTTACTCCGCTACTATCAGTATCCTTTCCATGACAACTGGCGTGACTATCATCTTTAGCAACTTCGTCTTCAGGTTTAAGAAACATGCCACATATTGGGCAGTCACTTTTTTCAACATCTCTTACTTCTGGATGCATAGGACAAATATAGACCGTACCGCTATAATTTTCCGGTATCTTGTCGTACTTATCGTCTTCGACAGAATTTACCTCATTACTATTATTAGCATCCGCTCCATGACAATGCGCATGACTATCTTCATGGTTGTTGGATTCAGCAACCTCGTCTTCAGGTTTAAGAAACATGCCGCATATCGGACAATCGCTCTTTTCAGTATCTCTAACCTCAGGATGCATCGGGCAGATATAAACCGTACCACTATAATTTTCTGGTACTTTATCGTACTGACCACCTTTGATAGATTTTTCATCGGCAATATGTTTCATAAAATCACTCCTTGAAGACAATAAATAAAGCTTTTAAAGCACAATCATCAACCTTTAATTGCTATTCATCTAATTACTAATCTAGATATCTCGAAAATTAAGTTTCAATTGGAACTTAATCTTTATTACGCAAATATTTGAGTAAGGCCATAATAGTCAATATCAGTACCGCAAAAACCAGTACTGTAAACAATAAGGAGACAATAGATTCTCCCCAACCCATACCGTGCATCGATCCATTCATCATGCCGTGCATAGTCCCGTTCATCATACCGTGCATCATAATAACCATTACAAGGACTCCTTATTTGTTATTTCCTTAGTATAAGTAATGATATAGTGCTAGTGTGTGAACGTACACCTCTCAATAGTCTGCTTACTTAATAACACCTAATACAAAGTGCTCAAAATTTGTGACTGCCTATTCCAACTCATCAATAAGCGCTTGCATCTCACCGATTTCACGCTTTTGTGCTTCGATAATGTCATCAGCAAGCTGGCGTACACGTGGATCTTCGATATCAGCACGCGAACTGGTCAAAATAGCAATCGAGTGATGCGGTATCATCGCCTGCATCCAATCCACTTGATCGACCGTTTGTTGTGATCTAACGCCCCATAAACCAAAGGCAAATAGCACGACACTAATCCCATAAACCATTAGATTGACCTTAGTCTTTTTATACATATTGGTCATAAAGGCGAGCATAATAATAGCCATCATAGCGCCCATATATAACGCCATATAAGCTCTGGTTTCGCTAAAATAAACGTGATCCCATTGATAAGTATTAAAATACATCATGATAAACATCACGACTGTCGATGTTAAAATCATGATTGTGAACTTTACATAAGGGTTCATTTGCTTCTGTTTATTATCCATATGGTTATTCATATTCTTGTCCTTAATTTAGTAAAAAGGCACCTAAATAAAGAGGTGCCTTTTTTTAGAGCTAGTGTTATAAACTGTTGTTACTTACATGGTTAACACTAGAACCAAAATTTCACACCAGCTGTAACGCTACTAGAATCAACAGCTTCGTCTTCTTGACGTCGCAAATCTCTTGCGTTGCCTAAAGCGGTCTCATAGCTGATACCCACATAAGGCGCGAGCTGACGACTGAATGTCTCATAAGCCAGCCTAACTTCAGCTTCAAACTCATTAAAGCCTTTAGTAATACCGTTATCGGTATCATCTTTACTAAAGGCAGTCAGCTCCAGCTCTGGTCTGACCACCCAACGCTGATCTAAGCGCCACTCGTACGCTGCCCCAAGATCAAGCTGGACTTGACCATCAGTATATAGATAAGCTCTTGCGTCAGTCTCAACGAAGTACGGCGCCGTACCAGCAATGCCTGCCATGATTGCGGACTTATCGTTTTCAGTATTATAAGCAATACCCGCTTCTCCATTCCAGAAGATACCGAGCGGCTTCCAATAAGCGAGTGAGCTTAGACTATCGATCTCTTTATCATCGTTAGTTTGAGCACTACCTTCACTGCGTAGAGTGACACGATTACTATCAGTACCGTACCACGTATCAAACTCAAAATCGATTTGGTCATTCTCAAACTGATAGCCCAAAGTTTCTACTGACACACCCCATAACGGTAAGCTACCCATCATCACAGGCTTACCAAAGCGACCATAGGGAACACCGTTCGAGTAGTCAGGGCTTCGAGCATCGGCTGGTGCTTCGCCACCTTGCATTCCTGACATGTCCATACTGCCATGATCCATGCCCGACATATCCATGCCACTATGATCCATACCTGACATATCGCCCGACATATCCATGCCACTATGATCCATATCTGACATGTCACCTGACATATCCATACCACTATGATCCATATCCGACATATCGCCTGACATATCCATGCCACTATGGTCCATATCTGACATATCGCCTGACATATCCATGCCACTATGGTCCATATCTGACATATTGCCCGACATATCCATGCTGCTGTGATCCATACCAGACATGTCCATACTGCCATGATCCATGTTCGACATGTCCATACTACTATGGTCCATATCTGACATAGTCATGTCTTTTTTAACCGTGGACGGGTCAGCAGCATTAGCAAATGATGATGCTAATAATACCAATGATGATACCCCGGCGAACCGTAAACCTACTTTATGTATTTTCATCTCATCTCTCACCTATCAACCAAAGATTTGCTTAAACAACGGCAACTTCTCTAAACATCCCTGCTTCCATGTGATAGAGCAAGTGGCAATGCCATGCCCATCTGCCAGCTTCTCCGGTGACATCAAAGCTTATCTTTTGTGCAGGCTGTACCATTATCGTATGCTTACGTACTTGAAACTCACCTGAAGGCATCCGCAGATCGCTCCACATACCATGCAAATGCATGGGATGATTCATCATGGTGTCATTGACTAAGGTAATACGTACGCGCTCACCCGGCTTAATATTGACCGGTGCGGCATCTTTGAACATAACCCCGTCTAGAGCCCAAATATAGCGCTCCATGTTTCCCGTCAGATGTATTTCAATCTCTCTGGTGGGTTTGCGCTGCTCTGCCATTATCTCATCGCCGACAGAGCGCAACTGACTATAATTCAAAACCTTTCTATCAATGTTACGTAGATTAATACCAGGGTCATCAAGGTTCATACGCGGACTATCAACGCGCATATCGGACTTAAAGTCATATTCTGTTTTGGCATGTTTAGCGTTATAGCCATTCGATCCCATGGCGCCCATCATGTCGGCCATCGTCAGCCATTCGATTTTGTCCATAGCAGGTATCGCAGGACGAGCACCTTTTTTGGTAGCAAGCGTTGTCGCAACATAGCCTGACCGATCTATGTTTTGAGCAAATATGGTATGCGCGTCTTTAGTGGGCGTCACGATGACATCATAAGTCTCGGCCACCCCAATACGGAAATCATCGATATCGACGGGACTGACATCAATCCCATCCGTCGCGACGACTTTCATTTTTAGGCCGGGGATGCGTACATCAAATATCGTCTGCGCTGAACCATTAATAAAACGTAGTTTGACAGGCTGTCCAGCCTTGACAAGTTGCGTCCAGTTAGCCGCTGTGGTTTTACCATTCATCAGATAGGTAAAGGTTTTTTCACCAGACAGATCAGTAAAGTCTGTCGGCATCATCCGCATCTGATTCCACATTTTGCGCTTATCAAAAGCAGCTTTTAGATCTGTTGCGGCAATATCGGACAGTAGCTTTTTAAAATCTGGTAAATGATAATTATCAAAGTCTGCGCGTTGCTTTAATAGTTTAACCAAGTTGTGCGGGTCACGGTGCGTCCAATCACTGAGCAAAATGACATGGTCTTCCTCGATAGGATGACGTTCGCGCCCTTTCGGCTCAATGACGATGGCCCCGCGCATACCGGTTTGTTCTTGGAATCCAGTGTGCGAGTGATACCAATAAGTGCCTGATTGTTTTAATTTGAATTTATACGTAAAGGTGCTATTTGCTGGTATACCATCAAAACTAATGCCGGGCACGCCATCCATCTCAAACGGTACTAGTAGACCATGCCAATGAATAGAGGTCGACTCATTCATTTGGTTATGGACGCGTATCACTACCGTATCGCCCTCGCGCATTTTTAGCGTTGGCGCTGGTAATGAGTCATTAATGAGCGTCGCCGTGCTTGACTTGCCATCAACAATGATGGGTTTTTTGCTGACATAAAGATCAAACTCTTTGCCTGTCAGTATGGGTACTTTATGATCGGGTTTATCACTGTTAATGACGGCATTTTTTTGATTTGCACCCAACGCACTATTGGCAATGGTTGGTAACGTCGATAGCATAGACGCGCCAAGTAGCGTAGATGACCCTGTCAAAAAACGTCGACGGTTCAGCATGTTTTTATTATTCATAATGATGACCTAATTTAATTTGAGAGATGGTGGTTAAGCTTATAGTTATAATATTTCGATATTTAATAGAATCTACTCGCATCTAAGCCAACACTACAGCTGCTGCTGAGGAGACTCAATAGCAGCATAGACTTCTGTGGTGCCGTCTTTATTAAGCTGCATTACCTTATAAGGCATGAATTTACCTTCATACTCCATACCGGGGCTACCAACCGGCATACTCGGTACGGCAAGTCCAATAGCTTGTGCAGGAGGATTTGCTAAGAATTCAGCCATGTGTTTAGCAGGGACATGCCCTTCAAAGACAAAACCGTCGGTGGTAACGGTGGTATGACAAGAGCGCATTTGCTGTGGTACGCCATAACGCTCCTTAAATAAGGATAGATCTTCCACATCGTGCGTGGTTGCACTTAATCCATTGTTTTTTGCATAGCCTACCCATTCTTTACAGCAGCCGCAGTTGGCATCTTTATAAACCGTGGCTGAGACGTTTTTGAGTAATGATGACGAGCTGTTAACGGGAGCATTTGTAGGAGCAGAACTTTCATTTTGTACTTGTGCATTCTGGGTAGCAGACTGTTCAACCTTTACTGGTTGAGAATCAGAGCCACTGGTATTAGATTGGCTGCAAGCGGCTAGCGTTAACGAGAGTGACGATGTCACCACCAATAAAAGGACACGACCGGATAACCAGCTATGTCCATTAGAAAGCACATGTGTGTAATGTCTCATTAAATTACTCCTAAACGTCTATTGTTATGCTCGATATTCTAAAAACTTACACCCTATATTTGAATTCTTATGTACTTAACTAAAAACATTAAATGCAGCACTGTTCAGTACTGCATTATTAATAGCGACAACCGTGAGTTAGGAGGCTTTCATATCTAGAAAGTATTAATGCTGCATTCCAGATCCATCATCCGACATATTCATACCCATATCACCACCATCTGACATATTCATATCACCATCAAATGACATGTCCATCATATCGCCATCTATCCTAGTGGTTAGCATCGTGTACTGAGCTTCATCTAATTCAGGTAACGATCTAATAAAAGCAACCATTGCCCACATTCTATCGTCGTCATGAGAAGCACCCCATGCTGGCATTCCAGATGCCATAATACCGTGCTTGATTGCCCAAAAGCCTTGCTTTGCACCGTCTTCTGTTTGATAACGTTTGACAATATCAGCCTTGGTAAAGTTGGGCGGCTTTGGATATAAGCTCTCACTAAAGTCAGTTTGTGCCACTCCCGGAGACAAGTGACAGCCTGCACACATATCCTTATAGTCCGCGCCCCCAGAGCTGATATCGACCTTCTCTAAGTCTGGTACCACAATATCTTTACTGGCATTTTCTATGGAACGATTGCGAGCAGTTTCTAAAAAGCTAAACATCATTGGGCTATGCTCTTGGTCAGCTCCCACATTGACAACGCCACTAGTAACAACCGCAAACACGCCAACGATTGCCACAAATACGGTAAAGAGCGCACCCAATAAAAATTTCATATGTTTTCCTAAAACTTTATTTTCGTTAAGTGTTGACTGCTATTTAACAGAGCTAAAATTTTTAAGATTTACTGTCGTTAGTAACGCAGTGTTTTTGGTACATTTGCTTCATTTTACCCATGTTAGCCATCATTGCTTTCATAGCAGGATCTTTCATATCCATCTTGCTATGATCCATTTTTTGCATCATTTGCATATGCTTTTGCATTTTTTCACAGTTCATTTGATCTTTTTCAGCATGCATTTTAGGGTCATGCGCCATAGCTGAGGTCGATACGACAAGAGCGATGGCCGTCATTGCGATTGATTTAGACAGTAATTTAAATTGTGACATGATTAATTCCTATTGTTTGGATTAAAGGTTATTGAGTTCAATAGTTGTTAAACCAGCCTAAATGATACATTAATCATTCTGACTGGTAGATGACGATAAGATTACAATTCTGTCATTCTCACCGCTTTAGATTTTAATGCGCGATATATTCATTTAATATGGCTTCAGCATTTCTATCACGATCGCTACCATATTTTTTTACAAAATACTTTTCAGATTGCAAATGTTGATCTTGATGTTGAACCTGACAAGCCACTCTGGCGTCGACATAACTTTTCTTTTGCTCTTTGGACATTTGTGCATCATTATGATCTGCGTTTCTTGCAAAACTAGTGAGCGCATCACAATTACCGAGAACAGAAGCATCTAAGTTTGTGGTATGCGCATTGGCCGCTGACATGCCCACTAACATCGATACTGAAAGCAAAGCTGCTTTTTTTAATGAACTATAATTTTTCATATAAGACCCTTTAAAGATAAATAACAAACTGTTTAAGTAGGATAATTGCTTTACTCGTAGAGGCAGTCTGTATCAGAGACAAGCCAATATGCGGCGTTGATTTAGAATACTAAATGGTGGCTGACAGCTAGATGACACGGATATTACATGTTCGTTAGGAACAGCATAATATTGTCATCTTCTTGTCATTAAAACCAAATACCAGCATCTGTCTCTATCCAAAGAACACTGTTATAACAAGGGTTCCTGATAAATATATGGCTGATAAGCTAACAATGTTAGTGATACGCTGTTGACAACTATAATGATATAAAGGTAAGCAACGATGAAAGTACTGTTAGTAGAAGATGAGAAAAACCTTGGAGAATATATTAAGAAAGGCTTAACTGAGGCCGGTTTCATCGTGGATCATCACATGACAGGTTTAGATGGCTATCATGCGTTAATGACTGAAGATTTTAGTGTGGTTTTGATGGATGTCATGCTACCTGACGTCAGTGGCTTTGAGTTGGTACAGCGCTACCGAGCTGCTGGAAAGCATACGCCAGTTTTATTTTTAACGGCTAAAGATGATTTAAGCGATCGGATCAAAGGTATTGAAATTGGTGGCGATGATTATCTGACCAAGCCTTTTGCTTTTGCTGAACTGATTGTTAGAATAAAAAGCCTATTGCGCCGTGCCAATCAATCTGATTATAAAAGCTCGGTCATACACATAGCTGATCTGAAAATGGATATTGCTAAACGCACTGTATATAGAGGCGATACCAACATAAAATTGACTGCTAAAGAATTTGCTTTATTACAACTTTTCTTAGAACGTCAAGGTGAGGTACTGCCACGCACTGTGATTGCCTCACAAGTATGGGACATAAATTTTGACAGTGATACAAATGTCATTGACGTGGCTATAAGGCGCTTGCGGATAAAAATTGATGATGGATTTGATATAAAGCTGATTCATACGGTACGCGGAATGGGCTACAAGTTAGAGCCACTGGCTGTCGACGTGGATAGTGGCATGGGCGACGATAGTATTAATAAAGACAGTCTGACATCAAATGAGACATAAATCTAAGAATCGGCGTTGGTCACTGTTATGGCGAACTGTTTTTTTACTGACAATATTTGTTGTTATCTCTCAAGTTATTATTTATATATGGGTTCAGCGCTCTGTTAACGAGCACTTTGAGCAAATGGACTCAGAGATTATTACCCATGCAGCTTTTAACCTGCGTAAACGCATGGTGAATTTTAACGATCACATAGAACCTTTTACAGTGTCAAAGTCGCAAGCGCTAATTGATGCCAATCATCTACATTCTTCTTGGCTGGATTATGATTTAAAAACGTTAATATCAGACAAAAACGGCAATTTATTGTCCAGCGATCCCAGTAATTTCATCAATGATCTACCGGCAGATTTTAGCTTGTTACAACTATTGCAGGACTATCGCGATCAGCAGTTTATGATCAAGATAAATAATAGGTATTACCGAGCCATTATCATTACACATCAAGAGGTTTTGGCATTTATTGCTCTACCTATCGATGTGCATCATCAATATCTTATCCAGTTTAATCGCCAGCTGAGCTTGATACTTATCGCCATTACCTTATTATTGGTTTCAGTAGCAGCACTAAGTGTACACTGGGGTTTTGCTCCCCTAGCTACTATCGTACAAAAGATGAAAGGCATTAATCTTCAAAGGTTAGATGAAAGAATTGTGGTTGGCGATATGCCGTTAGAATTACGTCCACTAACGGAGTCTTATAATTCTATGATGGTCAAGCTTGAAAGTAACTTTGAATCATTATCACGGTTTTCAGACAATATCGCCCATGAGCTACGTACGCCAATAGCGACGCTGAGTACGCAAACGCAAGTCATGTTAACTAAGCCAAGAGAAAGCGACGAATACATTGAGCAATTGCATCATCAGCATGATACGTTAAAGCAGTTATCCGCCATGATTAACGATATGTTATTACTGGCAAAAACTCAAAAAGAGCTGAGTGATTCGCAAATCAGTCATGTCGATATAGAGAGCTTGATCACAAAGCTTATAGATTATTATGAGATGATTGCTGAGGATCGTGAGATAATCTTTGAAAAATCGGGTGATTTTAAAACAGTACTAGGTGATAAAGGCTTATTGCAACGGCTGTTTGCCAACCTGATGTCAAATGCGATTTATTATGCGGCTAGTAATAGCACTATTATGATATCCGCTACTGTCCTCACTTCAAGCACCTCGCTTAATGCGCCAAAAGACGATATTCAATCCCCAGAGCAGCTCTGGTTAAGAATAACTATGACCAACCGTCTAGACAAACCATTAAATCAGATTGAAGCCGATAAACTGTTTGAGCGATTCTATCGTCATGATAAAACGAATACGATGCATTCAGGAACAGGCTTAGGCTTAGGCTTATCTATTGTGCAAGCTATCGCCAATGCTCATAATGGCAAAGTTAGTATTACTATCAAAGATGAGTGTCTTTTTGAGGTTGCTGTAAAGTTGTTGATTGCCAGGTAGTAAATACCTTCATACTGTCTATGAACCGCTCAGATTAGATCGAAGGCGAGTTTACTTGGAAGGTCTCTCTATCCATAAGATGAGATTCTGACTTGCGATAGTTGTACTTTTCAATTGTTGGACAAAAAATTTCTTATATAAGCCTATTTCATACATTCTATTACCAATAATTATGGTGCCTTTATGATGATTCATCCTCAGTATGATCCCGTAGCGCTTTCCTTGGGTCCATTGGAAGTGCACTGGTATGGGCTAATGTATTTGCTAGCCTTTGCTGCCGCTTACGGTTTGGCTTGGTATCGCAGTACCAAACGCGACAATTGGACCACCGACATGGTCTCTGACTTAGTCTTTTATGGCGCGCTTGGTGTCATCTTAGGCGGTCGTATTGGCTATGTGCTGTTTTATCAGTTCGGTGAATTACTCCAAAACCCTGCCTATATATTAAAAGTCTGGGAAGGCGGTATGTCTTTCCACGGCGGCTTTATCGGCGTCATGCTAGGTATGTGGTTCTTTGCCCGTAAATATAAAAAGACTACCTTTCAAGTATTCGATTTTATCGTTCCTTGTGTACCAACCGGCTTACTGTTTGGGCGTATCGGCAACTATATCAATGGCGAATTATGGGGTCGCGTCTCAGACGGTGGCTATAACTGGCTGACCTACTTTCCGCAAGCCGCGGCGTTTGATATGGAGCAATTACAGAGCAATCCACAATTGCAAGAATTGATGATTGAAGTCAATGGTCAATACATATTGCCTCGTCATCCATCACAGCTATATGAAGCCTTTGCCGAAGGTCTGCTGCTATTTATATTCTTATGGTGGTATTCATCAAAACCACGTCCACGTATGGCCGCCTCCGCTGTATTCTTACTAGGCTATGGCATCAGCCGCTTTATCATTGAATTCTTCCGCCAGCCAGATGCTGACCAAGGATTCATATTATTAGGTTGGATGACCAAAGGGCAAATCTTAAGCGCGCCGATGATTATCGCCGGCTTAATCATGCTGATTTATGCTTACAAACGCGGTATTTATGATTGGGGTAAGCAGTCTGCATATTAGAAATAAGTGTCGAGGTGCATGAACAAATAAATATAAATGCAGTTCTAACAAGATACATTCCATTTGCAGAATTAATACCTATGTTAGTACAAGGATTTTTATTCCTAAACCTAATTTTTTCATCAGATAGTGGAACTTCAAAAGCTAAAAATAAATTTGGATATGTAACTTTTTATGTCAATGTAACCTATTTTAGATATTATCTGTCTTTAAAATAACCAATTTCTTAGAAATTAATACAAGGAACTACATGATGTATCGCAACAATTACGTAAGATTACATAGTTCCTTAGCGAATTAAAATTCATATTGACACTATAAATTAGTATATTATTTTAATAATTGGTTAAACCCTATATAGCATAATTACTTCACCCACTAAAAAAACGTTTGAGGATTAAATCTAAATTAAGGATTTAATCCTCAAACGTTTTTTTCTGCTTATCAAACAGGAGATATTGTTGTCAGGTTGGTCAGCTATATTCTATAAATGTTACACGAAATTACATTATAAAATAGGTATTTTTTATCATTTTATAAGCTTAAAAAGAGCTTTTATCAGATTTTTATTAGTGATGACATGCTTTACAGCCTATGCTAAAGTCCGATTTGTGTTTTGGCTAACAGTTTGACTTCCAATAAATTTATAAGGTTTTAGCGAAATCGTTGATAATGCCGGCCGCCTATGGAATAAGGGTTTGCAGCATAATTATTAGTCACCACAATGTGTATATTATTGAGTTGTTGAGATTTAATTGACTGCTCTGTTATGGACAACAGACCATTTTGAATTAACCGTAGGTATTAGATTTATGAAACAGGCCTTATTGATTTTGTCAGTACTGGGTATGGGCATAGCACAAACGAGTACTGCTGCTGTAACGACCTTTCAAACAAGTAATAATATAACCAATATTTCTGCGGCATCAAACTACAGTTCGTCAAAAAATATTTATAGCACCAAAAGTGGTGCTTATGTTTCTAGCAATGATGAAATCAGTCAAGCAATTAGCAACTTAAGTGCGCAGGCTCAACAAAAAGAGAAACAGCTTTCGTTATCAAGTAGCCGCTTATATGCTGAAAGACAACAGCAGCAAGTCAATAAGGTTCCTGACAGCAATTCAGCCCCCGCTATCGCTGCTGCTCGCGCCTCAAAAGTGGCTTTATCTGGCAGCTCTGGATATTGTGCCCGTTACGTACGTAAAGCACTA
>NZ_CAJHAV010000021.1:0-36122 GCF_904846475.1 Psychrobacter sp. LFX-11D
TCAATGCGATAGCTGTGAAGATGAAGTCTAAATAAAAATGTCTCATGACACATCCTGTCTGGTTGCGTAAAGCTAAGGTTGTCTATTATAGACGCAGCATAAAAAAAGTGGCTATCGCTAGCCACTTTTCCATGTGTGATTTTTAATAAAATATAAAGTATTCTTAAAGAATCTTCTATGTAAAATTGTGAACGTGTTTGTTATAGATAACATTCTATGGTTTGGCGTCAAAAAATATCTTGTACATTATCTAAAATTATTACGCCAATAAAAGATAACTTTACTAGAAAAGCACTAAAATTTGATTGTCTTAAGTCAAGGGCTTGAAATACTTCTATAGTCAGTCCTAAATAAAATAAGTACAAATATTATAACGCGCTACTGGTATAAATTTTTCTTGCTTACTGTGCCTGCGCAGACAGAGGCGGCGCAAAACTTATTCCAGTAGCACTTTGTTTGATTTATAGTGGATTGACTATAGTAATATCAGGTTCTCTATATTTTAGTGAATCTAATATTACTATCTATACCGCATACCAGAATGTTTGAATCATAATTAGGGAGCCACTATTCTTTCCATCAATGTAGTTTATATTCACATATTTTTAAGCACGTGCTAAATCCGCCGCTAGCGTAATTTGTTTCGCCATCAATTGATTCATATCGACACCGACTATTTGACCCTCTAATACACGCCATTTACCGGCAACCATTACCTTATCGGCTTTGGTTGCGCCACAAAGTAATAGCGCTGCAACAGGAGAACCTGCGCCCGCAAAGCGTATTTCATCAAGTTTAAATAGCGCGATATCGGCTTGTTTACCGACTGCTATCTCCCCAATATCATCACGCCCTAAACACCCTGCTGAGCCTTTAGTGGCCCATTCAAACGCTTTTTGATGGGTTATTTCCTTAGCACCATAACGCAGGCGTTGTAGCAATAATGCTTGACGGACTTCACCAATCATATTCGAACCGTCATTTGACGCGGACCCATCAACACCAAGACCGACAGGGCAACCCGCCGCTTGTAGGGCAAGGGTAGGGCATTGTCCTGACGCTAATAACATATTTGAGGATGGGCAGTGGGCAATACCCACATGCGCTTTACCCAATCGTGCTATTTCTTCATCATTAAAGTGAATACCGTGCGCAAGCCATGTACGATGATTTAACCAACCAACGCGCTCAAGATAGTCTACAGGACGCACGCCAAACATTTTTATACAAAAGTCTGTTTCATCATGGGTTTCGGCCAAATGGGTATGTAATCTGACATTAAGATCTTGAGCTAAATCAGCCGTTGCTCGCATGAGTTCTTCACTAACAGAAAATGGGGAGCATGGGGCTAGTGCTATGCGGGTCATCGCGCCATTGTCATATTGGTGATAGGCTTTAATCAATCGCTGGCTATCATCTAGGATCTCATGATCGGTTTGAATGGTGGTTCGAGGAGGCAGGCCGCCCTGATCTTCACCTAAGCTCATTGAGCCACGGGTCAGGTGCACGCGGATACCCAGTTTGGTTGCCTGCTCTACTTGAATATCAATAGCATGCTCTAAACCATTAGGAAATAAATAATGATGATCACTGGCTGTAGTACAACCAGAGAGTAGTAATTCGCAAAGCGCTATTTGGGTAGATGTTGCTATCATTTCAGGGGTTAGTCTGGCCCAAACGGGATAAAGACTTTGCAGCCAAGGGAAGAGATTTTTGTTTAACGCGGCAGGAAAAGCACGGGTCAATGTCTGATAAAAGTGATGGTGGCTATTGATTAAGCCAGGTATAAGAACGTGTTCATGGGCATCCACTACCTCATCAACCGCTTGCAAGGGTTGTTCACCAGCCCTTATTAATTCGACAATAAGATCATTTTGAATAACGATACCGCCAGCATAAGTGGGGTCTAAACAGTCGAGGGGATTTTTGATCCAAATTCTTTGAGAGTTAACCTGCATAGTGACTCCTATTAGTCATCAGGTTTAGGAAAGATTAAGAAAAATCTTAATCGCTTAAACCCGGATGTAGGAGCTACTAACACACAAACCGGAAAGGTGTGAATAGTAGTTGATTTAAAATCACGGCTATTTAATGATCGCCTCCAAATCATTGTTCATAAATATCTTGGCAAAAAACCACCGTGTTGTCAATTATTAAGTAACTTGTGTTCTGCTTGACCTATGTGACTTATGATCTATACCCTGTTAATCAAGAAAAAAAACGGCTATGGTATTTTGCTAGTAACCCAATTGGACAAATGACTATAGAGAGTCTTGACTAAAAACAACAGACAGCTCATTTGCAGCTTTCTGCAAAAGAGGTACATGGCTTAATAACGCTTCTAAAGACTTTTTGACAGTGGGACCATGAGTAAATACGGTGGCAAATGCTTGCTGCTCACCATTTGGAATGAGTACCGCACAGGCGACCATGCCTGGAATAAACTCTTCGTTATCTATCCCTATTTGAGTATCACGCGTTTTAGCGATGGTCTGCAGTAGCTGATTTTTATCGGTCTGTGTGTTGGTGGTCAAGGCATGTATCGACATTTTATCAATAATACGTTCGCACTTATCTGTAGGTAGCTGTGCGAGAAGTAACTTACCACTGGCACTTGCCCAAACTGGAATATGAGAACCCGCAGGTAAGTATATTTGCAGTGGCCAATCAGACAATACGCGATCGACGTAAACCACGTCTAAATCTTGCATAATCGCAATGCCTACTGTTTCTCCTATTTGTGCCGAAAGCTGTTGCAAGATTGCCAGCCTTTCAGTTTTGAAGTGGTTGTTTTGCCATAAATCTATGGCTAGCTGATAAGTTCGTTTTCCGCATGTTACTTTCCCAGGCAGATCTAATTGGACGAATCCGAGATTCTGTAGCTGTTCTAGCAGTCGATACATACTTGGTATCGGTATGTCTAACGCTTCTGCTAGGTCGCTGACACTCATAGGTCTTTGAGACTTGGCTAACATTTCAACTATCTGCAAAACACGCTCAACGCTTGAGCCTTTTTTTTTAGCATTATTCATGGTTTGATTCATATCCTTAGCGACACAACGCCGCATAATTACGTCCATTATAACGAGAAGGCTTGAGCGTTTACATCTTGTTATGACAAATCAATTATGTTATTTTACATAACGATAATTTATCTATCGATATATGAAAATTAATGTAGCATAAAAAATATATTGGTGAAATGCTCACTTCTAATTTAAGTGATTAAAGGCGAACAATCCTCTCGTTACAAATACTGAGGTTTTGTAGTCCTAAGAATATATAAGGAATAAATATGAAAGCCTTTGTAGTAGAGAAACTAGCGGACAGAGCGTTTTCTTGCGCAATACAAGAAGTTCCTGTACCAGAATGTGATAAAGATGAAGTGGTCATAAAGACAACTTATTCATCATTAAATTATAAGGATGCTTTAAGCTCCGTAGGCAATCCGGGTGTGACTAGAAAGTTCCCGCATATCACCGGTATCGATGTGGCCGGAGTGGTACACGAAACGACATCTGATGCCTTTACAGTCGGAGAAAAAGTATTGGTGACTGGCTATGACTTAGGGATGAATACTGATGGCGGTCATGCAGAGTTTGTCAAAGTCCCAGCGTCATGGGTCGCCCGTATTCCTGACACAATAACTGATAAAGAAATTATGACTTTCGGTACTGCAGGATTAACCGCAGCTTTGAGTGTTAATGAGTTGCTAGATAACGGTGTCAAGCCAGAAGATGGTGAGGTTTTAGTCACTGGTGCTACTGGTGGCGTGGGTTCTTTAGCGGTTTCTATCCTAAATAAAATTGGCTTTACTGTCATTGCCGTATCAGGAAAAGAGGAACAAATTGATTATCTTAAACGAATTGGCGCGTCAGAAGTTATCCTTAGAGATACTTTTAATGAGGACGCTAAAAAACCCATTATGGCTGAAAGATATGCAGGGGTCGTCGATACGGTTGGCGGTGATATTTTAGCCAATGCCCTAAAATATATAAAATATGATGGGGTTGCTACTTGCTGTGGGTTAACAGCGTCACATGAACTCAATACCAATGTATTCCCATTTATTTTAAGGGGCGTCAGACTCATAGGTATCGACTCGGTTGAATGTAAACTTGAGAAGAAACAAGCGGCATGGGACAAACTGGCTGGTGAGTTTAAAATAGCTACTTTAGATAGTATTACTAACGAGATTGGTCTAGAAGATATCAAAGACACCTACGCATTGATGCTAGAGGGAAAGTCAGTGGGTCGGTATGTGGTGAAAATATAAAGGACATCTATTTTCTTGTCGATATGATATGTACTAAGAAACTCTTAATTTTTTAAAATTAAGAGTTTCTTAGTTTCTATAGATAAAGTTTTATCGACTAGTAATGACTCGTATAAGAGGTCATATTTATCCTAAAGATGATCAATTGATAAAATTATAGAGTTTTTAGGAACGTAAGATGGTAACTGTAATACAAGATTTAAAACAAGACTGGTCACTTTCAGCGTCTGTTGCTGGCTTTTTAGCGGTACTCATTGCTTATGCAGGGCCACTGGTTATTTTCTTTCAAGCGGCACAAGCAGCACAAGTGTCAGAGGCCATGATGGCGTCTTGGATTTGGGGTATATCGATAGGCACTGCGATACCTGGTATTTATCTTTCTATCAAATATAAAGCGCCGATAGTGACTGCTTGGTCCGCTCCAGGAACCGTGCTGCTCGTGACATTGTTTCCACAGATGAGTATTAATGAGGCCGTTGCGGCTTACATTATCTCAGCCATCGTTATTTTTATGGTCGGCGCGACTGGCTATTTTGATAAGGTTTTACAGTGGATTCCTAACAGTATCTCCGCCGGTATGATGGCAGGTATCCTATTTCAATTTGGCTTAGGGTTATTCGTCGCCACTGACACCATGCCATTTATTATTTTTAGTATGTTGGGCTGTTATTTATTGGCCAAGCGCTTGTCACCGCGCTATACAATGATTTGGGTATTATTATGTGGCGTCACCTTAAGTTTGCTACTTGGCAAGATGAACCCTGTCGATATCAACTTTACGATGACCATACCCGTCCTCATCTGGCCAGAATGGTCCTGGCACGCAACGTTTAACCTTGCAATTCCTCTTATTCTCGTGAGCTTAAGCGGACAGTTTTTACCCGGCATGGCTATCTTGAATTTAAGTGGCTATGACACGCCGGCGAAACCTATTGTCATGGCCACTAGCATTGCTTCATTAGCGGTTGCTTGCGTAGGAGGTATCACCATTACATTAGCAGCAATCACCGCTGCACTATGTACGGGAAAAGATGCGCATGAGCTCAAAGAAAAGCGTTATATCGCCGGTGTCGCTAATGGTATTTTTTACTTATTAGGGGGACTGTTTGCTAGTAGTATTGTGCTGGTGTTTAGCTTGTTACCTAAAGAGCTGATCGCCGCTCTAGCTGGTCTGGCGCTAATAGGTGCTATCTCAGCCAATATTACGGTTGCCATGAAAAATGATAGTCAAAGAGAATCGGCACTGATTACTTTTTTAGCCACGGCATCTGGCATGCAGTTTTTGGGATTGAGTTCGGTGTTTTGGGGCATCTGTATCGGTATGATTGCTCACTACATATTGACTAAAAAAAGCAGCAAGCCGGTTGAGGTATAACTGGTTGGTAAAAAGGTGATTGATTGAAAGATATTCTTAGTGATTATGGTTGGGAATTATGAGTCCAACCCTCTGCTACAATTCATTTAACCGCTTGGTTATCATATTCTGATAGTTTTCGATCAATATAGTAAGGCAGTTCAATAACAGACACAGTACTAATCTTAAAAACTCCTCCAAATAAAACAATACTAGTAAACGCTTAGAAATCGTGTCATAAGTAAGATCACACAACAAAGGAATGTTGTCATGAGCCAGCTTGTATTTGACAAAGTACTATTGCATTACTACAAGCCATTAGGGACGTTATTATTGCTGGTAGGTTGTACGGTTAGTAGCTTTGCCGCCACCTATAAAATTGAGCCTGACACCTCTAACGTACGTTTCGCTATTGACCACCTCAAAACCTCTGCCACCACTGGCGGCTTCTATAATGTGACGGGAATACTCCAGTATGATCCGAGCGCAAAAACTGGCGACATCTCTCTCATTATCCCCATAAAATCCTTAAACACAGGCAATAAAAGCTTCACTCTCAAACTGATGGGCTCTGATTTTTTTAATATGGAACAGTTTCCATTGGCTCATTTTGAATCTACCAAATGGCATTTCACCTCTGACGAAGAAAACCCAAAGGTCACACAAGTGGATGGCAAGCTAACCTTAAACGGTCAGACCCATCCTATTAGCTTATTGGCGACCAAATTTAATTGCTATCTGACCGCTCTAGCTAAGAAGAATATCTGCGGAGGCAATTTTACCGCCACTATTGACCGTACTCAGTGGAATATCAAAAAATATGTCTTATTCGGCATGACTAAAAATCTGACTTTAAATATTCAAGTCGAAGCGTCTAAACAGGAGTTTTTTAAATTCAGTAAACAATTAGCGTGTCATAGAGTCATAGCCAAAGTTGTTAAAAATGAGTTTTTTCCAGCCTCGCGAGGATAGTATGAAGCCAATTTCTATAATGTTATCAGCACTTGTACTTAGTATGGCTTCTAGCGCTGTCATGGCTGATAGCGCAGGCTCACCTCATGTGCCGAGCCCATTCAATATCAGCCCTACTACTAGCTTACCCAATGTAAGCCCCATGAATAGTGATTTAGCCAATCGCGGTGCCTACATTGCCCGTACTGCTGACTGTATGGCGTGTCATCGCGAGGACTATAGCGGCGGCGTCGCGATTGAAACCCCTATTGGTAATATTTACTCGACCAATATCACGCCCTCCACACGTTATGGTATCGGCAACTATACTGAGACTGATTTCAAAAATGCCTTGAAAAAAGGTCGTGCGCCTACGCAGCAGCTTTATCCTGCGATGCCATATCCGTCTTATCATGGTATGGCTGATATGGATATCAGTGCACTATTTGCTTACTTTCAAACCGTACCTCCAGTAGAGGAGCCACCTGAAAATACCACTAAGCTACCATTCCCGTTAAATATCCGAACATTAATGTTGGCTTGGAATGTGATTAACGTGCCTTCTACAGAAAATCGTGCAGGGCTCACCCAAACCCAGCAACGCGGTGAATACCTCGTTAATAATTTAGAGCATTGCGGCACTTGTCATACCCCACGCAACCTTACGCAAGGTCTTGATAAGAAAAAATATTTATCTGGTGCGCCGCTTGGTAAATGGTATGCACCTAACATTACCCCAGATAATGACAGCGGTATCGGTCGTTGGAGCGAGAGTGATATCGTCACTTATCTACGTACTGGCATGCTCGACAAACGGGCTTATGCAGGTGGACCAATGGCTGAAGCCGTCGCCCATAGTACACGCTATCTAAGCGATGGCGACTTAATTGCAATGGCTGCTTATCTAAAAGTCGTACCTATCCTCAAGACTGACGATTACGTGATACCTATAGATACATCACGGCTGCCTAATCCGGTCAGCAGCTCTATTGCTTATAATTTAATAGAGCAAAAAGACTATTTAGCGCAGGCAAAAACATCCACGAATGCTCATTTTAATAATGACCAAAACTCACCAAAAGCGCTATATCTTGCTGCCTGTGGCAGCTGTCATGGGGTCGATGGTTACGCGCAGCCCGATGCTCGTTACGCCTCTATCGTAGGACTGAGTAGTATTCGTCGCGTTAAGCCAGACGCACTGATTAACGTTATTGCTTATGGTGCAAAAGGGGCGTTAAACACAGCACCCAAAATGCCAGGCTTCGAGAAAGAGTTAAGTCATGCGCAGATTGCCAGTATTACCAATTACGTGCGGGTAAGTTTCGGTGGTCTACAAAGTAGTGATGTTAGTGCTGCTGACGTTAAACGCATCTTAAAGTAAGTGCCATTAACCCCACTATCGATACAGCTATAAAAATACTTAATGCAACCTGATGACATGGATGACGGTTCTATAATAAGGATAATAAAATGAATGATATGCTTCAATCGCCCACCCGTCGGCAACTGCTATCAATGATCGGTAAGACCGCAGGGGCTACAGCAATGTATCAGGCGATGACTACGTTAGGATTTGCTTCGGAATCTAGTTTTAAACAAGAGATGAATTTAAAGGGTGCGCCTGCTGGCGCTAGCATTGTGATCCTTGGCGCAGGATTGGGCGGACTCACCGCTGCTTATGAGCTACGTAAAGCCGGCTATAAAGTCACTGTTCTTGAGTTTCAAAATCGCGGTGGTGGTCGCAGTTGGACACTAAACGCAGGTGATAAATATACCGAGCTTGGTGGCGCCGAGGTGACTTGTGACTTTAAAAAAGGCAATTACTTTAATGGGGGACCATGGCGATTGCCCGTTCATCATTATGCGGTATTCCATTATTGTAAAAAATTCGGTGTGGCACTACAGCCCTTTATACAGACCAATGACCGCGCCTATCTACACCGAACCACCCATTTCAATGGTGCACCGCAGCGATTGGGTGAAGTACAAAGTGACATACGTGGCTATGTCTCAGAGCTATTATCCAAAGCAGTCAATACCGGTAGCCTTGATAAGACAGTTAATAAAGAGGACAAGGAGAAACTCTTAGAAGGATTAAAAGGTTGGGGCGTCCTTGATAACAATTATCGCTATGTCAAGAGCCATGAAACCAGCAAGCATCGTGGCTACAGTGTTTATCCGGGTGGCGGGCTCATGCCTGATGCCAAACCCTCGACACCGATACCGATGGACAAGCTCTTAAATTCAGGGATGTGGTCAGATATTTATAGCAACTATACGACATATGACCATCAACCAGCGATGTTTCAGCCTGTCGGTGGTATGGGGAAAATCGGTGATGCATTTACTCGCGAATGTCGAGACATGATTACGTTTAATGCTAAGGTCACTAAGATTTATCAAGATGAGAGCGGTGTCACTGTCGATTATGTCGATAGTAATAACCCTGATGGTCAAAATAAAACCGTGCGCGCTGACTGGTGTATCTGCAACATTCCACTATCCGTATTGACTCAAATTGATATTAACGTCTCAGCGCCGATGAAGCAAGCGATGGCAGCGGTACCTTATGACACCTCTTATAAAGTAGGTTTAGAGTTCAAACGCCGATTTTGGGAAGAAGACGAATGGATTTACGGCGGTATCACCTATACCGATATGCCCATCTCACAGATATCCTATCCTTCACACGGTATGTTTACCACAGGCTCAGGGGTGCTACTCGGCGCGTATGGATTTGGAGAAGCCTCTTATCGATTTAATACGCTGAATCCAAAAGAGCGTATTGATGTGGCACTACAGTATGGTAAGCATATTCATCCGCAATATACCAAAGAGTTCCGCTCTGGAACGTCAGTCGCTTGGCACCGTATTCCATGGTCGCTCGGTTGCTATGGCATTTGGAGCGAGTCAAGCCGTGATCAGTACTACGATACGCTATGCGCGATTGACCACCGTATCGTACTAGCAGGTGAGCACTGCTCGCATATCCCAGCATGGCAAGAAGGGGCAATTTTATCTGGCATGGATGCCGCTCAGCGACTACATCAAAAGGCAAAAAAACTTGGTTAGTAGAAGTGATTATTACAGTAAATTAATCATAATAAATTCAGAGGTAATCATGGGCATGATCAAACCAAACCTGCTTGCTGTGGTAATGATATTAGGTATCGGAAGCACAGTCGCGCTATCAGGCTGTAGCCAATCCACTAACGCCAATGCTGTTACTCTCGCCCGTCAGCAACAAACCACGCAAATGGTCTTTGATAATCAAGCCAGTCGCAATAATGGTGCATGGGGTGCAGTGTATATGACTAAAGAAGCACTTAGGTCGCCAACAGCCAATATCGTCGATGTCAGCTCACTACCGAAAATGGCAGAGGATGTTAAGCTGCAAAAGTGGTTAGCAAAATTCGAAGGGAGTGCGGACGGTAAAAAGGGGTTTATTACTACCAATGGTAAAAAGCTCTATAATGATTCTTGTGCTGGCTGTCATATGCAAGATGGTAAGGGCGCAAAGGGGGCAGGTTACTATCCTCCGCTTGCTGATAACAGTAAGATGCAATCAAAGTACTATATCATTAGTGTTGTGATGAATGGTCTACGCGGTATGCCATCCTTTCAAAGTATGATGAATGATGAACAAATAGCAGCGGTCACTCAATATGTGCATAGTGACCTTAATAAATTTACCGATACAGTCACTGCTGCCAACGTTGCTCAGCTCCGTCATGACTTTCCACCGGGTTCTGATCCGAGTGAATAATTTTATTTTATGATATCAAATCTTTAGACACTAACTTGGGAGAGTTTAATCAGTAAGCTCGATGATAATGAACCGTGCTGTCGATTTCATAATTATTAAATTCATATACTGAAGATATGATGTTTAGTATTACGGAAGATTATATAAAGAGAGAAGATTATGAAAGGGCGTGTAATAACCTAAGAACCAATCTTAACACTATGGTTATTTAATACAGCAATTCATTGATGATACCGCATCACTCGCTTGCCGTATTGACCAGCTCAAGAGCAAATATCGAAGACCCACGAGTCCAACAGCTTTGGTCTGCTAATGTCACATAAAAACCATACAGAGTAATGCTTTATGAATACACTATATTAGAACATAATATATAAAAAATAGGTGCAATAACCAGTGTGTTGGGCATCATCCCTTACCTTATACAAGGAATAATCATGATATTTCGTCAATTGTACGAACCCCTTTCGAGCACTTATACCTATCTGTTAGGGGACGAGGATACAGGTCAGGCTATCCTGATTGATCCGGTCATAGCGACCATGGATCGTGACTTGGCTGAAATCCATAGATTGGGACTGGAGTTGGTCTACACAGTTGACACGCATATCCACGCAGATCACATTACTGCAGCGTTGGAGATGAAGCGTGCCGTCGGTAGCAAGATTGCAGCGCCTGCCTTTGACCGTCTACCATGTGTGGATGTCGGGCTGGAGGAAGGAACACCTTTGCAGGTTGCTGGTATTACCTTGCACCCATTGCATACGCCGGGACACACCGATGGTCATTTTGCGTATCTCTTTAATGAGCGGGTATTCACTGGCGATGCTTTACTTATCGATGGATGTGGCCGGACCGACTTCCAGAATGGCGATGCCGATGCGCTGTATGAATCTGTGCGGCAGAAACTTTTTTCTTTACCAGACGACACGCTGGTCTATCCTGCGCACGACTACAAGGAGCGCTTTGTCTCTTCAATCGCGCAGGAAAAAAAGCGCAATCCACGGCTTGGCGGGGACATAACACTTGAAGAATTCAAGGTCATCATGAGCAACCTAAATCTATCATATCCAAAATTCATTGACTATGCTGTCCCTGGTAACCAGCAGTGTGGCGTCTGCCCAGAGGATTTACCAGAAAATTTAGCCACTTACTGTCGCCAGATGATGCAGAGCCCTCAAGGATAATGTTACTGATTTTAAGGGAGTCGACATTTAATAATGATTAATTTATCGGCTCTGATATTGAAGAGATATAATTAATGAGCATTTGATATTCCCATGCTTAGCGCGCACACTACTATTAATGCCAATACTATAATCTACGGAGAAGTACTATTATGAACGGCATAATGAATGGAGAAATGATGCAGGGAACGATGATGCAAGGGATGGGCTGGGCCTGGATGATTCTCTGCCTACTGTTTGCGCTACTTCTTTTTGCTGTACTTGTGTTGATATTGATGGCAATTCTGAAATATCTGCGTAAACCCGATTAAAGCTTGTAATAAAGAGATGCGTGTAGTCGTCGGGAAATGGCTTTTGAGTAGCGATCTCATAGAGTCTGAATCTATATTTTAGATAAAACTATCCAATAGAGAGTTATTGTTCTTCAATGTTAGATGCAAATATATTATTGGATGGCTGAGACTTTCGCTATACGCCTTTCTTCAGCAGCCTAACAGTAGCCCAATTTTAAGTGCTATTGGTACATATTACCTTTTCTCTAACATCCGTCTCTAACATCAAAATTAAGATTTTATCAAATAGTAATCATGATAACGGCCATCTCTTAACCGTTGAGTTAGAGCGCAATCTTTACTCAATATACGTGAAGGAGTTATCTGATGAATCCTAATAATAGCGATAAAAAGAATGGCCATAGTGGTTTAGAGTCAAACAATACTAACCAAGCCTATACTACCTTCAAAGAGTATAACCAAGTGCCAGCTGATTATAATGGCGCCGTTTATACCTGTCCGATGCATCCAGAGGTGAAAGACGTTACAGATAGCGGCTGCCCAATATGCGGTATGTCTCTTAAACCTGAAGACACTGTTGCCGAGATGGCAGCAATGAAAGATGACCATACCAACTGCCACAGCGCGTCGAATACCGATACTCATCTTACTAAAGATAGTAAATACGACAAAGTACCAGAGAACTATAGCGGTACGGTCTATATTTGTCCGATGCATCCCGAAGTGAGAGATGTTGAAAAAAGTGATTGCCCAATATGTGGTATGTTCCTCAAACCTGAAGACGAGGTTACTGATGAAGACAGTCATTCACATTGTCATGGCAAAGATACTGACTGTACTAAGGTAAAATCTGTCAAAGGCGGCAAATACGACAAAGTCCCAGCTGATTATAATGGTGCCGTTTATATTTGTCCCATGCATCCAGAAGTCAGAGATGTGAAGAATAGTGGCTGTCCAATATGCGGAATGGCACTTGAACCAGAGACGGCTACTATTGGTGAGGAGGACACCTCAGAGCTCGACGATATGACACGCCGTTTCTGGATATGCACGGTGCTTACCATACCACTATTTCTATATGCAATGAGTGACATGGTAGGTCTAAGCTTAGACAACCTTGGTCAAGGTGATATCTCTGGACAGATCGCTCAGTGGATTCAGTTAGGGCTTGCGACACCAGTGGTGTTATGGGGAGGTGCACCGTTCTTCGTCCGTGGCTGGCAATCAATAAAAAGCCGAAACCTGAACATGTTCACTCTGATTGCAGTTGGTGTAGGCGCAGCTTTTGGTTTCAGTCTAGTAGCAACTTTTCTTCCGGATATTTTTCCAGACAGCTTTAGAGATGCCACTGGCCAAGTTGGGGTGTACTATGAAGCAGCAGCTGTCATTGTGACCTTGGTGCTATTGGGTCAAGTATTAGAACTCAAAGCCAGAAGTCAGACCTCAGGAGCAATCCGTGCGTTACTCGAGCTAGCACCACCAACGGCAAGACTTGTGGATGAGAACGATGTCGAGATCGAAGTATCACTTGATGAAGTTATCAGCGGTGACACACTGCGAGTCAAGCCAGGAGAAAAGCTTCCTGTAGACGGTACGGTACTTGATGGTAGTAGTAGCATTGATGAATCAATGGTGACTGGCGAACCAATCCCAGTCTTAAAGGCACAAGGAGATACGGTCACCGGCGGCACAGTCAACGGTACTGGGACACTACTGATCAAAGCGGTTGACGTTGGTGATGATACTGTATTATCTAAGATCGTCAAGATGGTTGCTGAAGCCCAGCGCAGTCGCGCACCAATACAGAAACTAGTCGATAAGGTAGCAGGGTGGTTTGTACCGATAGTACTTATTTGCTCTATCATTACCTTTATTGTCTGGGCGATGTTCGGACCTGCGCCTGCAATGGCTTTTGCGCTGGTCAATGCTATCGCTGTATTAATCATCGCCTGCCCTTGTGCGTTAGGGCTCGCCACACCGATGTCGATTATGGTGGGTACTGGTAAAGGAGCACAAAATGGCGTGCTTATCAAGAATGCTGAAGCGTTAGAGAGCATGGAAAAAGTCGACACTATCGTTGTCGATAAAACCGGAACGCTGACAGCAGGCAAACCAGAGCTTACCGCTATCGAAGCGCTGGGCGGTTTAGATGAGAATGAACTTCTTGTGCTCGTCGCAGCGGTAGAGACTGCCAGCGAACATCCTCTGGCAGAAGCTATTGTCAAAGCTGCAAAGGCAAAATCTCTCGATATGGTTAAGGCAAGCGATTTTAGTTCAACTACCGGTGAAGGCGCGCAGGCGCTGGTCAATGGCAAGCAAGTCGCCGTAGGCAACTCAAAATTCATGCAACGCCTTAATAGTTTTGATAGTACGCTTTCAGAACGCGCCGACAAGCGCAGAAAAGATGGTGAAACTGTCATGTTTGTCGCAGTAGAGGGGCAAGCTGCTGGTCTCATATCAGTCGCTGATCCGATCAAGCCGAGTACCAGTGAGGCAATATCGCTGCTGCACAAAGCGGGACTGCGGGTAGTCATGCTGACAGGTGATAATGAGATAACGGCTAGAGCGGTTGCTAGTAAGTTAAAGATTGATGAGGTACATGCTGACGTCTCTCCAGAAGACAAAAACCGTATCATCAAAGAGTTGCAAAGTAGTGGCAAGGTTGTGGCTATGGCGGGTGACGGTATTAACGATGCTCCCGCTCTTGCCCAAGCAGATGTCGGCATCGCTATGGGCACAGGAACAGATGTGGCCATGGAGAGTGCTGGGATCACGTTAGTGAAGGGTGATCTGATGGGAATCGTAAGAGCCCATAAACTGAGCCATTCTACGATGCGCAATATCAGACAAAACCTGTTCTTTGCCTTTATCTACAATGCCCTTGGGGTGCCGATTGCGGCGGGTGTTCTGTATCCGTTCTTCGGGCTTTTACTAAGTCCAATGATAGCGGCGGCGGCTATGAGTCTCTCGTCAGTATCTGTTATTGGTAACGCGCTGCGGTTGCGACGTTTGAAGCTGTAATTTTGGTACGGTGAAGAGGGTTTTAAAGCATACATACACATACTGGTCTTATCAAGGCCTAAGATATAAGGATACCGTTATGGGCAGTTTTTCTATAACACATTGGCTGATTTTATTGGTTGTGGTTGTTGTCGTATTTGGCACTGCTAAGCTTAAAATGCTGGCAAGGATTTAGGCGGTGCGGTAAAGGGTTTTAAAGAAGCGGTCAAAGATGAAGAAGCTGAGCATGCTCGCAAGAATCGGGTGCTTAGCCATGAAAATAGTACGCCTGCTGCAAGTAATGATTTAAATACGCAGGTAGATACTCAGGCTGAAGATATAAAGATTAGCCCTGTTACCGCTGATCATCAGCACAAAGTATGAAGCGCGCCTTTTGTTCCAGTAATAAATATTATGAAAAATGGCTTTAGATAGAAGAAGCCAGTTTTCAATGATCCCTTTGAGGTACATTCTAAAAGATCTATTCCATGATACTAAATCGCTAAGATTGTCGGGGATTCAGCATTCTGAGATAATGTAAAACGGCATACCCGAACTGAAAGCAAAGCGCTATTTGCATGCTCACTAAATTATCAGTACATCTATCAGAATAAATGAGAAACCCTATAATGAAACAACCCTTTCAAACCTTTTTAAATCAAGTGGGATTTACCGCTTTAGTGACAGCATCATTACTATCTGGAACCGTACAAGCAGCGGATAACAATGACCATCTAAAGAGCGCTGTTGATCAACAAGCCAAATTACTAATGAATGAGCATAATATTTCAGGAATGGCTTTTGGTATTATTATTGATGGTAAATCACACTTCTATCATTATGGTTTGGCTGATAAGAAAGCCAAAATACCTGTCTCAGAAAACACTATTTTTGAGCTAGGCTCAATCAGTAAGACGTTTGCTGCTACTTTAGCCAGTTATTCAGAATTAAATGGCACACTTAAATTAGAAGATACCGCTGATAAATATATTCCCTACCTAAAAAACAGCGCCATTGGCAATACCAAGCTGATAAACCTAGCCACCTATTCAGCTGGTGGTCTACCACTACAAGTCCCTGATGAAGTCAAAAACAATAAAGAGTTGCTACGTTATTATAAATCTTGGCAGCCTGTATTTCCTATCAACTCAAAGCGTTTATATTCCAACGCCAGTATCGGTCTGTTTGGTTATATATCTGCATTGAGCATGGACGCTGATTACACACAGTTGATGGAAGAAAAAATACTGCCGTCACTCAATATGCCCAATACCTTTATCAATGTGCCTAGTGACAAGATGGCTGATTATGCATTTGGTTATAACGCTGCTGGCGATGCTATCCGAGTCAATCCTGGCATGTTAGACGCCGAAGCCTATGGTATTAAATCCACCATCACAGATATGACGCATTTTATGGCGGCTAATATGGGGCTAGTACCGCTGGATAAAGATATTCAGCAAGCGTTAGACAATAATAGAAAGGGTTACTATCAGGCGAGCACTTTTACCCAAGGGTTAGGATGGGAGATGTACCCTTATCCTACTCAGCTAGATACCTTGCTTGAAGGCAACTCAATGGACGTGGTACTAAAGCCTCAAGCCATTAAAACAGACAATCATCCAACGGCTGTTTTAAATAACGTCTGGGTCAACAAAACAGGCGCTACTAATGGGTTTGGTGGTTATATCGCTTATATTCCTGCCGAAAAATCAGGCATTGTCATTCTGGCAAATAAAAACTATCCAAATGCAGATAGGGTTAAAGCAGCGTATACAATTTTAGAGAGTGCGATAACTCATTAATTGAGCATGAGTCACAAAGCACCCTTATAGAAAACAGCCTTTCGTAAATAACCCAGCTAGATGCTGGTTTTTTTTGCGTTCAGTTTTTAAGAGCAGCCTTCGACCAAATAAATCGCTTCTGGTATACCGATATCGATGCTTTCTACCTCACCTTTTAATAGGCTTTTATTGTCTGCTGTCCACTCAGTCGCCTTAATCTGATAATCATTAAACTTTTGACCGCCCTTGATATGATATTCAATTTGTAGGGGAAACTTATCCTGTTTATTATTAAGCTCAATATTTTCGTCTTTTAATGATTCTCCGAGTGGGCTTTCTTTTATTACCTTGAAATTAACATTAACAATCAGGCTATAGTAGTCACCATTAACCGCATATTTATCGACCTCGTAAGTGAGCTCGTCATTATGTGCTTTCATAACCGCTGTGGCTGAATTACCAACGTTGATGTCTTTATAAAACGGGATGCTTGGATCCTGAATACTGATCAGAGCAACCTTGTTGTCTATGATTTGATATAGCACAGAAGCACGATCACCGTACTCTTTATCGATATAACTCAGTGCTGGATTACTGACGTAATAGCATTGTTCGTTATCGCTCTTGGCTTTGGTCATTCCTAGGCTACTTAGCAGTTCAGGAGTAATCATCTGACCGAAGCTTAGTTTCTGATACCCTGACGGGCTGACGATTTGCTCATCAGCTATACCTGCTGCTTCGTTAGTTTGTGCTTTATCCATAGCACTCGTATCTGTAGGCGCTGGATTGATAGATGCCTCATCATTCTTAGCCATGTCTTTATCTACAGTATTCGTATGCGCAGTGCCGTCATTATTCGAAGATAAGGGCTGTGAGTCGCAGCCTATCATCAGTTGGACAGTACCGATTAGTAAAGTAGAAATCACTGCCGTCTTAATTATCGGCAATGATGATTTTGAATGAAAAGTTAACATGGCTTAATTCCCGAATCCGAATCATTGATATTAATATATACCTTAATGAACCTTGTATAAACTGTCTTTTCTATGCTCGATTTCATTGATGCTAAAGTTTGATTGATACGTACACAGCGCACCGATCACGAATAGTATATGTATGGCATGTATATCATAAAATACACCGTAGCTATTTCAGAGAATAAAAATATTGATACCATTAGCCTATAGCTAAACACTCGAGTCTTTAATAGGGTACCGAAATCACTGAATAATGTAATACTTGTTGAAGGGCTTTAATTGGGTTCAATTCCCTATATGGAAATCGAACTTCTAGTGTTGGATATAAATTTAATGGCTATGAGGTCGATAGCATGGGTCATCATCATTAAGCTTTATTATTAAAATTTCCTAAGTTAGTTTCTACAGTATTGTCAGCATTGAACACCAGACAAGTCACTATGTTAAATAATTTACTCACAGACTTTTATGGCAAGGTGACCACTAAAAAATGGTCAGTGATGACCAAGTGTTCTATAGATACAGCACTGCGTGATATTAATGATCTGATAGAAAAGGAGATGCTGAAAAAATCCGAGGCTTCGGGGCGTAGTACGAGTTACGAGGTGGCTTTGTAATAAAGAACATATGGTTCTATGATGCGTAACGCAATAGACGAGCTAGTTCAGCATTGTGATAGCGGTCTATTTTAAGTGGTCTATTAATAGGTATGAAGGGTGAAATAGCTGGTTCCACTTGGGTATGCCCTATATTAACTATTAATTTTTTGGACAGATACAATGATAAGAGAGTGAGTGTATGATGCATATATTTCACATGCACTTTAAAGAAAAAATATCTTATGTTTTATATGAAATTGATTTTCCACTACAAACTATCTTAAATCGGAAAAAGCGATGATTCAAACCGTTATCCATTATTTTCTACATTTTGGTATGCCATTGGTCATCGCCTATATATTTTTTCGTGACGACTATAAACGAGTATATTTGATTCTTTTAGCAACCATGCTAGTTGATTTAGATCATCTGCTAGCGACACCTATCTTTTCGCCCGATCGTTGCAGTATTAACTTTCATCCGCTGCATACTTACTATGCAATGGCGGCATATGCGGCTATGCTATTTCTACCAAGGCCCTATAAAATAATTGGTTTAGGGTTACTTCTACATATGCTAACTGATTTGAATGACTGCGTGATGACCTATCTTAATTGTCCGCAGTGTTTGAGTGAGGCGCCTGCCCGTGAGTTGGTAGCATGGTTAGGCAGAGCGACTAAGTTTTGATACGGCTGTGACTACATCTTTTTGTGCCTCTCTCATAGATCACATCTTCAATAACTCCTAGAAGTAGATATATCGCTATCCAATCCTAAATAAGTCCTCGCATTAGACCGCTTGTGTTCCAATTCGAGGATTGAGTTTATTTAGCTTGTTACTCTAAGCTTAGTGAGACAGCTCTGGCTCTAATCAGGTAATAACGGCACGAACCACTCCCTACTTTTTTACATCGTTTTAATAGTGCTGTAATCGCCACGGGTACGTAAAACAACTTGAACATCTGAATCGCCACGATTTCGCCAGAACCAACCGTGATTACCTGTAAATGCGGCCTCTAAAACGCCTTCATCAGAAGCAACCCCGCGACCTTTCTCATAGCTAATGGCTTTACCCAAGGCATCACCGTGAGTATCAAAATTAACCTCACCGCCAGTGACTGCCCAAGAGTAATTTGCTTTATCACCTTCAGACATTTTCATTTTAATTTCTATTCCTTCACCTGGAGTCAGAGTAAAAGGGATTTCATCACGCCACTGCCCACTAGTTACAGTAGTATCTGCAATTGTGGCATTCACTGCTTTTTCAGTCACATTATCAATATCAGTTGTTAGTAAACCAGCAGCGTCGGCAGCAGCTTCTTCTGCCAGCTGTTGTTTAACTTGTCCCATCTCTGTTAATCGAAGCAGTTTACCAACCCCAGTTGGATCAATACCGTATTCTGCCGGTAGAACCACTGTAAATAAAAGAACTATTGCTGCGATTATAGCCAGAATAGTAGATTTTATGAGTTGATTTGAAGAGGGCAGCTCAGCTTGTGAAGGGGTGTCACTGTTATACATATTAGAAATCCTTGGGTTATTGAGACATTAAATAGCCAGTAAGCTGCATGCCCACTAAAATAAATCCTGCGCTCATCATGGCAACGTTGGCGGTATAAGCGTTACGGATGAAACTTGACGTGCGTCGCCAGTAGCTCATGCCAATCAATATGATTGCTAGAGCTAATAGTTGCCCAATCTCCACACCCACGTTAAATGCGAGTAAGTTAGGTAGCAGGCCGTCAGGAGACATATCGTATTCTAGAATCTTAGTTGACAACCCAAAGCCATGGAAAAGACCAAATATAAGTACCGCTATTTTTGTATTTGGTTGATATCCGAACCATCGCTGGAAAGCACCAATGTTGTCTAAAGCTTTATAAACAACAGAGAGGCCAATAATTGCATCAATCAGATAACTATTTATACCAATGTTGAAATACACACCTAAAATCATCGTGGTGGAATGACCTAATGCGAATAGGCTCACATAGACACCAATATGTTTCATACGGTAAAGAAAGAAGATGACCCCGAAGAGGAACAGTATATGGTCATATCCCGTTATCATGTGCTTAGCACCCAAGTACATAAAGGGTAAAATATTGACTCCTGAAATTTCCTGAATATAACCTTTATCACCCGCTGTAACAGCGTGAGCAAAAGCTTCGTTACTGCCAAAAATGACACAGGAAAGCAGTACCGAAAGTAACAGCAGACGGGTCTGCCAAGTCGCCCATGACGAGCTTGTTGACCTATTATGAGCATAGCTGTGCATTGAGAATCCTATGGTGTGAAATAATGGATACGCGGCCTAATGTAATACAATAAAAAATTTTGAACTCATTCAATAGAAAGTAATTATGACTGGCACCTCAAAGCACTTTCTTACAGATAGGGCACATAAAATACGAATTTTTTAAATGCAAACCGAGCAATTAAGGAGTAAGATGATATCCCCTAGGGGGGGATTAGGTCAATAAAAAATTAAGTTTTTATCGGGTATAATTGCGCTCTCTAGAGGAAGGACACTGCCATTATGAAAAAACCGCACATACACGAGTCTCATCCAGCTGTTATCACACGCCTTAAAAAAGCGAATGGTCATCTAAGCAGTACGATAGAGATGTTGGTTGAGGGTCGAACTTGCCTTGATGTAGCCCAACAGCTGCAAGCGGTAGAAAACGCAATTCACCAAGCTAAGAAAATTTTAATCCAAGACCATTTGGATCATTGCCTTGAAGACTTATTAGGGGCTGTTGACAAAGATCAGCAGAATTCTATCAAGGAGTTCAAGGAGATAACCCGTTACCTGTAAGATCAATCGCCTGATCTAAAGAGCTCTCATGCTTAGTATCTTTGCCAACCGAACTTATCGTCATTTATTTGCCGCGCAAGTCATTGCCCTGATTGGTACTGGTCTAGCTACTGTGGCGCTAGGCCTTTTGGCTTTTGATTTGGCTGGTAATAATGCTGGGGTCGTCATGGGAGCCGCATTGGCCATCAAGATGGTTGCTTATGTTGGTATCGCACCAATCGCAGCAGCCTTTGCCGAACGACTGCCCAAACGCACGATGTTGGTATCGCTGGATGTGATACGAGCAGGTGTAGCACTGCTTTTGCCGTTTGTTTCCCAAATTTGGGAAGTTTATGTACTAATCTTTGTGTTGCAAGCAGCCTCAGCGGCCTTCACGCCGACTTTTCAGGCCACTATTCCTGATGTTCTACCTGATGAAGCGGACTATACAAAAGCCTTGTCTCTCTCACGCCTTGCGTACGATATGGAAAGTCTGGTCAGTCCTATGTTAGCGGCGGCATTACTGACAGTAATGAGCTTTCATAATCTGTTTACGGGGACAGTGCTGGGGTTTTTAGCCTCTGCCCTATTGGTAGTATCGGTGGTACTGCCCCCACATGCTATACCAGAGCGTCGTAGCATTTATGATAGAACCACGCGTGGTATTCGAATCTATTTAGCCACACCTCGATTGCGCGGATTGCTCGCAGTCAATGTTGCCGTTTCTGCCGCAGCGTCTATGGTTTTTGTAAATACGGTTGTAATCATTCAGGGTGGCATGGGACTCACTCAGAGTGCAGTGGCATTAGCCTTAGCGAGCTTTGGCGCTGGTTCTATGATTGCTGCATTGGCTTTGCCAAGCCTACTAAGTAAGCTGACAGACCGTAGGGTCATGTTAAGCGGTGTAGGGCTGTTAGTGGTGGGTATGTTCGCTGGTACATTGATGATGGGACAAAACTCACTTATGGCCTTATGGTTCGTGTTAGGTTTGGGTTATTCTGCTGCTCAAACTCCCTCTGGCCGCTTGCTATGGCGATCCTCACATCAAGAAGATCGCCCAGCACTGTTTGCCGCTCAGTTTGCTTTATCTCATGTCAGTTGGTTGGTATTTTACCCCTTGGCAGGTTGGTTAGGTGCTCATTACAGTATGACTGTTGCTTTTGCAGTATTAGGCGGTGCTGCTGCACTAGCGGTATGGGCGGCTTTTAGAGTCTGGCCGTCTATTGATTTAACAGAGATTGAACATGAGCATTTCAATCTACCAGAGGGTCATATCCATGCTACTGGATCTCCTACACCCAACGGGATACGACATACCCATCCTTTCGTAGTCGATGACTATCATCCGCGTTGGCCGAGCTCAGGTCATTGATTTTGAATCTGTACATGGGGATTCGCTATTTTATAATGAAAAGTACACTTCTATGTATACTGAGCTACCATAAATAACTTTGACTACTGATATAGATAGCCTACAGCTAAACACTCGAGTCTTCAATAGGGTACCGAAATCACTGAATAATGTAATACTTGTTGAGGTGCTTTCATTGGGTTCAATTCCCTATATGGAAATCGAACTTCTAGTGTTGGATATGAATTTAATGGCTATGAGGTCGATAGCATGGGTCATCATCATTAAGCTTTCTTATTAAAATTTCCTAAGTTAGTTTCTACAGTATTGTCAGCATAGGTCAATAACGCAAGCTTTCATAAACGCGTGCAAAAGCTAATTAATAGGCACGGCGATCGCCTGTTATTTTTTACCACCATATAGCCCTGATCTAAATCCTATCGAGAAGATGTGGGCACAAGCTAAATTTCTACGCCTAGGATGGATGGATAGAGAATAATCTATCTAAACTATTTCATGATATGGGCTGTATCGATTTTATATTAAACTGACTATAGTCGCTTCTTTTCTCCATGGTCCAATTAGAGTGGGCTTTCCCATAATAAGGACTGTCTCTTTAGCTATACTTTTTTCATTATCTAAAGCAATAATGGCATTGCCAAGCCTGACGTAGGCTCGCAATAAGAGGAATGTCGTTTATGCTAAAAAAGTCGCAAAAATAAATAATGAAGAGATCATATAGCTGCTGCGCATAGACAGACAATAGCTACCATACGGTAAAACACGATTATTGTCATCGTATTGTCATAACGGCATCGTATCCTTGAGCTCACTATAAATAGCGGTTGCGTATCACTCATATCTTTAGTCATTCACTGATTTGTTGATAACAGTTAGCGCATAGATATCAGGTGTGTTTATGAAGGTTGTTGATCGGTTTGGTAGTATCTCCACCCGTATACTGATTATTTTAACATTGGCTTTTTTACTCATTATTTTGCTGGTGTATTGGGTCATCGAAACCCAAGCCAAGCCGCGCATACTGGAGATGACCTCAGAGACAGTGGTTGAAACAGGTAATGAAGCCATCAATAGCATTATGGCGAATATCAACCATGTCGACGGATTGGCCAAAGCCACCAGTACGATGGCGGGCGGGTTACCAAAACAAGACATCCTTTATAAAGAAACCTTTGGCAATCTCATGCAACAAATGGATCAACGCATTGTAGGCGGCGGCGTATGGTTTGACCCAAATATGTACGCTGAGGGTCGAGAACGCCAGTCGTTTGTATGGTCACGTGATGAGTCAGGCAGCATGCAGCCATTAGAGCGTTACAATCAAGCGCGCCAAACCCCGAATCCCTATTATCGTGATTGGTGGTACATTCCTGCAATGTACGCGCGTCATGACCACTGTGTCTGGAGCCGTGCCTATGTCGATCCGGTGAGTAATCAGCCGATGATGACGTGTGCCAAGGCATTATACGATAGTCGCAATCAGGCTTTTGATGGAGTGGTGAGTTTCAATCTGCTATTAGACAACCTCGGCGAGGCGATGGAAAAGTGGCAAGATAAGCTGGGTGGTTATGTCTTTTTGGTAGACTTGGACAATCGATTTTTGACCTTCCCCGATCAGTCGATGGTCATGCACGCGACTAAAGATAGCGGTCAGGACGAGGTCGTAACGGCACGGCAGTTGGCAGATGCCAACCCTAGCTTTGCCCCTATTGCGGACAGTCTAGATAGTATTAATCAGACACTGATAGATGAGGCAGTAGCCAAAGATGAAAGCCGCTATACGCTCGCTGCACGTAGTATTCTAAGTACGACCAATCTGAATAAAATCAGCGAGCAAGAGTCCAAATTACTGTCAGCATTACTGCTACTAAATATCGATCAAACGTTTAATTTGGTAGACAGTCATTTGATCGACACCATCGCTGTGCCCAATGACTTTGTGTTGCAGCAGCCCGCCACTGCCTTCGTTTTTCGCATGCCGTTTACGTATTGGAAGATGGTCATCGTTAAGCCTGATAATGACCTGATGAGCGTGGCAAATGCGCTGTCCAATAAACTGATTCAAGCCATGCTGCTGGGTTTCATTCCTATCTTATTGTTGACCGCATGGGTATTTCGTCGCTACTTTACGCGGCCGCTAAAGCACATGGCACAGTCAGTGGCTGATATGGGGTTGTTGATTGAGCAAAAAAAATATCAACAATTAAGCGCGCACAAACTCCCTCATTCAAATGTCAGCGAGATTCAAATTATTAGTGAGCAGACCAATCAATTGATTGATCGCGTCGTCGAGAATGAAGGTGCACTGGCTGAAATCAATGTGCATCTAGAAAAACAAGTTGCCGCACGCACACAAGATTTACAGCAAGCCATGGATGAGTTAAAAGCCTCACAAGTACATCTGGTGCGTTCTGAAAAAATGGCTACCCTTGGCCAAATGGTGGCAGGTGTGGCGCATGAGGTCAACACGCCGCTAGGCTACGTGCGTAGTAACATGGAATTGGTTGGCGATAATCTCATGCGTTTTGATGAGTTGCTACAACATACTGATCAATTATTGCAGGTCTTAAAAGCACCAACTATTAATCAAGAACAAGTCGAGCAACTGATAGAGCAAACCTTACAATGCTGTGAGGAAATTAAAGAAGATGAGGTCAGTGAAGATTTGGCCGATTTGATTAAAGATGGACTTTACGGCGTCGATCAGATTGCTGAGCTGGTCGTCAGCTTACGCGACTTTTCTCGAATTGATGAATCTAAGGTAAAAGATGTCGATATCAATGATTGCATCAATACCTCATTGATTATGGCGCGCAATAATTTAAAAACTCTAGTCGTCAAAACCAATCTAGCCGAGCTGCCACCGATTCAATGTAATCCTTCACAAATCAACCAAGTATTATTGAACCTATTTAATAATGCCGCCCAAGCCATGCCGATTGACCATAAAGGGATACTGCAAGTCAGCTCGTCTATCGATAAGGCGCAGCAGCACATTGTCGTGAGTGTCAAAGACAATGGTGTCGGTATCCAAGAAAATACGCTGGCGAAGATTTTTGAGCCATTTTTTACCACCAAAAAAGCAGGCGATGGCACAGGGCTAGGGTTGGCCATTACGGCACAAATCATCGAGCAACATGGTGGATATATCGAGGTTAGTTCAATCGTTGGCGCGGGCACGACCTTTACCATCAAACTGCCGATACAGTCTAGCGCTCATGAACCTAAACCTTCACAAGCCTTATTTGAAAGTTAAGAGACTTCCCATCACTTATTTAAAGAGAGCGTCATGCAAAAACCAAAAATCGCTTTTATCGATGATGAGCCACGTATTTTACGCAGTTTAAAAATGCATTTTCGCCAGTCACATGATGTATTTATCACCACTGATGCTAGCGAATTGATGAAGTATGTCAGCGAGCATGATGTGCAAGTGGTCATCAGCGACCAACGCATGCCAGATAAGCAAGGTACAGAAGTGTTACGTGATATCAAAGCGGCCTCACCAAATACACTGCGTATTTTACTGACTGGCTATGCTGATTTGAATGCAGTGATTGACTCTGTGAACGAGGGCGAAATTTATCGTTATATCACAAAGCCATGGCAAAATGATGAGCTTAAACAAATCGTCAATAAAGCCACAGAAATTGCTCAGCAAACTCAAGAAATCACCCAAAACACTATGCAAGGTAATGATACTCAAAAAGTTAGTGGTGGCATCACTGGTAGCAATCGTAATATATTGGTATTAGATGACGACGAGAGCGTCTATCAGCAAATAAAAAGTCACTTTAAGAGTGCTTATACCGTGAGTTGGGCCAGTAACCTTGAACAGGCAGCAAAGTTATTACAAAAAAAACGCTTTGGCGTCACTATTACGGATTCGACACTCAATAAAGAAAATATTACCCCCATTGTTTATGCCTTAAAAAACATCCAGCCAGATTTGATGGTTCTGATGCTGACTGAATTCAAAGACGCCCATATGGTCATTGATTTAATTAATAAAGGTCAAGTATATCGCTGTCTACCACGGCCGACCAACTTCTCTATCATGAGTATCAGTCTGGATCGCGCTTTTGATCATCACGAAAGATTGGTAGAACAGCCGATACTGGCGGCTCGCCATCACGTCGAAGAAGTGACAGAATTGGAGGCTTTGAATTTTTCTGAGAGACTTAAGGGTTTCTTTGCCAAGTTCAGAGGTTGGCGCATTATTAGATAGAATATAGCCTCAGATATAATCAATAATGGCACTCCTAGCTTCAGCGAATGTCTGACTGCTGTGATATGTCATCTGTCGCGCCTTAGCGGTCAGTACACTGTCTGTCAGGGGAGTCTGAGACTGAGATGGTAAAGCCCACCACACGCCGGGCATATAAATCTAAAACAACGGCTAGATAGCACCAGCCGCTTTTGATACGAATATAAGTGACATCGCCCGTCTAAATTTGATTGAGCGTAGTTGGGTTAAAATTGCGGTTTAATAGGTTCTTATGGGCTTTATACGAGTCCCTGTTGAGTGTCCAGCAATACCGGAACGGTTCAGTTGAAAGCTGTAGTTAATTACAATAATTGTGATGATGTCATTAGTTTGTCACATCAGAAATTTAGTATAGCGAATTATAAATTCTTAAGTACAAGACAGCGGGAAAGATAATGTTCGCCACAAAAAAGCTTAGTGATATACAAGTTAGTCAGCAAAGTTTTGACGCCATCATGATGTTAGCAATCACTACGGTCTCAGATGATATTGGTAGTGCACCTACCGCCGATACGCCCTTGTTTGATGAGGCGCATGAAGCTTATTGTGCCCAGCTTTTGCAGAGTATCATTGGGTGGCAAGAAGAGAACAATCAAGACCGATTATTTGATGCCAATGCTACCCAAAGTTACGATTTTGCTAAGCGTGAGGCATTAATAAAAGTTGCAGAGACGAAGCTCTATAACGCACTGCATAAGGATGATTGTATTAATAAGGAGATGATGTAGTGGTATGTTAACCAAGTTAATAAACTATAAAAAATAAAGCAAGGAAGAGCGTGTTTGTCTAGGTGTTATGATATGACTTAAGCCACGCCGCACTGTTGTGTTATATTTTCTATACTGTATGAGTTTCACTAAGTATAGCTAAGCAAGTCCTAAACGAAAGATACCTCTCTGGTTCTTTCGTTTTTTTTATGTTGAGGCGATAATGATATAGTAAGCTCAGTATAAAAACGATACAGCGGGACTAGAATGAATTTTTTGCAGCCTCTGTCTGCGCAGGCACAGTAAGCTAGAAAAATTTATACTAGTGCTGCCTCAAAACATGATGTATCGGTTTTATATGGATTAGACTATAGAGCAAACTGATGAAACGCTCTAGTTCCTATAAGATTAGCAGCTTGGATCAGTCATAAATTTCTAGCTTTCTTAGTCACGATAAGCTTCTGTTAATACACTTAGTTTACCAAGTTTGGTTCTACATTTTTCTGAGCATAGCTCAATACTAGCGTCATCGAGATCCTCCCAGTAGTAACTGGCATAATATAAAAACCTTGAAAAGGGAAGTGGCTTAATACCCAAAGGCTTGATCACGTCAGACAAAGCCACGGCCAAGTATTGTTTTATCTTATCTTCTGACAGTTTGGCAATGATAGGTTCAAACTCTACTTGACTACTTTTTGTATGATAACGCATCAGCCAACACTGACTGACCATATCTACAACGATTTGCTTGGTGTTATAAAGCTGGTCACTTTCTTCTTCTCGCTCGTTACCAAAGCGCTTTTGCACAAAACGCGGTGAGATTACTATCCTTTCTTTGATGAATGGCTGATACTCTTTGGCGAGCAATGAGATAAGCCACCCTTGAAGCATTTGTACCTCGTTAATGCCGCCATATATAATCCCTGAGAATATCAGCCAGCCTATGATTTTCTCTTGGCTGTAATCGGTTGTTTGCTCCCAATTATGCTCTACTGCGCTAATAATTTTGACCAGTGCCTTACCGTCTTTTAACCAAGCTGTATTTGTAATTAGTGGATTGATTTTAGTAGGCTGTGGCGCGATTATTTTAGGATAGTGATGCTCAGCAAGCATATAGTGCTTATTTTGATAGTCAATGAACTTAACGACGACTTGCCAGACATGCTTGAGTGTTCTAGATGACTCGTAAGCTTTTGCAATTTTGTTTTCAATGATTGGCTGAAACTCATCAAATCCCTCTTGAGACAATGGTTTCAATTGCTTATAAAGCTCTCCCTGAAATTGGTTTAAAGATTGACTCCAAGATAGCCATGACAAATCAAAATAATCGCTAGAGCTTGGCAAAAATGAAAAGATGCGCTCATCGGGCCAAAGCGCTTGTTGGTAAGATTTATTGAAAGACTTTATGAATCCAATACTTCCAGGATGAATCCTTTTCAATGACTCCCACTCAGTCTGTAAATCGGCGAGTAGCTGTATCTCACGTGTCCTCACTGTGTCACTGTCTTTGATTATAGATGGATAAGGCACGTAGCGCTTTTTTCTACCATCAAACTTTGCTAAGTCATCAATAATTTTTGGTAGCTGTATTTCATTTATTAGCATGGTCAACCTCTGCAGTGCTTGTGCCAACATGATTTGGATAGTGGTTAACTGTGATATCTGATAACCCAAGCTGTGCTGCGATCTGTTCAAACACGGATGCTACACGCTTAATATCTGCTTTACTACTTGATGAGAAGCGCCCCAATACTTCTTGACGAGCTTTTTCATGACCAATAACCGTGTTAATCAGCGATAAGGAAACGCCAAGCTTTTCAAGCTGCGTACGAACAAAGTGACGTGTCCAATAGGGATTGGCGTCAATGATGTGCTTGGTCATATGATAAGCATCGCCACGCTTAATGTCTTTAAGAGTAGGAGAGTTAGCAGTAGGAGCTCGCTCAGACAACAGCTTTAATAGTGCTTCATCATTACCTAAACGTATATTGTCAATGATAGCGCTGATATCATGATGACCTTGGTGCTTTGCCTGATAGTTGATTAAATACGCTCTATAGTCTGTTAGATGGCGTATAAGTGTGGGGCATAGCGGAATGAGACGATCACTTTTGACCTTCTTAACTGGCTTGTCATTGATGAGCAGCCAACCCATATCAAGATCGATATCGTACATCCTGCCAAGACCGTTGTTTGGTCGCACGCCGGTTAAAAGGCAAAAGACAAACCATACAAAAATACTGGTTCTATTAAAGAGCTCCTCATCGTTTGAACTTTGATCGGTCCAGTACTTCATCTCATTTACGATGTCGCAAACTGTCTCAATCTTCAGCGCAAACGCTGAGCCCACCGTATATTTATGCCAAGGGGTGATATAAGTTAAGTCAAAATCACTGTTGCTATTAAATATACCCAGTGCTGATTTATAGTGAGCCATAAGTGCTTCGCTGGTGTGGCTACTATAGTACATCGCAGGAGCATGGGGCGCAGGCGTACGACAGATGATATCAGCGATATGCGCATGGCAATCTGGCGTATAGCGAGAGAGCACGACATGTAGTGCAGTCTCTATACGATTGACGGACAGGTAAGGCAATCCAAGGCTGCTACGTAAGGCGGCAAGATAAGCCGTAAAATCTTCTTTTAATGGCAACTCGCAAGCAAGTAAATCATCTATAAGCCACAATGGCAGTGGAACTTTGATGGTATCAAAAATATTTTCATAATCCTTTTCGGGCAATGTTTGGCTTGTGGACCTTTTAGTAATACCTAAGCTGTGTTTAATGTAATACTTTTTACCATTAAGGTTAAAGATGTCACGATGACCGATATAGCCGGGTATTAGTAAGGACTTAACTGGCAGCCCGGTAATCATAGATAACAGTAAAATACCCGCACAGGTTTTATCAGTCTCTGATTCTGGTAAGGTGCTTGCGTCTTGGTTGAGCGCAGAAAATAACGCTTGATAGCCGGCAAGGGCGAGTAAGCGCGTGTTAGAGTTAAGCGCGAGATTGCGCTGAGATATATAGTTTTGCTGTAGCGATAAATCTATAGTTTGGAGCGGTATAGAGTTTTTGATTAACGGGTTTGGATATTCGCCATAGCTGACATAGGGTGCCTCATAGTGGTCAATACGCTCTTCAAAGCTGGTGGTTAACCCTTCATGGCTTTCAGTATTAGCTTCTAAAAATGCAAAATCTATGGCGATAGCGCTGTGTTCTATATCATCATGTGTGTTACCCCATGCATCATTACTAGGCGTAGTATTCCAGTTGTGACTCGTTGCAGTAGAGTCTAAGGGTAATTTCGATGTGTTGTCTGCTAAGTTGATAGCTATAATTTTAATATGTTTAGGCGGCTTCTTATACTTGGGTCTAGGCTTGCGTAACGCATGCGCATTTTTATAGGCGGTCGTTATTTTTTCTATTTGGCTCAGTTTATCTTTTGCTACTTTCTTTTCTTCGGCATGAGTAGCTTGCTTATCATTTAACAATTCATATGCACTTTTTTGCTGCTCTAATAGATCAGTGAAAATGGTACATATGCTTTCCACACGCATGCTCATTTGAGGTAAATCAGGTAGTTCATGCCAAATCCATATTCGTCTAGGAGATCCTGAAAACTGCGCCTGTTTAAATTGCATCAGTATATTTTTGGTGTGTTGTTTTGTACTATGCTGCATCAGCATCACACTGGTGTGCATTGCTATGGCTAGCCAAATTAACCGTTTCTGTAGGTAGTCATGCTGATGTTCATTGATAGAATGTTGCATGAGAATGAGCAATTGCATGATGAGTGGTTTTTTTGCTAGTTCTGATTTACTAATAGTCAAAGAAAGCCGAGGGACTGGCCTTCTTTGTAATACCTGTAATGTTAATCTTAGTAGGTTTTGAGGATTATCATCTGGCTGTCTATAGCTATTGTGTACTGCTAAAGTGATCTCAGATATGGCAGTCGATACTGTTTTTGGATATATAAAATTTTGGTCATTCTCAGTATTCTCAGTCATAAAACACCCTCAGAAGGTCGCTTGTAATAAGTTTGCTCACTTATATTTATAAGCCGACAAAATGTAGCAATAGTAAAAATATTTTTACCAAATAATTTTTTATTCATCTCTCGATCCAAGATTTTGTTTAGCTGCGTGTAAATGAGCTTGATATCTATCTTCTTGTTATGTTGAGCAATGAGCTTGGTAAGCTCGTAAAAACTGATGTCAAAATCAAACTGATTCTTTGGTATATATTTCACGTCTACTTCTTTTCTTAATACATCAAAATCAATATAAGGGCTTTTTGCTATATGCAATAGCTCAAAGTTATTGAGCAAGAACCACTTTTCCTCCTCTTTCACAAAGCAGGTAAGTTTTGAGCAAGCATTACTTTGCTCAAGTTCGATAGCCTAGCTATTCAGAAGTGGTCTGATATGGCAGGTATAAATATCAAACAGACTAATGATTTCTGAATATACAAGCACATTGATTGTTTGTAGTTTAGCGATCGATAGTGATTTCATATCTTTCCCACTAAGATATCGAGTTGATGACTTGGTCGTTATATCCTGTGTATTGACCTCCACTAATAATTTACGAGTATTAGCAAACAATTAAAAGCCAATTTGTGAGGTTTTGAGGCAAAAACTTAAATTAAGCGACAGCATATGACGTGCTATTTAGTTTTATGTTTATAGATATAGGATCTACGCCCAAATTTGAAAAGTTAGTTAACTAGAAGTATTTCAATCCACACACCCGTGATGGGTGCGAAACGATCAGGCGTACTACACGCTTATTGATCGTGTTTCAATCCACACACCCGTGATGGGTGCGAAAATTAATTGCAGCTAAGCGACTGCCTATATCCCCTTTTCAATCCACACACCCGTGATGGGTGCGAACTTATTCAAGCCAAAGCCATAACCGCTTGCTGTGTCGTTTCAATCCACGCGCCCGTGATGGACGCGAAAGATAATAGCGGCTGCATCCAACACGCAGTAAAGTTTCAATCCACGCGCCCGTGATGGACGCGAAGATGCTAAAGAATGGGCTTGGGATAACTACAATAAGTTTCAATCCACGCGCCCGTGATGGACGCGAATTTACTACACACTAATGATAGAGTAATGATTATGTTTCAATCCACGCGCCCGTGATGGACGCGAATATTCAGGCTCATTTCTTGGCGCACAGGGCGTGGTTTCAATCCACGCGCCCGTGATGGACGCGAATAACGGCTCGACATACCAATCGGGCGTCTGTTTTGTTTCAATCCACGCGCCCGTGATGGACGCGAATAGGGATATATTTATAATTAGGTACAGAATTAGTTTCAATCCACGCGCCCGTGATGGACGCGAAATAGTTTCGACTAACGAAGCATCAAACTGAATAGTTTCAATCCACGCGCCCGTGATGGACGCGAACAAAATCAGATATGATTGACTCTCTTATCTCCTGTTTCAATCCACGCGCCCGTGATGGACGCGAAGATACTGTTGCTGCAAAAGTCATTGCTAATGCCGTTTCAATCCACGCGCCCGTGATGGACGCGAATTCAAGCGGTAATGTCAACATCTCACCATAGGGTTTCAATCCACGCGCCCGTGATGGACGCGAAGACGACTTGGAGACAGCAGAAACGGTTATCGCACTGTTTCAATCCACGCGCCCGTGATGGACGCGAAAGTAATCACGCGTAGCAAACTATCGACCGCTGGTTTCAATCCACGCGCCCGTGATGGACGCGAATTCCTCACTTATCATCTTTTCGTAATACGTTTTGTTTCAATCCACGCGCCCGTGATGGACGCGAAGATTATGGCGGACACTTTGCGCCGCATGATATCGTTTCAATCCACGCGCCCGTGATGGACGCGAACTTGCTATTCGCACCTTAAGCGAAGGTGAGGAAGTTTCAATCCACGCACCCGTGAAGGTGCGAACTGTTTGTTTTGGTTTATTTTCTTTACTAAAAGTTTCAATCCACGCACCCGTGAAGGTGCGAACCCTGAATCTGACTGATAGAGCTGACCCAACGCCAGTTTCAATCCACGCACCCGTGAAGGTGCGAACCCTCACTCATTGCAACCGCCATCATCTTGCGTCTTGGTTTCAATCCACGCACCCGTGAAGGTGCGAACGCAATGTTTGATGCGTTCATTAAGCAGCTGCAAGTTTCAATCCACGCACCCGTGAAGGTGCGAACGCGAAGGCAATGCGAACGCATTACCAACGCAATCCGTTTCAATCCACGCACCCGTGAAGGTGCGAACGTATATCTCCAGGTCATTTCTCGCCCAAAAACTAGTTTCAATCCACGCACCCGTGAAGGTGCGAACCAGTCACGTATGTCTTTTAAGCGGTCGATGCTGTTTCAATCCACGCACCCGTGAAGGTGCGAACGCTCGCTCACTCTTATGCGGTCAATCTCTTTTGGGTTTCAATCCACGCACCCGTGAAGGTGCGAACCGCCGTTTGGCTTGTTCTCAGCGCGTTTCTGTGGGTTTCAATCCACGCACCCGTGAAGGTGCGAACATAGCACGCCAGCGCGGTTGCTGCTCAATCTCATGTTTCAATCCACGCACCCGTGAAGGTGCGAACATCATTGTATTTTATTGATGAGTCGGCATTTTTAGTTTCAATCCACGCACCCGTGAAGGTGCGAACCACTCAATAACGAATTTTTGCTTACGGTCTTGATGTTTCAATCCACGCACCCGTGAAGGTGCGAACACCTAACGGATGGGGCGATATTGACGGATTGATAGTTTCAATCCACGCACCCGTGAAGGTGCGAACGCGCTTGCTCTCGCTGTCCCTCAGTTGATCGGTGTTTCAATCCACGCACCCGTGAAGGTGCGAACTCGTCTTTGCTTTGGTCATTCAGCACCTCATCGATGTTTCAATCCACGCACCCGTGAAGGTGCGAACGTTTCGCTAATTTTTACAAACTCCTCGTCCATCGTTTCAATCCACGCACCCGTGAAGGTGCGAACGTCTAACGCTTCTATTTTATCGACACGGCTCATGTTTCAATCCACGCACCCGTGAAGGTGCGAACGAATTGCTTTAAATATCTATACAGAGCAGGTAAGTTTCAATCCACGCACCCGTGAAGGTGCGAACATCACTATGGATATGGGTATCAAAAGTAGTTCTGTTTCAATCCACGCACCCGTGAAGGTGCGAACTCCTGACGGTTCAGTATATTAATAATCACTCGTAGTTTCAATCCACGCACCCGTGAAGGTGCGAACAAATCTCAACACCGTTCTTGTCAGTTAGACCCGTGTTTCAATCCACGCACCCGTGAAGGTGCGAACGATTCAAGATTAAAAGCGTCACCAACCTTGGCACGTTTCAATCCACGCACCCGTGAAGGTGCGAACAATACGCAAAAGGACACCACTATGACTCCTGAAGTTTCAATCCACGCACCCGTGAAGGTGCGAACACCAAAGCGTTAGCGTATTACGCTAGTCGTGAGTTTCAATCCACGCACCCGTGAAGGTGCGAACCTACCGCTCGCAGAGTAAGGCGTAAGATAGATGTTTCAATCCACGCACCCGTGAAGGTGCGAACGATAGCTTTGAAGATGCAATCATTCTTTTAAAGTTTCAATCCACGCACCCGTGAAGGTGCGAACCCGCATCAGCTGCGCCACTATTGCTATCCAATATGTTTCAATCCACGCACCCGTGAAGGTGCGAACTCATAACCATACTGAACCAGTAGGGCAAGTAGTAGTTTCAATCCACGCACCCGTGAAGGTGCGAACACCAGGTTTAACACGTAGGCGCACAGAAGAACGAGTTTCAATCCACGCACCCGTGAAGGTGCGAACAATCAATAGCCTACAAGCCTTCAAACTACCAAATGTTTCAATCCACGCACCCGTGAAGGTGCGAACCAAAGGATTAACACGCAGACGCACAGAAGAACGAGTTTCAATCCACGCACCCGTGAAGGTGCGAACGATATTATCAATCTTGATTTTGCATCGGGCGTGTTTCAATCCACGCACCCGTGAAGGTGCGAACAAAACTCAGTTGACGAAGTTATAGTGTCTGCTGGCGTTTCAATCCACGCACCCGTGAAGGTGCGAACTGATATCGTTGCTTTGTCTGAGCGTATGATTAAGTTTCAATCCACGCACCCGTGAAGGTGCGAACTACAAGCACGATTTGCACAGCTTGGTAAAGATAAGGTTTCAATCCACGCACCCGTGAAGGTGCGAACCGATATGCAGCGTGACGCATATCTAGTTGCTGAGTTTCAATCCACGCACCCGTGAAGGTGCGAACGCGTTTAGGCGGTCGAGTGCCTGATATTTACGGGTTTCAATCCACGCACCCGTGAAGGTGCGAACGTAAGATTAACTTTATTATAAGCCTATATAAGGTTTCAATCCACGCACCCGTGAAGGTGCGAACTATGCAATTTAGAATCATGAATATTAAGCCTGATGTTTCAATCCACGCACCCGTGAAGGTGCGAACGCGCATCGGCTGCTGTCATTAAGCGAGCACCATAGTTTCAATCCACGCACCCGTGAAGGTGCGAACAGGCTAATACAGACATAAGCGCGTTTGTACGACCCGTTTCAATCCACGCACCCGTGAAGGTGCGAACCTTGATTGGGGAGAGAATGAACAGTGTTGGGAGTTTCAATCCACGCACCCGTGAAGGTGCGAACCTAAAGCCTCGGTTAACCTATTATGCTCTATGAAGTTTCAATCCACGCACCCGTGAAGGTGCGAACCTTGATTGGGGAGAGAATGAACAGTGTTGCGAAC
>NZ_CAJHAV010000022.1:0-32854 GCF_904846475.1 Psychrobacter sp. LFX-11D
TAAACCCTATTGAGAAAAAATGGGCTCAAGTAAAGTCTCTACGCCAAGGGTGGATGGAAAATGACTTATCCAAATTATTTTATGATGTTTGTCCTAGCCATAACACTTTTGTTTTGAACTGACTATATATTACGAGTAGATTGTCAAACGAGTTACAAGGTAATGAACTCGTAAGATTAGAAGCGTTCATCCGCTGGGTGAAACGTGAGATTCAAAAAATGTAATTGTCTTCAACTATAAAAAACCGCCACAGCAATTACTATGGTGGTTTTTTAATGTCAGTAATTAGTCTATTATCTTTAAAGGAATAGAAATCGAACGTAAGGAACACCATGAACCATCTCACTGTCGGACAACGCGCGCCTTTGGGCAACCTTGCTATTGACGACATCGCACCCATCACGCTCAAGTTCACTCGCCAAAGCCCAATAGAGATGGACATCAGTTGCTTTGCCTTAGACGCAGCGGGCAAACTGATCAATGATGATTACATGGTGTTTTATAATCAGCCAACCTCACCTTGCGGGCAAATCAAGCTCACCCATTACGAGTCGCAGCCAACGGCGAGTAAAGGCATCCAAGCCGAGTTTGAAGTCAACTTATCCAAACTGGCGACTAATATAGACAGCTTGTTTTTTGTACTATCAGCCGACACGCCGCTCAATCAAATTCAATCACTAGAGATTGGCATTTGGCAGCAATCACAAAAGGCACAGGCAGCGTATCAAGCAGCAGACTTTGCCCAGCAGCAAGCCAGTATGTTGATGCAGCTTTATCGTAAGGGTGGCGTGTAGCGAGTATCTAACGTCGCGCAAGGCTTTAATGGTGGACTTGCCGCTATCGTGCAGCACTTCGGTGGCGATGTAGAAGAGAGTAGCCCGCAACTACTCGAGCCGACCGTAACGCCAGTGCAAGCAAAACCGTCGTTAGAGAAGGTCATGCTAGACAAAGCACCAAAACTAGTCAATCTGGCTAAAAAAGCCACGATATCGCTTGAGAAACGCCAATTGCAGCAGTTAACCGCAAAAGTGGCACTAGTGCTAGATGCCTCAGGCTCAATGAACAGACAATATAAACAAGGCCGCGTGCAAGAGGTGGTCAACCGCTTATTACCATTGGCAGTAAGCTTCGATGACGACCAAGCGCTAGACTGCTGGGCGTTTGCCAGAGATCCGCAGTATTTGGGTGAGATTGGGCTGAGTAACTATGACGGTTTCATTGACAACGCTCACGGCGGCTGGCGCAAATGGGCACTTGGCCCGCGTGTGAATAACGAAGCAGAAGTCATGAAAGCCGTGACGGAGTTTTATCAAAAAGACGGCTTGGATGTGCCTATCTACGTGCTATTTATCAGTGATGGCGGGGTGAATGACAATCGCGGTATCACGAGAGTCATGACGGAAGCGGCGAAACTACCGATATTTTGGCAGTTCGTGGGCTTGGGTGGTCGTGGTTATGGCATTCTAAAAAAACTAGACGACATGACAGGGCGCGTGATTGATAATTGCGACTTCTTTGAATTAGACGATTTGGATGACATTAGCGAAGAGTCTCTTTATGAGAGTATGCTAGAAGAGTTCCCAAGCTGGCTAAAAGAAGCTTGTAAGATTGGATTGATAACATCATAACTGAGGAGTAACCGCCATGTTCACTGTGAAAACAACATCAACTACAAAAGCCCTCACTTTAAGTGCTTTGTTTTTAAGTCTAAGCGCTTGCGTCTCTTTACCTACCAATGAAAACATCTTAACAGATGCTGATCTCATTCGAGCTGCCCAGCAAAAAGAATCAGCGCCAACCGAAGGCGCGCAGCAGAAGGTCATTGGCGTGCATAACGGTATTGCAGTGGTCAAATCCTTTCAGTGCTCAGACCTCTGTCCGCAGAATACCTTGCGCGTGATTTATTATGACGTACCTACCGATGCCACTTGTGACAGTATCGGCGGTGTGACCAAATCCATATTAGTACCCATCGCCATTACCGTAATGCCAAAAGAATACTGTTTTCCAAAGGCAATCGCAGACTACTGGGAAAGCTATCCTGCCAAACCGTAGTGAGTAACGACCGATATTTACCTAACTGCTAAACAAGCTACGTATCGGTAGCAAAACCGTGCAAAATCAGTCTTGAACCTAGGTTTCAATTTCTTTATCTTTGATAACTTATATAGGTAGTCCATACCTGATGACCTAATGTCTCACACTGACTGATAAAACTATCATGACTCAATTAAAAAAATCTTTTTATTACCGACCCAAGACCAATCAACATAACAATCCAACGGTGCGTTGGATGTTTTTGATATTTGGTTGGTTGTTTTTTGCCTTGGGTATCATTGGGGTATTATTACCTGTCATGCCGACCGCACCTTTTATCTTACTAGCGGCAGGGTGCTGGGCGCGTAGCTCACGACGCTTTCATTTTTGGCTGATTAATCATAAATATTTTGGTAAATTCGTCCGAGATTGGGAAGATCGCCATGCTGTACCTTTATATGGCAAGTGGCTAGCGACGATAATGATGGCAATTTCAACAACAATGTTATTTTTTAACATTCCTGCAGATATGATGTGGGTAGCTTGGCTGGTAGCCACGGTCTGTACTGGGGTAGCGGTCTATTTGTTCCGTTTGCCAAATGCCTAAAATGCGTTGATTTTAGGGCAAAAAACAGTCAAAAAGCGGCTTTGGTTACATGAAACCTAAGATAATACTTGCGAAAATGGGATCTTGCCCTTATAATACTTCCAAGCTTAAGAGCAGTTCTGCACCAAATCATTACCTCGTAGTATTAGTTATAATCCTTCGTTTTAATATTTATCGTTCAGTAGCTATTTGCAAGCGTTACCGGTCACTAGACCATTAATAAATTTAAAAGTAGGATTATCAATATGTCAGATACTCAAAAAGGTACAGTTAAGTGGTTCAACGAAGCTAAAGGCTTTGGTTTTATCGCTCCAGAAACTGGCGCAGACGTTTTTGCTCATTACAGCGAAATCACTGGTTCAGGTTTCAAAACTTTAGCTGAAGGCCAAGAAGTTGAGTTCACTGTAACTCAAGGTCAAAAAGGCCCACAAGCCCATAACATCGTTGCTATCTAATCTGTCTTTATAGACACTTAGAGCAAGATGAAAAAAAAGCGAACCTTCGGGTTCGTTTTTTTTCGTCTACGATTTAGTACAAGCTATTTGCAATCAATAGCTTAATATCTATAACGTGCACTTTATGTTGATTGGCTTTTAAATCAGACAATGAACCAAAAATGCCGATGACTACGCTGGTCGTCGGCATTTTTGATCTATATAACTCACAGCAATAATGATAACGAGCGGCAAGGATATTTGGTAGTTTACTTTAGCCAATCAAGCTAATACCAATATTAATAAATCCACCGCCAACGATCAGCCAAGCAAACATAATCGTCCCAAGTATTAAAGGTTTGACGCCCGCTTGTTTAATAGCGCTCAGATGCGTAGTTAAGCCCAGCGCAAACATCGCCATGGTGAGCAGCACATCGTCTAGCATGACCATACTACGCTCAAAGCTTGCGGTCATCGGCACCCAAGTGTGCAGTAAGACGATGGCAATAAATATAAAGGCAAACCAAGGGACTTTGACTTCTTTAATACGACTCATAAATGAAGCATTTTCACCATTTTCACTACAGCCTTTGGTCAGAGCAAAAGACAATACCAGTAAGAAAGGGGCGAGCATCATGACCCGAATCATCTTGGTGACAACAGCTGTATCACCCACTTCAGGACTGACTGCGTTACCAGCGACGACGACTTGAGCCACTTCATGAATGGTTGAACCCGTATAAACTCCGTACTGCTGAGCACTTAACCAAGGTTGCAACCAACCAAGATGGTATAAAAACGGATAGAGTAGCATCGCAACCGTACCAAAGACCACCACTGTCGCCACGGCGATAGTGACTTTATGCGCTTCTGCTTTAACGATTGGGTCGGCGGCGATGACGGCGGCTGCCCCGCAAATACTCGCGCCTGAGCCAATCAATATAGTCGTTTTTTTATCGACTTTTAGCCATTTCGTACCCAGCCAATAGGTCAATAAAAAAGTCGATGTTAGTACCAGTGCATCCGTCATAATCGCTGGCATACCCACGCTAGCAACTTGGGTCACTGTTAGTTTAAAACCATAAAACATAATGGCGAGTCTTAAAATCTGCCCTTTAGCAAAACAAACTCCTTCATTTAAACGCTCAGCAAAATTGGTATAGACCGTATTGCCAAGTATCATCCCGATCAAAATCGCTAGCGTCAGTGATGACAGTCCTACGATGCGCCCATTTGTCCATGTGTTTACACTAGTATTGAGCCATAAACAAAATAGACTGCCAATCAGCACGACGATGAGCCCTGCTAGATGGCGGCTGCGTGGAAAATAGTTGTTCACTGATTGGGTCAAGGCGTACATGACTGACTGTCCTATTATCTATAATCGAAATAAGCATAAGCTTATGAATAGACATTATAAGATAGACAAATCTATAATAAAAACAGATTAATTAGATACAAATTATCGATTTTATAGGTTAATAGAAAGTCTTAGGGTTAAAAAGACAGTTTTTTAGATAATAGAGGGTTTTCAAAATAACAGATGGTTTTTAGATTGTATCAATAAGATAGGATGTCAGAGAAATTATGAAAAAAGCCATGCAGGGATTACCAAAGATTACCCTCAAGCAATTATCGGTGTTTGTCAGTATTTATCAAACCGGTAGTACCAGTCGTGCCAGTGAAGCGCTGCATTTATCGCAGTCGGCGGTCAGTAGTGCGTTGACAGAATTAGAAGCAAGGCTGCAAATGCCATTGTTTGAACGCGTTGGGCGTAGGCTCAATCAGCACCCCAATGCCCATCCTATTTATATACAAGCTCAAGCTATCCTAGGGCAGTCGTTGACACTAGAGCATTATCATAAGCACCAAGCAGGGCAGATCCACATTGGTGCTAGTACGACTATTGGCAATTACGTACTGCCGCCGCTGCTTGCCAAGCTCTATGAGGCGCTGCCAGATGCAGATGTTGATATGTATATTGCCAATACTCAAGAGGTAGTAGCAGAAGTTGAGCAACTAAATATTGATATTGCTTTAGTCGAAGGTATGCCGCGCCCAGTAGATATGAAGGTGATTGAGCAGCGCGTGTGGCGCACTGATACTTTGATGATTTTTGCTAAGCACGACAGCAAATGGTTGACCGATGTGGGTTATTACAACGATGCAAATAATTGCTATGAGCTGAGTATTGAGCAACTATCAACGCTACCACTATTGGTACGAGAAGCGGGGTCTGGTACGCGGCAGATCATTGATGAGCAATTATTGCAGCATTTGCCCAATGCTGAGGTGATTATGGCAATACAGCAGTCGGAGGCGATTAAGCATATGGTCAGTGCTGATATTGGACTTGGGTGCCTGTCACAGCACGTCATTGAAGCAGAGCTTGCAACAGGGAAGCTGGTACAAGTGCAGGTTGCAGGAATTGATTTGTCACGTACATGGTGGCTGGTATGGCATAAAGCGCGCCATCAAAGCCCGATTTGGCAAAGCTTTATTGATATTATTCAAGAGGATCGTGTGTAAAGGTAGCTATAGTCAGCTCCGTATTAAAAAATATAGCGAAACTGGAATAAATTTTTGTAGCCTCTGTCGACGCAGCCACAGCAAGCAAGAAAAATTTGTACCAGTTTCGCCCTATAATAAAGTGCATTCACCTTATTTAGTATCGACTGTATTAATTCTATGCTTACACTTATTTATTGACCGGCTTATCAAGTCTCACAACTAAGCTGTCACAAGGTACATTTGGCAAGATATTATCTGCCGTTGCGCCGCTAAGCCAAGCTGCGATGCCATGACGTTCATGACGACCAATAACCAATAAATCAACGTCATTCTTATGGCAATAGTTGACAATACCTTCACTATTTGAGATGGCAGTCGTCACCTCAGAGTTGACCACATGTAAGTTGTTACGATCTAAAAACTGCGCCAGTTTTGCACGCGCTTCTTGGCAACGCTCATCATCAATCTCATCATATAAGCTTGAGGCAGGCACCAGCTCGTAGCCAAAGCCAACCATGGTATCTTTTACGATATGCAATACCGATAATTTGGAGTCAGGACGATTATCAACGATACGCTTGGCTTTTTGAGCAACCAAGTCAGCATCGGATAGTAAGTCGGTGACCAATAAAATATGTTGGTAACTCATGAGCGGCTCCTTCCTTGTGGCAGATGATTTTAACTATAGCACTACTAATGACTGCTGTTAAGTAGGCTTTGTTAAATCGGGCGCTATCTTTATCCATTATTCTTGATGACTTATTGTTTTTCTCCACCCACTGTCTTGACTTACTAGCGTATTAGCCCCATCTACTGTCGTTAGGCAAATTCTTTTTAGCTGATAAATGCCATTCAATTCGAAGATGACCTATGAGGCTTTGATAACTTTAATTGTTTATTCAAAGCGATCTTTTTATAAATATAAATTTTACTATTTTAATTGCTGATATCGATTTCATACCTTGGTTATTGGCTAAGATGATACTGAAGTAATTAATGCATAAGGATAACCATGACCGACACGCTATTTACCGCTGATTTAACCCTGCATCCTGCCTTTGAGCTGATTGAGCACCGCCATATCGATGCATTATCGATGGATGTGCTGATCAGTCAGCATATCAAAACCGGAGCGATGCATTATCACTTGGCGCATCCGAGTGATGAAAATGCCTTTTTGGTCGGCTTTCGTACCCAGCCGATGGATTCAAAAGGTGAGGCGCATATTTTAGAGCACGTCGCATTATGTGGCTCTGAAAAGTTCCCCGTTCGTGATCCGTTCTTTTCGATGATTAAGCGCTCATTAAATACCTTTATGAATGCGATGACTGCTGCCGATTGGACAGCGTATCCGTATGCCACGCAAAATAAAAACGACTACTTTAATTTGCTTGCCGTTTATCTTGATGCGTCATTTTTCCCCAATATTCACCCGCTTGATTTTGCCCAAGAAGGCATCCGTGTTGAGTTAGACGAAAATGACAAGCCGCAATTTAAGGGTATCGTTTTTAATGAAATGAAAGGCGCAATGAGTGGCGAGATTGACCAGTTGTATCATACGGTCGCCCATCATCTGTTCCCAACAACGACCTATCACTATAATTCGGGCGGTGATCCTGCTGATATCCCAGATTTGACCCATCATGAACTGGTTGAATTCCATCAGAGCCATTATCATCCGTCAAACAGTGTGATTATGAGCTTTGGTAATATTCCAGTCGCTGAAACGCAAGCAAAAATCCATGACGATGCTTTGATTCAGTTTGAAGCGGGCAAAAAACATGTATCCCGTCCAGAGCAGCGTTTGTCTGCACCTATTAGCGCGGTCGATACTTATACTGCTGATGAAGCTGGTCCCGATCAGACTCATCACGTGCTTGCGTGGTTATTACCATCGATTACTGATCCGAAGCAGCGTTTGGCACTGCGTCTCTTAGAAGGCGTATTGATTGAGCATGCTGGCTCGCCGTTACGTGCCTATTTAGATAGCCACCCACTAGGCAAAGCGCCAAGTCCATTATTGGGATTGGATGACAGTCATTATGAGATGGTCTTTTATACTGGTTTACGCGGCTCTAACCCTGAACATGCTGAAGCAGTAGAGCAGGGTATTATTGATTTGCTTAAAGAGGTCGCGAGCAAACCGATTGATGATGAAACCATTGAAACTATCTTGCATCAAATCGAGATTGATCAGCGCCATATCGGCGGTGATAGCATGCCGTATGGTTTGAATCTCATGCTAGAAGGCTTTAGTACGGCGATTCATGATGGCAATCCCATTGATGTCTGGGAAGTTGATGAGCATTTACAATGGCTACGTGAACAAGTAAAAGATGCGCAATGGTTACCGAATTTAATCAAAACTCATTTGCTTGATAATCAGCATCGTGTGCGCGTCACAATGACGCCTGACAGCGAAAAAACCGCCCGTCTGGCAGCAGCTGAACAGACCCGTCTTGATACCATCGAGATGGATTTGACCGCTGATGATAAAGCTATCTTAAAACAACAAGCGCTTGATTTGGCAGCGCGCCAAGCGGCACCAGATGATTTAAGCTTATTACCAAAAGTTGGTTTAGAAGATGTGCCGACCGATATCAGCTTTAAGCAAGGCACGCAAAAGCAGATTAATTTAAGCGGCAAAGACAGCACGTTATTCGAATATGAAGCGGGCACTAACGGCTTGTATTATTATCAAATCATCGTACCGTTAACCGATGAGATTGGTAAGAATAAGAATGAAGAGCTACCCGTTAATGAGGTGATTAATCATCCGCTGTTGCCTATCTATTTAAGCTTATTATCAGAGCTAGGTACAGATTCTCTGAGTGCTCACGAAATGCAGGCCAAACAAGCGGCACATTCATCTGGTGTGACGGCTCGTATCAGCCAACGTACCAATGTCGATGACAGCCAAGCGATTAGCAGCTACTTTGTGGTGGCAACGCGCGCGCTCAATCGTAAACCTGAAGCGATTGATTTACTCAAAGAAGTCATGGAACATAGCGTATTCACTGAGCATGACCGTATCAAAGAAATCTTGCAGCAGCGTCAAGCAGGTTGGCAATCAAACCTTGCTGGTTCAGGGCATTCTTATGCCATGCAAACCGCCAGTCGCGGCATGAGTCGCCAAGCACAATTAGAATATGTACGCAGCGGTCTGCCAGCACTAAACGCGTTAAAAGACTTCTTAACCCATGCCAGTACTGATGATGCGCAGTGGGATAAATTGGCAACCAGCTTGATGGATTTACATCAACGGTTAATCAGCTTGCCTAAGCATGCGGTTATTATCTGTGAAGCTGAACAAACCGAACGCTTGAGCAACTTAATCGTTGATAGCTGGAAAGACAGCCAAGCGCCGAAGATTGCAGCGCAGTTAAAAAATTCTGATGCGAGTATCGAAGCAAATATTCCAAGTGAGTTTACGGAATTATCGCTAAATGCTGCATTAAGTGGTGAAAACACAGCTGCAACAGAAGAAGTAGCCGTTGACGATTTGGCATGGCTGGTTCCAACCAATGTCTATCATAATGCCAGTGCTTATACCGTTCCTACGGCTGATCATCCTGATACGGTAGCCCTGATGGTATTAGCGCCTTACCTGCGCAATGGCTATCTGCATAGCGCCATTCGTGAGCGCGGCGGTGCTTATGGCGGTGGTGCGGGCTACGACGCCAATGCTTGTGCCTTTAAGTTCTTTAGCTATCGCGATCCACAGTGTGCTGAGACTTTTGCCCATTTCGATGCCAGTATCGAATGGCTGTTGAATGAACCGCAAACCGATGAGCAGTTAGAAGAAGCCATCTTAGGTATTATCTCAGGAATGGATAAGCCAGGCTCTCCAGCAGGTGAGGCAATTAAAGCCTGCTTCGCTGATTTGCATCATCGCGGTGTTGACTGGCAACGTAAAATGCGTGCAGCAATTTTGGCTGTAACAGTAGCTGACTTGCAACGTGTTGCTAAGCAATACCTGCAAGGGCAAAAGCATGTCCGCGCGGTATTAGCGCCTTATGATAAAGAAGCAGCAGTACAAGAGCTTGGCTTTAAAGTCTGTAAAATTAAAAGCTAGCTTTTAACTTGTAAAAAATCAGTATCTATATAAAAAACCGCCGCTTCCAGTATTTATATTGAAAGCGGCGGTTTTGTTTTGGTTGAGTATTTTAAAGCGCTATTTCTTAAAGGCTTACTTTTTAATTAAGTAATTAGCGACTGCTTTATAGGCAGGTAGCGAAGTTGGGTCGATTTTACCATTACTGGCTTCAGGGTATGAGGAAAAGCGAACGATGACCATATCGGCTGCTGGATCAACATAGACCGTTTGACCGTGGACGCCACGTGCTGCATAAATAGGCGTGGGATTATTAAACAGCCACCACATACTTTTATAGCTGCCATTATTGAGCTGTTTATAGCCCGCTTTTGCAAATGCGCCTTTATCACCGCCAGCTTCGATATTATCGACTACCGCTGTTGGGAATAAGCGCTCACCATTCATCTCGCCTTTATTGAGCATCAAGCTGCCAATACGTGCCATATCATGCAAACCTGCACTGATGCCGCCGCCAGCAAACGGCGTACCCTTAGCATCGACCGTCATATACGCGCTTTGTTCGGCACCGATTTTTTGCCAGATACGTTCAGAGAGCAGGTCATCGATTGCCTTGCCAGTGGTGCGTGAAATAATCCAGCCGAGTGCATCACTATTGATGGTTCGATAGTTAAACTCTACACCGTGCTCGCCCTTTTTAGGTACCGTTTGCAGATATTCAAAATAGCCATTGGGTCCGCTATAGCCTTTGGGTTTTGGTAACGGGCTTGCCGCTTCTGAATACTTCCAGATGTCTGCGTCAGGATCGGCATAGTCTTCACTATAATCGAGCGCCGTGGTCATATCCATCACTTGGCGTACGGTGGCATCGCCAAAGCCACTTTTTGCCAGCTCAGGAATAATAGAGGCAACCAATGCCTTATCATCAAGCTTACCTTCGGTGACGAGGATTTCTGCTAATAATCCTGTCATTGACTTGGTCATCGACATTGCGGCGTGATTACCCAGCTCATTGAGGCAACCATTTTGACGCTCATAGACGACCTTGCCATGATGCATGATCATAATGCCGTCTGTATAGTTGGCATCAAGTGACTGCCGCCATGTCATAGGGCGTTTGCTATTGGTTGGGGTAAAGGTAATGGCATCAATATTTTTATCGAGTGCATAGTCAAGTTTGGATGGTGCACCGATACCGCGACTGACTTCGGTAGTGGGCATTAGCTCTCGAATATGACAGACTGTCCAACGCAGTTTGGGAAAGCTAAAAAAGTCCGACTGTGGTTGAGTGATTAGCTTGTCTTTTGGAGGCGGGAAACCTTGCATCCAGCCGAGCGTTTGCGGGTCTGATTCCTTAGCGGTTAAAGGGGTGCTTTCAGCATGACCGCTTACACTCGTCAGCCCTAGGGCTAAAGTTAGCGGTAATAGGGCAAAAGAGTGTTGTAGTGTCAGCATGGTATCCTCGCGACTTAGCTTAAGCGGTTAACATTAGGCAATAAAAAACCATTGATAAGATTTGAGCTTAATTCTTATCAACGGTCTTTACTACTTGCTTTTGTAAGTCAGCTTTTTAGCGAGCTTCGTTATTAATAGCGCTTAATGGCTTGGTCTTTACCAATGATCTCTTGATGAATTGGGAATTGATCATAACTGTCGTAATGTTGACGGTCTGCAAAATAGCTTTTTAGGGTACGGCGTACCGCTTCAAACGCAAGCTTATCCCAAGGAATGTCTTCTTCTGTGAATAACGCACAATCAAGACTTTCAGAGCCGATACCATAAGCACCGTCTTTTAGTTCGGTGATATAGATGCTATAGATTTGACCAATATCTGGAATGTCATACAAGCAATATAAATGTGGATTGATCACGACCGCGTCAGCCTCTTCAAAGCTCTCACGCGCGGCACCTTCGGCCATGGTTTCGCCGTTTTCCATAAAGCCTGCAGGTAACGTCCATAAGCCATACTGCGGCTCGATTGCGCGTCGACAGAGCAGCACCCGATGTTTATGGACGACCAGTGAACCACAGATTATCTTTGGGTTTTCATAATGAATATAATGACAGTTTGGGCATACCAAACGCGGTATATTATCCGTAGCTGGTATTTTGCGTTCTGCTTCACAACCGCATTGTAGACAATAGCGCATATTGACTGCCTTATATAATGAAATGAGAGAGATAAGGTTACTTTAAGACGTATAACTTTAAGATTTATAATTATTGTTGTATCAGATACTAGGGCTATCGAATATCAGATTATTATCTGACAATCGCCCTTTATATTAAGATAACACAAATCTTCCTCATACTGGCAATGATAATAATAACAGCGTATTTTGTGAGTTGAATCACCGTTGGAATTCCTTGTGTGCTAACAGAATAGACCAAGCCTATCAGTCACACAAAAGGTATGCAGTTATTATCAGATTGCGCTAGGCTATAAGTGACTCTATTTTAAATTGACTATGTTACCAATAGCGCGGGTAGTGTCTGCCACGACCAATGTTGTTGTAAATGAGCGCTACCACTACTAAGGCAAGGGCACCTACTAGCGTCGGAGTGAGCAAAAAATGCCACTTTACGCCGCCGAGCATCACAATCAATGGATTGGATCCTGCAGGTGGATGCGGTACGCGCAGCAGTAACATGAGAGCAATTGCCGTACCAACGGCAAGGGACAAGCTCCACCACTCAACCCCAAATAAAGACATAAAAGCTAAGCCAGTAAAGGTAGTAATAAGATGACCACCGACAATGTTTCTTGGCTGAGCAAAAGGGCTTTCTGGATAAGCAAAAATAAGCAGGCAGCTGGCGCCAAATGAGCCCAAAATCATCGCGATATTTTGCCAATTTCCCAGTAATGCCAATACAGCAGTGGCAAATGTTCCGCCAGCCCAAGCAATAGCAATGATGACTAATGGCAATCTTTGCGGGCAATCATCAGTTTTGCCCTGCATTTTATGTAATGAAAAAATCTTATCCACGAGCATTTCCTAAATAATATATGAACGACACCCTTGATCCATGAGGACCAATTGTAGTCGTACAATGATAAAAGACCATGTCTGTCTGACGGTTGTCGCAATCTGCTTGCTGCAACGATTCAACGCTTTGATGGCTAATACTGATAAAAAAACAGGGCAATTATAATGCTAAATCCCTCACAGTCCGTACGTTTTGATGAAATGACAGTCGCTGTACCAGATTTTATACGTTATCCCACGATCAGAAAGTTGGCTGAACGGGTGCAGCACGAGACCTTAAAAGCTATTGCTAGTCCCGCACTTTATGACTCTCACGACCATTCGCGCAGTGCCCGTATTTTAAATAGTCTTTATCAAACCCCAATCGCCGATGCCTCTATCTTGGTCGCTATCACTCATGAGCGCCATCCTAAGCTGCTGCTGACTCGCCGCGCTGCTCATATGAACAGTCATGCTGGCGAGGTATCCTGTGCTGGTGGCAAACATGAAGTAGGTGATGGTAACAATGTCGTTACCGCCCTACGTGAGGCTTGCGAGGAAACTGCGCTACCGCCTAATAAAGTTCAGCTGCTTGGTCAACTGCCTATCCAAACCTCTAAAAGTGGTATGAGTGTACGTCCTATTGTGGCGCTTATTGCGCCAGATCTGCTTTTGGTGCCAGAGCTTGGGGAGATATCACGCATTTTTTGGGCAGATTTTGAGACTTTATTAACTCAGCCAACAGTCGAATATTCCATAGAATATACATTGCAAGATCAGGCAGCAACGCTTCTGACACCGAGCTGGCAAGTAGATGGCGAAACAGTGTGGGGTCTGACGGGACGAGTCATTGCCAGTTTATTAGAAACAGGCTTTGATCGGCAGCTAGAGTGGTATTACCGCATACAAGACACTCGATCATAGAAGTGTTAGATGCTCGCTAATAATCATGTTTTTGGCGAAGGAGGATCGTTATTATAAACGTTAGTGATAATGAATGCATTCTATTTATAATAATCATCATTTTTCTTTAACCACCAGTTCATATTGTCTTGGCGTTTAGCACGAAATGCTTCTAGCTTGTTGGCGACTCTACTATTGTGTTGACGGGCAGTATCGAGGGCAAATAGAATCGGCACGGAAGACAATACGCCAAAGCGTATTTTTGATTTTGGTAGGTTTAGCCCATCGCCAATATCATCACCAACCAAGGTACGGGTCACGCTGGCATTGACCATCTCAACAAAACGCCCACGGCGATTGTCCTCACCCATCAGCTGACGTGGCAAATCGTGTAGGGCTTTTGCCAGTGGTCGTCCCATTTTAAAATCAAGCTGCTGAATCGACAAATAGGTATAGAGCCATTCCCAACTGGCGGCTTCATCTTTTGGCAGTCGCTGCAAATCTACCCCCATCCAATAACTGGCAAGATTCCATAAATGCAAAATGCCTTCTGCTTCCTCAGTGCTAATACGGGCGCCAAGCAATCTTAATCCGCGCATAATCAATAGTGAAAACTGCAAATGAGTAGCAATCATATCGGTTTGATTGATAGGAATACCCCAATATGCGGTATTCCAGCTGCCATCTGGATTGTGATGTTGGTTGGCATCTGGTATGACGCCTTTAGCAGCATTGCCTTTACCTTTGAGCAAGTTCTGTCGTACTGAGGTATGTATTTGACGTACTTTAATGGATTGCTGCCAACCTTCAGAGCCGATAGCCAGTACTCGTTCAATATTAGGTTTGCTATGCTCTGAATCTAAATGCAATTGAGGGTGCTCAGAGACCGCCAAGATATAGGCGTAGGTACGCATCAATCTTGGTAAAGCGTCATGCATCAGTGCGCCAGTCTGAATCAGCGGTAGCGATAAGGCAGGGATACTATAGCCTGCCATGAGGGCCACATTACGCAACAGCCAAATCAGCATCAGTGGATAACGGCGATAGGCAACCGCGCCGATTTGGGCAAGCTTAGGATCAAACCAATCGGGATGGCGACTAAATTGTTCAGTTAATGCGTTGAATGAGGAATTATTCTTGAGGTTAGAGTCCGCTTTCTCATCAATAATAAACTGCTGTAATGGCTTGGCAAAACGAATGCCATCAGAGGCTAGATCATCTGCTATTGGATCGCCAATATCGTAGCCTGCAACTATTTCCTCTAACAAATCTTGCGATATGACAAAGTCTTTTGGCAGTAGATAACGCTTAATGCGTTTTAATACTTGCAGATCACTATGATCATCAATGGCAGTGGTGCGTCCATGACGCTGATAAGAAACAGGCGCTTGATGACAGCCTGCACCTTGCCGAGCACTGGCGGTACTTGTTTTAGCGATTTTTTTAGAGATGTCGATGGAATCCATATTTATAAGCAACTCTGTATCAACTGCTTTTTATGAAGTTGATTGAGCTACTTTGGGATAAAGTAGCTCAATCGTACATTAAGAATGACGCGTTAAGTCTACAGAGGTTACATTAACCTCATCTTTTAAAGTGGCTTTGAGCATCATATAACCTGCGATACCAGAGACGATTGAACCCATAATGATACCCAAACGCTCATCAAATAATGGTGTCTCACCGGCAAATGCAAGCCCACCGATAAACAAACTCATGGTAAAGCCCACACCACATAACAATGCTGCGCCATAGATTTGCTTAAAGTTCATACCTTTTGGCATAGTAGAAATGCCCAGTTTAAAGATTAACCAGCACATCAGCATGACGCCTACTTGTTTACCGATGAACAGTCCGGCGGCAATACCAAGCGGCACAGAATGAAACAGCTCGCCAAACCCTGCGCCCTTAAGCGAAATGCCCGCATTGGCAAAAGCAAACAATGGCAGGATACCGTAAGAAACGGTGTTTTGTAGGTCGTGCTCAAGCTCTTCAAGCGGGGAATGCTCAGGGTCAGTGCGATCAAATAAAGGAATAAATAGCGCCAATACAACCCCAGCTAATGTTGCATGGATACCGGATTTGAGTACGGCAACCCACATGATAACGCCAATTAGCAAATAAGGAGTTATGCTAGTAACGTTACGGCGATTAAGCAGATATAAAAACGGCAGACATAAGCCCGCGATAGCCAGTGAACCAAGCGATAAATCATTGGTATAAAATAAAGCAATGATAATAATCGCGCCGATATCATCAAAAATAGCAATCGAGACTAAGAATACTTTTAATGAGTTGGGTACGCGATTACCAAGTAAACTCAAAATACCAAGAGCAAAGGCGATATCGGTTGCGGCAGGAATCGCCCAACCTCGCCAAAACTCAGGTTCATTATAGTTAAAAAACAGATAGACGATGGCTGGCATGATCATTCCGCCAAGAGCCGCCCCTGCTGGCAAGATAATTTGCTTTACATTGGACAGCTCGCCGATTAACACTTCACGCTTAAGCTCAAGTCCCACTAAAAAGAAGAACACTGCCATCAAGCCATCATTAATCCAATGATGCGCATCTTTAGCGATTGAGAAGCTGCCAATTTGAATAGCGACAGGTGCGTGAATAAAGGATTCGTACCACGTATTTAGAGAAGTATTAGCAATAATCATTGCTGCGATAGCTGCCAGCGCTAGGACGATGCCGCCCGAAGCCTCGAGATTAAAAAACGCTCTGATTTTATGTATTGCCATATTGTCCTCATTAACTAAATAAAACGTGCGAAAGTATTCAAAAGCTCAAGTATTTTTGTATGTCTGTAATGGCTCCGCCTTAAGTACGCGACCACATATGGGGACGAGTCTTTGTTAGCACTGATGTTTATAATACCAGTGTAATAGACGTATATCCCTAGTTTCTCATATTCTTATTCATATAAACAAATGAAATAGGTTACCGGTATTACCTTTTAACTTGAAAGCTTCATGACGAAAAAAGCTGTTTTTAAAGTATCTTGTGCGATAAATCTAGCAGAATTTGCTAGGGTTATGGCTTTTTTCGCAGTTTTATCTTTATAATAAGCCGCTTTACGTAACGGTTAGCATCGGATTTGACTCTTATAGCATTAGCCGTTATCAAAATAATATACACATTATCTATCCATATTTTTTGCCTGATATTCATCCAACTACTTTTAAATGAGCGTTTTTAAACAAATACTATCAAAAAGTATTGCTAAAAAAATGCTGCTAAAAAGTAGAATTGGTTGAATCTTTTAAGGCTTGTGTCTCTTATATCATAAATTTTGCAGGTCAGTGTCATGGACGTATCCCTTTCTATTGAAGTTATTCTAATGTTGACCGCTGTAGCCGCGTTGGCAGGTTTTATCGATGCTATTGCTGGTGGCGGTGGTTTGTTGACCATTCCTGCCATGCTACTTGCCAATATTCCGCCTGTATTGACATTGGGTACCAATAAGCTACAAGCAGCATCAGGGGCACTAGCGGCGTCTATTACCATGATTAGAAAGGGTGTGGTTAAACCCAAGAATATTAAAACAGCGATTATTGCGGCTTTTATTGGCTCTATCTTTGGCTCAATCGCGGTGCAGTTATCGCCACCTGACTTGTTAGAAAAGCTGATTCCATTTTTGATTGCGGCCATTGGTATCTATACTTTGTTTGCCCCCAAACTTGGTGAAGTGGAAGCTGCCCCTCGTATCTCAGAAGGTGTTTGGCAAAAAATTGCCGCCCCTTTAATTGGTTTTTATGACGGCTATATGGGACCTGGGACGGGTATGTTTTTTGCGCTTGGCAATGTGGCGTTACGTGGTCGAAAAATTATCGAAGCAACTGGTGCGGCAAAGGTACTGAATTTATCGACCAATATTGGCTCATTAATCTTCTTTATATTGGGCGGTAATGTATTGTGGACAGTAGGGCTGGCGATGATGGTAGGGCAAACTATAGGGGCGTATTTTGGCTCGCATATGGTAGTAAAAGGTGGCAGTAGACTCATTCGTCCCATGATTGTATTGGTTTGTCTTGTGATGGTGACTAAATATGTACTTGGTTAGTGGAGAGTAGATTGATCAAGAAGAATGCAACTCTTGGTCTAAAAACGTACTTGCTGCATAAAAAAACCTCAGACCAATCGGCTGAGGTTTTTTTATGACTTATTTATAGGCAATCACTGATCACGATTAGCCGCGCTTAACATCGTCATACTCGCTGCCCATAATGCCATCACTAAAGACTTCAGAGAATTCGCGTTCGCTGTTCTCATCGATATGACCGTCAAAGACATCTTTTGAGCCAGCATCAGGATCGTTATAAATCGCTAAATCCATTTTACCTTCTGATTTTGCGACGATAGCGGTCACCGCAGCATCACCGCCGACATTGACTGCTGTACGTAACATATCAAGGATACGGTCGACCCCTAAAATAAGACCAATACCTTCAATCGGTAGACCGACTTGGGCAAATACCATTGACAGCATGATGAGACCAACACCTGGAACACCTGCCGTACCGACAGAGGCGAGCACTGACATCAAAATAACGGTCAAATACTCAGTGATACCCAAGTCAATACCATAAATATTGGCAATAAAAATGGTCGCTGTGCCTTGCATGATGGCTGTACCATCCATGTTGATCGTCGCGCCAAAAGGGATGGTGAATGAAGCAACTGAGTTATTAACACCCATGCGCTTGGTGACCGTACGCAAGGTAATTGGAATCGTTGCATTCGAGCTTGAAGTACTAAAAGCAAAAATCTGTACTTCGCGCATTTTTGCCAAAAACGTTCTGACTGACAAGCCTGAAGACAGCTTGAGGACAATCATCATGGTCACAAAGAAATGGAATGCCAGTGAACCAACCAGTACCGCAACATAACCAAGTAATGACCAAATCAGGTCTAAGCCAAGTTCTGCCATGGCTTTGGTCAATAGCGCAAAGACACCATATGGTGCAAGATTCATAATGATAGTCACCATTTTTAAGATGACTTCATTGATGAGCTCTAAACTTTGAACCAAGCCTTTAGCGGGTTTTCCTACCATCAAAATACTAATACCAATCAAAACGGCAAAGAAGATAATTGATAGCATGTCGCCATTTGCCATCGCACTGATGGGGTTAGAGGGAATAATATTGGAAAATACATCAAGTAGTGGTGGCGCTTTCTCAGCTTCAAACGCCGCCTCTGTTGCTATATTCATGCCTTTGCCGATACCAAACAGTACGCCAAGCCCAATAGCAGTTGCAATCGCCAGTGCTGTCGTCACCATATAGATGAAAAAGGTTTTGGTACCAATACGTCCTAATAGACGAATATCACCGATACCGCATACGCCGCAGATCAGTGAAATCAAGACCAGTGGCACGACGAGCATTTTTAGCGAGTTAACAAACAGCTTACCGACAATGGCAAGAAAACCGTTGGTGACATAATTATTAACAAAGCTGCCTTCCGTGTTCAAGCCAGAGTAGTTTATAAATAGACCCAGTATAATACCGAGCACCATGGCAACAATAATTTTGCCGGTCAAACCCATATTTTTCCACATAAACGCTATCCTTGGTGTCCGTTACGCACAGCAATAGACACAATAGCGCGCTCAATATGAGTGCAAGATTGCTGTCATGACTGTTACTGTGACGTCTATAAATATATGAACTGACCTTTAAGTCAGATTTTGGGGGACAATATAAAAGAATAGCTAGGGATACTGCAAGATTTTTTTATGACTTAAATAACGTGACATTATAATATTAGTATGTTCGGATTTTTCATCTGTCAAAAATTCATATGAATTTGACTGAATGAAGCGTTGTTGAAGGAGCATAAAAAAATAATATGAGCGATAAAATAAAAAAGCGAGATGACTCTGATGAGACCACCTCACTTGCTTCAATCAATATAGATAAATGGCGATAGGTAGATCAATCCTAGTTAGACATTGTCGTTTTCGCCACGGCGCAAACCATCTTTCCATGTAGGGTCACTGGTTTCTGTTTGCTGCTCGTGATTGTCTTGCTCCCTACTTGTGCTAGCAAATTTATCTTTGTTTAATCTATGGTTATAACTCATACGTTCATTTAGATGCGATGCTGCATCACGGTGACGCGAGCCAAGGGCTTCTATTTCAGGATGTGAATCCTGAAAATCAGTCTGTGCATTAATTTCCTTGGCGGTATCTTGTTCATTGACCATTTTTACATCGCCATCACTCTCATAGCCATGATCAGGGTTAGCATCTCCTGTTGGTTGGTTATTGTCTGGCATTGAATCCATTGATGCGATATTTTCAGAGGTCTGCTGCAGATTATCAGGGTTCAATACCTGATTTAACTGAGCATTGTTTTTTAACTGAGCATCGCTTTTTAGTTCAGCATAGTCAGTTAGCCTATGTACAGCGTTCTCTAAACTGTGTGGGTTAGCACGTTCTTGAACTTTTGATAAATGCTTATCAAATGTATCGGTCAATAAGGAATCATAGCGTATAGAATTATAGGTTATTAACTGTTCAGCTTCTTCTTCAGTAATGTCACCATTTTGACTGGCATAGACCACATGATCTTCAAAAGTTAAACCTTCAAAACTGTCTTTATGTTCTGCTTTTTTAAATTTCTGCCATAAAGGTTCGACTTCGAGCAGTATTTGATAAGCATGCTCCATACGCCCTGTGACATCATCCGGCTCAGTATTATAATAAACCATGGTTTTAAGATAGTCGCGGAAGGGATTTGCTTCAAAATCATCCATAAACGTATCACCCAGTTGGCGTTTTAATTCATCACTCACTGGGGCAAAGATACGACCACTGGGAAAAGTCACAAAGCTCACTAATTTGGCTGCAAACTGATTTGGAAAATTGGCAAATAAAGATAGGAATGCTTCTTGGATAGTATAAAGGCTATTTTTTAGCGCCACTTCAGCATGCAAGCGCTCAGCGACTGATTTGCTGCCATATTCATAGAACTGCAAAATAGCTGTACAGATAAATAGATGAGAGTGGATGTCTGCTAAGCGCCCAGATAGCATCTCTTTGCGTTTTAAATCACCAGCCAATAACCCTAAAGACATGTCAGCAGTTAAAGCAAAGCCTGCGCTTAAGCGGTTAATGTCTTTGTAATAGGGACGGGTAAAATTATCTGCAAAATTTGGCGCATCATTGCTGCCACCAACATAGCCTGCTACGAACGCTTTCGCACCGCGATTAAAGGTATAGCCCAAATGCTTAAAGAATAAATTGTCGAATTGCTTGAGTGCGCCTTCTTTATCTTCGCTTTGTAGTAGCTGCAACTCATCGAATAGATAAGGGTGACAGCGCATCGCCCCTTGACCAAAAATCATCAACGAGCGCGTCAATATATTTGCGCCCTCAACGGTAATTGATACTGGGATCGCTTGATAAGGAATTGCTAAAAAGTTGCGTGGTCCCATTTGTACTGCGCGACCACCAACGACATCCATACCATCATTAATCACTGAACGCATGGTCTCAGTGGCATAGTATTTTGCCATTGCTGTCATCACTGATGGTGTACCACCTTGGTTTAGACCACAAGTCACCAGATGCCTAAAAGCTTCTAACATATAAGTATTACTGGCAATGCGGCTGGTGGCATCTTGCACGCCTTCAAATTTTCCGACGGATATTTTAAATTGCTCACGAACCTTTGCAAAGGCACCAACCGACAAATAGCTCATTTCACTGGCAGAAGTCGATAGGGCAGGCAATGAGATTCCGCGACCGACACCCAAGCATTCCATCAGCATGCGCCAACCGCGACCTGCATTTTCCACTCCACCAATAATATAATCTAGCGGTATAAAGACATCTTGACCATCGACTGTGCCATTCATAAATGGCGAACCGATTGGATTGTGGCGTGGACCGATAATGACCCCTTGGTGGCTGGCTGGAACCAGCGCACAAGTAATACCGTAATCGGTTTTTTCAAGATCACCAAGTAAACCTTCGGGGTCGTGCATTTTAAATGCTAAACCTACTACTGTTGCGATAGGGGCTAAAGTAATCCAACGCTTAGAGAAATTCATGCGTAGACCAAGCACTTGCTCACCTTCATGCATGCCATAACAAACCACCCCAGTATCCGGAATCGCACCGGCATCAGAGCCCGCTTCTGGACCTGTCAAGCCAAAGCACGGAACCTCTTCACCTTTCGCTAGACCCGGTAGCCAGCGCTGCTTTTGCTCATCGGTACCGTAATGCATCAACAGCTCACCAGGACCGAGTGAATTTGGTACCATACAAGTCACTGCAGCAGTCGGCGAGCGTGAGGCAATCTTACTCATCACGCGACTTTGGGCATATGAGCTAAATTCTAATCCACCATATTCTTTGGGAATAATTAAACCCAAAAAGCCATTGGCTTTGATAAATCGCCACGCCTCTGGTGACAGCTCTTTATCTTCATGATGAATTTGCCACTCATCAAGCATTGCACAGAGCACTTCTACTTCATTATCTATAAAGCTCTGCTCTTCTTCTGACAATTCTGGATAGGGGTATTTTGCAAACGTATCCCAATCAGGCGCGCCCATAAACAGCTCTTTTTCCCACCAGCTAGTACCAGCATCAAGTGCTTCACGCTCGGTGTCACTCATGCTTGGCATGGCACCGCCTAAGGCTTTATAAACAGGCTTGGTGATCATGCTTTGACGAATAGGGGTGATCAGCAACATCAGGCAAAGTAGGGCAATGGGTAGACCTAGGATAAGCGACCATGGACTGATGAAAGCCGTAACGAGGACAGTAATTAAAGCAACAATGCTGCCTGTGACACGCGATAATGACAACAAAAAGATGGCCAAGACCATGGCTAATTGAATGATGACTGCCAAAATAAATAAGCCAATGGCCATAACTGCCTCCTTTGCAACGCTTAATAAAAAAGCGTCAAAATATAAGTGAATAAGAAAGTTTGAAATAACTATGATTGTTGTTTTATATTCCAAGCTTCCTTTTTTATAGTGAAAAATAGTTTTAGTTTTTTGACATTAATGATTTCAAATAGAGCTGATATAAAATAAAAACTTCGCATCGGGAATAAAGGCTCTCCCAAAAATGAAGTTAACTACCAATATGAAACAGTTGTTTATAACTATCAAGAGCGAAAACGCTACGCTGTGTCGATAATATGTATCAAGATTTGTGTATATAACCAAATGCGAGTCATTAAACATTAGTTAAAAGGCGGTAAACCGTTTTCAGCATAAGATAAAGTCTCATTGCGCCCAACGATGACATGGTCAATCAAAGACAAATCTATAAGGTCACAAGCTTTTTTGAGCTCATAGGTTAACAAGTTATCCGCCGTTGATGGCTTAGCATCGGTATGCGGATGGTTGTGAGCAATAATGAGCTGGCTTGCAGCATGGCTTAACGCATGACGTAGCACATGCTTTATACAGACGGAGCAAGAAGAGATGCCGCCTGTAAACAATATCTCAAAATTGATTAGATTCAAGGCATTGTCCAAACATAGCACGGCGAACACTTCTCGCGGCTCACCGCGCAACTGAGTGCTGATATAGTCTTTGACCATTTGCGAGCGTCCAAGTCCTTGACCCGTTTTAAGCTGACTGTCCAAATAGCGTCTGCCCATCTCAAGTGAGGCGAGTATCTGCGCGTATTTGGCAGGACCGATGCCGTGACAAGCAAGGACAGTTTCTTGCGGCGCGGCTAACAGCTCTGCTAGGCTACCAAATTGCTCAATCAAATGACGAGCCAGCTCAATGGCTGACTGCGACTGTGTGCCCGTGCGCAGAAATATCGCCAATATCTCAGCGTCGGATAAGTGCGCGACGCCAAATTTTAATAGCTTCTCACGCGGTCTATCATCCTCATGCCAGTCTTTGATTGCCATGCTTATTCCTTAAGATGCACTTGCGACGAGATAAATTTAGAAAACTTTCCCTAACTTATCGCATAATTGCTACTATAAGCGCAATTTTATCTTTCAATTTTTTGCTGATGCCACGCTTATGTCAAATATCCTGCTTGCTATCACTGGCGGTATTGCCGCTTATAAATCTGCTGTATTTGCCCGTCTATTAATCAAGGCAGGCTTTGAGGTGCGCGTCGTTATGACGTCAGGTGCACAGGCTTTTATCACTCCACTAACCCTACAAGCTTTGACGGGTAATGAGGTGCATATCTCGTTACTCGATGAAAAAGCGGAAGCGGGCATGGGTCATATCGAGCTTGCAAAATGGGCAGACCTTATGGTCATCGCGCCGGCATCTGCCAATACGTTAGCGCGGCTGGCAATGGGTATGGCAGATGATTTACTGACCACGGTCTGTCTTGCAACGACAGCGCCAGTCATTATCGCGCCTGCGATGAATCAACAGATGTGGGCGCATCCTGCCGTTAACTTAAACGTGCAAACCTTGCGTGATATGAATTACCAAATCATTGCGCCTGCTAGTGGTGAGCAAGCTTGTGGCGATGTGGGTGCAGGACGCTTACCTGAGCCTGAACAGTTATTAGAAGAAATTTTACTGTTTCAAGCAATGCAGACGACGCCTCAGTTATTGGCAGGTAAAAGAGTCGTGATTACCGCAGGACCGACCGTTGAAGCCATTGATCCGGTGCGTTATTTGTCTAATCATTCTACGGGGAAAATGGGTTTTGCTTTGGCGCGTGCCTGTGTTGCTGCTGGTGCAGACGTTATCTTGATTGCTGGTGGCAAAGTTGCTTTGCCAACACCGCTCAATGTCACACGCATTGATGTATTGTCAGCTAAAGAGATGTTGACGGTCGCGCAGCAGTGTGTGACAGGCACGCATAGTGCACTACAGTATATGGTTGAAGATGAACATGATCATTCTCACGATCATATGCATGAGCACAGCCATGACCATGGCGACTGTGACTGCGATGAAGCACACGGGCATGAAGAGCAAGAGCTAGGAACACATGAGCATGGCATCGATGATCATATAAAAGTCGCTGATATCTTTATCGCCACCGCTGCGGTCGCTGACTATCGAACGGAAGAGGCAGCACCGCAAAAAATAAAAAAAACCCAAGACGCAATGACGCTAAGCTTGGTCAAAAATCCTGACATTTTAGCGACGATTTCGCTTGCTCATCCTGAGTTGTTTGTCGTTGGCTTTGCAGCAGAAACTCAAGATGTTGAACGTTATGCTCGTGGTAAGCTGCTTTCTAAAGATTTAGATTTGATTGCTTGCAATGACGTCTCACGTGCTGATATCGGCTTTGCCAGTGATGACAATGCAATGGAGGTTTTTTTCTCAACACATTATGAGCACGATAGCATCATACTTGATAAAGCAAGTAAGGATAAAATTGCTGAGCAGCTAACGACGATTATTGGTGAGGCGATTTGGCAACGTCACAGTGTTTAGTGATGTTTAGTGATGTTTAGTAGTGCTCAGTGCTGCTCATTACAGCACGCATTGTAGTGACGATTCGTATGATTACTTGTTGCATAAGCATAATACATATCGAAGAAGATATGAAGTCTTGACTAGTAGGGCTAACATGATAGATGGCGATAGTACTCAAACGTTATTGCTCATTGCGATTTTTGCTCTGGCATCCTTACTACACGGTATTAGTGGCCTAGGTATCACCTTGGTGACTACTACCGCGCTTGCCAGTATGTATCCTTTACCACATGCTATTGTATTAGTCATTTTTCCATCGTTATTACTCAATGCGATGACTTGGCTGGCAGGTGGTGGTCGCACGATTTGGCAAAATTTCATCTATTACGGCAGGCGCTATTGGTTACTGGCATTGACCAGCTTACTCGGTAGTATTTTAGGCGCGAAGCTCTTATTATGGGTCGATAGCGCATATATTTTATTGTTATTGGCAGCCGTTATTGGTTTTTACGTCATAAGCAGCTTGCTTGGTAAGCAACTTCGTCTACCTGCGACCAAGCCTGTGTTAATCATCGTTGGCTTTAGTGCAGGCGTGATTGGCGGCGCGACCAATGCTATGTCGACCATATTGATGATGTATTTATTGTCTGCAAGCAACGATAAGCATACTATCGCTAAAGTCGGTAATATGTGCTATTTCTTGGGTAAAATTGCCCAAATCATTGTATTGCGTGAGCCTATCATGGCATTAAGCAGTGGTGAATGGCAGCTGATTGCTTTACTTAGTGTCATGTCAATCACCGCGCTCTTAGTCGGCATCCGCTTGCGACGTTATCTACCACAAGCACGCTTTCGTCAGCTTATCTTAGTGATCCTTACAGTACTTGGTATACGTATCGGCTGGCAGGGGATTATGTCATTTATGGCTTAGCAGAAGCGAGAATAGAATTGATGCTAAATTTTAGTCAGTCGCCTCATCAAAGAATATCTGCTGCGCCAGTCGAAAGGTATTACAATGCGCTTCAACCACATCATTAATATCTTCTGAATAACCACCGCCCATGACGATAGCGATTGGAATATTGGCAGTTTTGGCTTGGTGTAGGACGTATTCATCACGCGCCTTGCAGCCTTTTATGGTTAAACTTAGCTTGCCTAATTTATCCGTCGCTAGTACATCAACCGCCGACTGATAAAAAATCATATCAGGTGCAAAATCCGTTATCAGTCTTGGCAAGGTCTGCGCTAAAATCTGTAAATATTGCTCATCACCAGTATCGTTATCTAGCTCAATATCTAAGTCTGATACTTGTTTACGAAACGGATAGTTCTTTGCGCCATGGATACTAAAGATAAAAACGCGTGGCTCATCTGCCATGATACTGGCATTGCCATTGCCTTGATGGACGTCTAAATCAACGACCAATATCCTTTGTGCTTGTCCGCGATTTAATAGTAAATTGCTCGCGACACAGACATCATTAAAGACGCAAAATCCCTCACCATGATCGGCAAAGGCATGATGGGTACCGCCCGCGACATTCATCGCGACGCCGTATTGCTGTGCAAAAATTGCGCATTCATAAGTCGCGTGAGCAATATAGCGCCCACGCTCTACTAACTCAGGCGTCATCTCAAAGCCGATCGCTCGCGCTTCTTTTCTTGGTAGCGTTTGGGTCTTAAGTTGATACCAATAGTCAGCAGTATGCGTCGTTAAGATTTCATCTTCGCTTAAGCGTGTGGGCGCAAAAAAGTTATTCGCACTAATAGTCTTTTCCGCTAATAAGCGCTCAGGAATCATAGTGTATTTTTGCATCGGAAAACGATGTTTTTCGGGTACTGAATAACGAAAAATATCAGAGTAGGCAATTTTTAACATAGTATTTTTAATATCGTATTGTTTTTCTAAAGAAATCGTTGTCGAATGAGGTGTTTTAAAGCAGTCATCTTAGATGCTTGTTTTCTCAGGAGTAGATTAGCCACAGTCAATTCCAAATAAAACCGATACGTTATATTGCAACGCGGAACTGGTATAAATTTTTCTGGCTTACTGTGCCTACGCCGACAGAGGCGGCGTAAAATTCATCCCAGTCCCGCTGTATCGTTTTAATACTGAATTCAGTATATTAATAGTAGCGACTTCTCACTGTACAAATTGAGTGGGCAAAAAGAAGGTTCTTGAATCGGATTGTTGGCGTAGCTGCAAAAGTAGATCGGATAATTCTTCAGCAGGGTATTGGTTATTGACCAAATCACTAAATATCTCATGAGCAACCGTCGTCATGGCAATGATACTTTGCAATAAATGCTCAAGGATATCGTCGTCAAGTCCGACCGCTTCAACATCAATGGCGTTTTTATAGCGTATCTCACCATCATTGACATCCATCTCTAAGTTACCAAGAATCATGTCGTAGTTAATTTGAGTAATCAATAATATGGCGGCGCTTTGGTGACTCTCTGGTATCAAAAACGGCAAGATACCGTAGACTGCCAGCAGTTTATTATTTTCTTGTACCCGAAACAGATAGCCACAGTCAAGCTGCTTATTGCGCATCCTTAAAGACAGGTAATGGGATTTTTGGCTGTTTCTTACTTTAGGCTGATAATAATTGTAAGGCCATTGTTTGTCATCGAAGTATTGTTTTAAATAATCGACAATGGGTATATCGCTTTCACTTCTCTGCGCTGCGGTATTTTCAAGATCTGCATCGGTATTGGTCTCAGCGGCCATAGGATTATTTATAGCAGCGTTATTATTATCGGCGACATTGATGTCTTCGCTACTAGTTTTATGAAACGCATCGTTAGTGCTGTTAGTGCTGATATTGCTGTCCATGTTGTTAGAGTCAGCTTCTTTATGATCCGTATTAATATCATCAATAGCTATTTGTGCAGCAGTCATCTGATTATCAACCTCATCAAAGTCAGCATTTGGCAAATCTTTGGAGGATTTAATATGATTAATAGCAGAGCGCACAGTGGATGTGGCTAGCAGCTGCTTTATTTTTTGCCATAAGCTGAGTTTGTGACGTTGACTCATAAATAGTGTGCTAACCAACAAATGAAATATAAAGATTAAGAAAATACCCAAACAAGCAGATAAAAATATATTACTGGTGGTTCAAACCCAAACTGTCTTTGATATTAGGCTGACTATAAAATGCTTGTAGCATCTCTCGCAGATGGGCCGTCAGCCATTCGCTATCAAGCGCATCATAAATGATAGGCCGCAGGGTAGTAGACAGCTGCCCAATCGCTGCCTCATCGATATGTAAGCTTTTTGCCACCTGTGCGATGGTATCAGACTGATGATTGCGATACCAAGTATCGACGCTTGCTGCTACAAGGCTATGCAAATAAGGGGACATGCGTAAGCGGTTATAACTCTGCTGAATACTGGCTTCGATATGATCGATGCTACTGTTATCAGGCTCATCACGTAGATAGGTTTGGATATGGCTAATCGGCTGCTCTTTAATCCGCGCCCAACCAGTGACCACTAATCGAGATACCTCTTCATTGGATAGATGCTCTTGGGCATTGGCTTCAGCGCGATGCGCCAAATCTTTGATATTGCGATGCAAATAGGTCTGCAATTTTTCATCAAGGTTTCTGTTGGTTGCCTTTTCAAAGGAGCTGCGCCCAAGCTTCATAAGTTTACCAACACCGCCCGCTTTATCTAGCGTATTTTCCATAAAGTCGTTGATGGCGTGATATAGCGTTTGGGTCAACAAATCGGCAAACGTATCGTTGCCAACCAAGGTATGAATCAAGATATTGCGCTGCTGCTCATGGCTGCCGATATAATCGGCCAGCGTTACAACCTGCGTATCGTCAATAAGCTCTGATAATGGGACATTGTCATTGGCTGGGTGATAGATAATGCTATGCAAAATATCGCGGATATCGCTACGCATTACCTCACTTAGAGGGTGGTCTAGTAGCCAATCATTAAATAGGCGCTGTACATCATCGCTACTGATATATTTAGCTAATGGCTGCGCACCAAGCCACTGCCACGCTTCCATGCTCAGCGGTTCAGCTTGCTTACGTAACCACTGCTGCATAAACGTGATTTGCGCATCGATTAAGCTGTTTGCTGTCAGCATGGGTGTGTCTGATTTTTGAGCTGGGTTTTGAGTATCTTTTGATGTCTGCATAGGTTTTGAGGTCATAGTAATCGACAATTTGTTATACTGTGTGGTTAATAGGCATAAAGTATTATGCCACGAACATCGTCTTTGTTTGTGATGAATATCGACTGCGGCTCAATAAATAATAAGAGGTTGTAATGAAGGCTTTAAATACTGCCTTACTTGCGCTTGATGAGCTGACCGTTCAGCGCGGCGAAATCCCTTTATGCGAAGGGGTTTCGCTCAATCTGGCTGCTGGCAGCATTTGTCATTTAATTGGTGCCAATGGGACTGGTAAGACCACGCTACTTATGCAGCTGGCTGGGTTATTGCCGGTGCTAACTGGTGAGACTTATTATCGAGGGGCAGTTAGCTTACCGATTCAGCCTTTGTATGTGTCGCATCAATTGGGCATTCATCCCAATCTTACCGTTGCCCAAAACCTGATCTTTTTGCTCAATTTATATGGCATTAGCCCAAGTACCGCTGATATTGATGATGCCCTCACTTGGGTAGGCTTGCAGGGATTTGAGACCATCAGCTCAAGTCATTTATCCGCCGGTCAAACTCGGCGAATTACCCTAGCGCGCTTATATTTACTGACGCCTAACGTGACGCCATTATGGTTACTTGATGAGCCGTTTACCGCACTCGATGTCGATATGGTGGCGCGGATGGAAGACAGATTACGCGAGTTTGCTCATGAAGGCGGGGCGATATTAATGACCAGTCACCAAGCAGTCGGTGTTGCCAATCAAGTGCTCGATTTATCCGATTATATGGTATAAAAGCTATCAATATCATTGTCAGTATAAATGCGATACGCATCAGTAGAAGAGCAAATAAATGATAGAGTCAGATACTCCAAGACAAACCATAAATACCAGCTCAAATGCTCATATGGCTGATATGCGTAGTATCAGTTTTATGCAGCTGTGGCGCCGCGAATGGCAGGTCAAGCAGCAAGGGGCAGTGCAGTGGTTATATCCGCTGGTGCTGTTTTTGGTGATTATTACCTTGTTCCCGTTAGCAGTTGGCAGTGAGCCTGCATTATTACAACGCCTTGGTGTATCAGCGGTGTGGATTGCCGCTTTATTGTCGCTGGTGATGGGCGTTGATGGTTTGTTTAAACCTGCGCTTGATAATGGCACATTGGCGCAATTGGTCGTTGCCAAAGCCTCACTGCCGTTATGGGTCCTTATCCGTTTGGTGATCCACTGGATTTTTAGTAGCGGCATTGTGGCGGCATTAAGTTTGCTTGCCGTACCTTTATTTCAGCTGAGCTGGTTTGAGGCGTGGATATTGATGGCATCGATTGTCACGGGTAGTCCTATGCTGCTCATGCTATCTGCGGTTGCTAGCAGTTTGACGTTATCGTTAAAGAATGGCGCGGTTCTCGTGCCTTTAATCGCTTTGCCGATGCAGTTACCGGTATTGATTTTTGCCACTGGTGCGGTTGATTTATTCGCCACTGGTCTTAACGGTCTGCCGATTTTAGCGTTGCTACTGGCAGGTAGTATTATCTCAGTGCTGGTGATGCCATGGGTCATTGCTATGACCTTAAAAATGTCGTGGCTAAATTAACAACCTATACTGGTAGATTTGTCTTTTGTTATTAAAGCCTTTTATATTAACAACATGATGAAAACCGGCAACTTTGCTATAATGGTCTATTAAGCAAACACTCACGTGTAGATTCTACTCGGCGTTTAACGCCAGTAGGCTAGCAGGTAGTTGTATGACTCATACGTGTTACTCGATAATCACCAACTGCGTAATAGGTTTATATCCATGCCCAACCTAAATAATGTCTCATCTCCTAGCCTGTGGCAACGTATTTGGCAAGTTTTCTTGACCACAGTGGGTACTAAGGAGTTCTTTCGCATCTTCTCGCCTTGGGTTAAGTGGCTGGCGATACTGGCAAGCCTTTGCTTGCTCATCGGCAGTATCTGGGGTCTGGCGTTCGCGCCGCCTGATTACCTGCAAGGCAATAGCTACCGCATTATCTTTATCCATGTACCAGCAGCAAGCCTTGCTATTTCCATTTATTTTGCTTTAGCGATACTTGGGGTCATTTATCTGGTTTGGAAGATAAAGACTGCAAGCCTTGTGGCGCAAGCAATTGCTCCTTTGGGGTTTTTATTGTGTGTGATTAGTTTGCTGACCGGTTCTATTTGGGCAAAACCCACGTGGGGTACTTATTGGGTTTGGGATGCGCGGCTGACATCGATGCTCATTTTGGCATTTTTATATGCAGGTGTGATGGCACTGTTTGCAGCCTTTGAACATACGGCGAATCGTGGTAAAGCTGCCGCTATTTTGTCGATCGTTGGTGCTGTGAATTTGCCGATTATTAAATACTCAGTAGAGTGGTGGAACACCTTACATCAAGGGGCGACTTTTACTTTGACTGCGGCTCCTAAGATGTCAGCAGATATGTGGCTGCCATTACTACTGATGATTATCGGTAGTTACCTATTGGTCGCAACCTTAGCGATTTACCGTACCAACACTTTAATCTTGCATCGTGATCAAGGTAAAGCGTGGGTGAAAGAATACATCCGTGGACAAGCCAAATGACTGTAATGACTGTCGACCAATTAAATAACGGCTAGGGACATATGATGCAGCCTTACTTTTATAGTTTTTCTGAGTTTATTGCAATGGGTAAGCATGGCGTTTTTGTTTGGTCATGCTGGGCGATTACCGTTGGCATGATGCTGGCTTTTGTATTTTATAGCCGTCGTCAAAGACAAGCCCTTATCAAGCAGCTGGCGATTCAACAAGCCCGTCAGGCACAGCGCACGACCAAAACGCCAACACCGGTGACTAAAAATACTCACTAGAAATCATTTTATCTCATACCCTTAATATCTAGATTTGATACATTTCGCTGATACATAAATGAGCAGATAAAGGATTTCTATAAAGGCGGGTAACCTTATTGAGTTATACATAAAATGCTACCATATAGTTATTAGAAGAGTACGATTAGAAAGACATTTTTAGGACGTTTTTCTAATGGTAGTTTCTTTAATATTTTCTGTTTTATAGATGGATAATGTCTAAAACAGCGACTCATCAATGAGGTAGTAGTATGAACGCAGTTCGTCGTAAAAAACTGATGTGGGTTATGTTTACGCTTGCAGGGGCAGCCATAGCCGTGGTATTGGTGATTTATGCCATTGGGCAACAGACCGACTACTACTTTGACGCGACTGCCATTGCGCAAGGTGAAGCGCCACAAGACAAACGTATTCGTGCTGGTGGTATGGTGGTTGCTGGTAGTGTACAGCGTGCGCCAAACGACCCATTGAGCGTTGAATTTGCCATCACAGACTTTCAATCGACCGTCCCCGTGACTTATCAAGGTATTTTGCCAGATTTGTTCGCTGAGAACTCAGGTGTTGTCGCGACGGGTAAAATGCAAGGTGATACCTTTGTCGCAGGTGAAGTGCTGGCAAAACATGATGAGAACTATATGCCGCCAGAAGTTGCTAAATCGATGAAAGAAAATAATCGCAATGGTGCAGTCCCTTCTTCTGAGCAATATAATCCTGCTGAAAAAATCCATGAGACCAAGACTTTACAGCAGTAATTGCGCTGGTAACAACAAACGATAATTATCGTAAAAAGCGTTAAACATAAAAAAAGCCAGCGATATCTTATCACTGGCTTTTTTTTGGCGAACTGTCCCGTCCTGAAATAAGTTTACGAAAAAGGAGCTTATTCATGGACAAGTTAGACACTGTAAAGGTTAAGCGCACTCAAAAAGATTATACTTTAGGCTTTAAATTAGCCGTCGTTGACAGTATAGA
>NZ_CAJHAV010000023.1:0-17057 GCF_904846475.1 Psychrobacter sp. LFX-11D
TCAATCTCTTTTTTAAGAGCCTGTAATTGCTTAATCTTATTTGCGAATAAATCATCTGATATTACTGACATTACTTCATCCTTTTTTTAGCCAACTATGATAGAGTTGATCCTAGCAGTACATACACAGGTATGCAAGGTAGTAAAATACACAAGACCACATCGTTTCGTGGGCGCAGTAGTATTTTAACCCTCTGTTAAGAGCGAACTTAGGAGTTTATGTAAAAAAGACCCACAAGGGGCGCTATTTTTTTACATAAACTCCGTCGTCCGGCAGGGGGCGAACCCCCTACAACCCCCAAAAAATCATCTCTCCATATTGGGTTTTTTTGCTATGAATAATAAAGGGTTTCATCTGTCAGTTAGCGCCGTTAGTAAGGCGAAAAATCATAGCGTGGTGGCAAAGTCGGCTTATAATTCTGGCTCAAAACTGGTTGATGAGCAGTCAGGAGTCGTCCACGATTATACCAGTAAAGCTAAAGACAAAATCTTAAACTTAGTGGACAGTGATGGCACTAAATACACGCAAGTTATTGAGAAAAATGTGGTGCATACGGCGTTGTTAACGCCAACTCTTGCTGGGGATCTAGCAGTGACACGTGAGGGTTTTTGGAATGATATCGAACGCATTGAGACTCGTAAAAACGCGCAATTGGGTACTGAGATTGATGTGATGTTTCCTGATGGAATCACCGCTGATCAGCGTATAGTTCTGGCCGAGTGCTACGCTCAAACATTATCTGATCGCTATAACGTGCTTGTCGATGTGGCCATTCATCGGCCCCACAGTCACGAGAAACATGTGGGGGAGGTTGAAGTGGTTGAGCTGACCAGTCGTAACTTTCATGCCCATATTTTACTCTCAAGCCGTGAGATAGTAGCGGATGTTAAGGGTTATGCTTTATCAGCACGCAAGAATTGGTTGCAGTGGTCAACGGAGGAGCGGTTATCTAAGGGGTTAAACGGGCGCGGCGATGAGCTTAAATATCAACGCACCCTTTGGGCGGATATGGCCAATGAGCTACTGCCTGAGAATAAAACCATTAGTGAGAAATCCTACCGTGAGCTGGGCATCAGTCGTTTACCAAAAATGAAACTGGGTAAGTCACTATATAAGGATATTCTCAAAGGCAATCGTTCAGTGATTCATGAGTACAACGAGACGATTGATGAGATCAATGCTTACATTGAAAAAAATGGTCTGGTAATTGAGTACGACGACAAGGGACGTATTGACCTAGAAAGCAATGAACAAGAGGTTAACGGCGTCACAATACATTATAAAAAGCGTAAGCCCTTTGCGCGAATTGAGCTCAGTAACATCCGCTTTGTAGATCCTGCCGCTGAACTTGAACCCGCTATTCCTAAAAATAAGAATCAGACGCATAGTGATGCGGCCAATGATCACGCACTTGATGAGCTTTTAGCAATCTCAGCCAACTTTGTGAGTCAAAAAAAGATGGTACGCAGCGCCTTATTTTCAACCATTGATGCGCTGCATGAAGAGTTAGCGCACCAGTCTAAACAGATTATTACCATTGATAAAAACATTAAGAGTACCCAGCGGTTCACCGAGGAGGTGGGACAGGATTTTAGCGAGCCCCGCCAAAAAATGATTGAGCTTGCCCGGAAAATACATACGAAAGAGCAAAGTGAGGCACTAAAGACGGCTTTAGTGTTGGTTGATCAATTTAGACAAGATGACACCCTACAAACAGGCCGCGCTGTTAGCCGCCTTGAAGAGCAGCTGTCACAGATTGATAAAACGGTGCTGAACAATAAAGCAGTTTTAAAAAAGCTTATTCCCCTTAACAATCGAGTTATTGATGATCATAAGGCGCTAAAGGCCACTTTAAAACCTTTTGCCGCAACGCTGAATAAGCTGGCTACTGATTTTAAAGCGCTTGATGAGATTGATGTTGAAAAATCCGACTTATCCTTACAGTGGGATCAAGCGTTTTCGGATCTACAAGATATAGACGTCACCAATAACATGGACACTTATCATAAGTTTGCCGCATTTGCAGATCTGGATGTTGAGCGCTTTAAATATCTTCAAAAAGAGCGTGAGGTGCTCAGTACGTTAAAAGCGGTAGAGATAAACGCGGATGCTGATACTCGTTTGACGGCATTGGCCGCTGATGTTAAAGCGTTTAAGACCACCAATAATGAAGACATCAAACAGTTAAAGCAGCAAATTAATACCAGTAAAAAGACTTATCAGCGCTTATCACCGTTTTATGAGCAGCGTATCGCCTTACTGGATCAAAGTGAGGCGGTGATCGTGCAAGATGATGATTTATACGATGAAATCATAAGTACCAAGACTACTCAGTTGAATGCAGATCGGCTTGAGGACTGGCGCAGCCGTACTATGGCGCTGCAATATCAGCTCAACAAAGCGCATGAGCAAGCAAAGCTTAAGAAAGAGGCTGAGCGCGCACGAGAGGAGGCTTTGATCAGGCGGCGAGAAACCTTACAACAGAGGCGGCAGCAGAGGCATCTCTTAAGCGTCAGCGAATCAATGAGACCAAAGCATATCGAGATCGATTTGACAATTTAGTGGTACGGGTGCGTAACCGCGTTAATACCCTTGATTTTAAGGCCGTTGATGCACCGATCGAAGCGATCAACGCGGCTGAGGCGGTTGCCGCACAAGCATTTATATTCACTACTCTAAAACACACTGACAGCTTTACGACACTACAAAAAAGTTTACGAGACACCGATGCTAAAAAAATTGCAACGCAGGTGCAGAAGGCAGCAACGACGCTATGGCAACAGCTTGAGCGCTTGCCTGACAATCAAGATAAGGTCGAGGTGTTAACGAAAATCAATGAGCGCTTTGAGCACGTTCCTGCTATCACCATAGATGGGGCAACGCTCACACAAACTGTGACAGATCACCTGCAAAAAACGAAGAACGCCATCCAAGCGCATGAACAAGCACAAACACGCCGCTACTCCTCACCACGCCCATTTTAGGCGGCATTATAATAATGAGTACCCCATGAATAAAGACAATAGCAATGAGCAAGACATACACGATCAACTTGTTAACCTAGTGACTTCATTGACTCCGGTCATTGGGGCCTTGCGTGAGCTGATTAAGCGAGCCGATGATGCGGTAGCGAGGCGGCTTGAGCGTTCGCTTAGCGGTATTGATAGCAAGGTGAATGAGGTGTCTTCTGCCATTGAAGAATTAGGTAGTAGCGCAAGCACGACTTCGCAGGCATTGAGCCAGTATCAAGAACTCGTGTTAAAGCAGCTTCAAGCAGCAGTGACGGCTTTCACTGACAATGAGATGCCGCGTCGTTATGATGACAAAATAGCGGGCATCATCACCGATATGAAACAGCAGATTGATACGGCTGTAGAGTCGGTCGTCACTGCTAAAAGCGATAGCATAGAGGTACAAATCAGTACCATGCAAGGAGTTGCTGATAAACTTAGCGCAAGCGCGGACAATCTAGCCCTATTCACCAATCAGTACCAAGCTGGTCATAAGCAGATTATTGAAGATATTGAGACCTTTGAGACCACCACCAAAACGCGGATTGAGCAGGTCGAGGGTAGAGCTAGTAAAGACTTGGACAAAATTCATAAGTCCATTGAGACTATGAGTATTAAAAGGATTGCAGCCGCTGTCGCAGCGGGTACGATGGCTGTGATAATAAGTTTGGTGGCCCTGGTATTTTGGTATGTGCCAAGCTTTGATGAGATTGCAGAGATGAGATACCAGCAAGCAGAGCTACAGCGCGGCATCGATGAGCTTGAAACGGGGTGGAAGCAGGCATTTGATAACGCTCAAAGTCAGCAGATTATTTTGGCTTGTGATGTTAATGAAGCGCAGCCTGATGCAATCAGCTGGTGCGTTAGAGCAGACAGTAAAAGTGTTTTGAGAGATGAGAGAGGCTTTGTTTATTATAAAATAGCTGGGGTGCCGCGTGCAGAGCCGACTGAGTAAAGGCGTATGGTAATAGTAAGCTATATTGCCCAAAAGTGCGTCTTCTGAGACATATAAGACTGAAAAAAGCTTTTTTGATTGTCGTTATCTTTGTCTATATTAAAAAGCCAGATAATGACACTTTATCTGGCTTTAAGGGTTACTGTTTCTTGTTAAACAAGTTGTCTGTAAATATAAGCTAAAGCCATTACGCTGCTTGGTCAGTGTGAGCTGTGACCAACTCTATAAAAGCAGTTTCAAGGGTGCTTAACGCATAATCGTCAACGATAAGACCGTCATCTAGCTGTCGTTGCACCCAGACATAAACCGCTTCACCATTATAAAGAATGGGGTCAACACCAAGTAGGGTTGCCAGCTGTACGCCTTGCTGTATTTGTAAGTTTAATAACAGCTGAGAGGCTAACGTTTTAGTCTGTTCACTAAACCATGTGCAGCTATTGAGCCGAGATAGATTGTTATTCATTGGTATTCTCCTATAGATTATTATGTGCATATAATAAGTAAAATGACTTACTACAGGTCAAATTATACCTATATTTTAATCTATTGCAAGAGAAAATAACCTTCTGTAGGTCTTTTTATTCGTTTAAAGACAATTACAGCTCATGATAACGTTATTTATGCTGGTGACTCACTGCTGTCCTCGTTTATGATTTCGTATAAATCACCAACATTGATTCTAAGATAAGTACATAAAGACTCGATGACATCTAGATCAACGCGGGTGGCTTCTTCATGATACATGCGAGTAATGGTGCCACGATTGATACCAGTATCTCTTGAGATATCGGCAATTTTAAGGCGTCTTTCACCCATGATGGTCGATAAGTGACACTTCACCATAGTGGTTCCCTCATTCATATTAGTGGTTTTTGATTGGTGAGCGGATTATAACGAATATGAGCTGATGAAGTATTGCTTTTAGTAGCTCAAATTGATATCCAATAGCGACAATTTATCTAGTAGTAGGCAGTTTATGATACTGTCTTTGATACAGGACGTCCATCATGATGGATATACGCTCGTTAGAAAAGACGATGCTATTTTTACTATAAGATATTGCTATTAGTAATGATGTGACGTACATTTTTAGTTATACTTATATACTTATATACTTATATACTTATATACTCAATACATACTACAGGGATCTGTATTTATGAAGGTAATCGCGGTATTAAATCAAAAGGGTGGCAGCGGTAAGACTACCATCGCAACGCATTTGGCTCGTGGCTTACAGCTAAAAGGCCATAGTGTTTTGTTGGTGGATAGTGACCAGCAGGGCAGTGCGCGTGACTGGAGAGCAGTTGATGAAGACAATCCGGTACCGGTGATTGGGCTCGATAGACCAACACTTGATAAAGATTTAAAAAACGTCTCTGATAAAGAGTACGTGGTGATCGATGGATCGCCGCAAGCTACTAGTCTGGCTATTTCTGCTATAAAAGCGGCTGATTTTATATTGATTCCGGTGCAGCCGAGCCCCTATGATATCTGGGCGACCAGCGATTTGGTTGATTTAGTGCAGCAGCGTATTGAGATGATGGATGGCCAACTAAAGGCAGCCTTTGTTGTCTCACGCGCCATTCAAAATACCAATATTGGTAAAGAGGTTGCAACCGCGCTGCTTGATTATAATATTCCGGTATTAGAGACCAGAGTGATGCAGCGAGTTGCTTATCCTAATAGTGCTGCCCTTGGTAAGACAGTATTTGATACCGAATCGCCTAGTAGCAATGCGATACAAGAGATAACCGCATTGGTCAGTGAGATTCAAATATTTTTTGGTGAGGAGTAAGTCATGAGTTTATCAGCAGGTCGTCCTAGTAAGAACGTTAAGGATCAATTGGCTTTATCGGATGTGACGGACAGTCCCAAAAAGACGGTACGCGTGAATTTTAATTTAGATGAAGATAAACACATTGCGCTCAAGCGGTACGCGCTTGAAAGCCGAAAAACGGTGACTGAGTTGTTGACTGAAATGATTGAGGAAAAGTTGGTTGAGCGATAGGTATAAAAAAGGGACTTTCCTAAACTTTGTGTAACTTCTTATACCCTATTAGCAAATAGAAGTTACACAAAATCCAGGATGGGCTCGTGGTCGATGCCAATCCGTAACTGGACGTCTGCTCTGAATCGTTTTATGATTATGTTTGATGACCGTATCAGCAAGCATTTAATCTAAACGGCAGTTACACAGAATTCGGGATGGTCTCAAAAGCAGCGACAACTTCTACTATTAAAAAAGTAGTCGTTAAACCTAAGGCAACCATTAACTTCTTACTATTTTCTTCAGTAACAACCGCATGGCTATGATCATGATGTTCTGACATAAAATATTTTCCTTATTCTATTTATGATGAGCAGAGATATTGGATAACAGCCAATATCTCTGCTGTAAATCGACTAATCTATTGGATTAAGAAACTTTTTTTTCATTTATCCAACGATAAAGCACGGGTAACAGCACCAAAGTTAGTAATGTTGAAGAGATAATCCCGCCAATCACTACGGTTGCCAGTGGCCGTTGAACCTCAGCCCCTGTTCCGGTTGACAGCGCCATTGGTACAAAACCCAGTGAAGCCACACAAGCTGTCATCAACACTGGTCTTAAGCGCAAAATAGCCCCTTGCCACACGGCTTTATGCACTGGATATTTGTCCCTTAATTCCTTAATAAAGGTCAGCATTACCAGTCCATTGAGGACTGCAACACCAGATAAGGCAATAAAGCCAATTCCAGCTGACATCGATAATGGAATATCCCTTAGCCAAAGGAACAGCACACCACCGGTCAAGGCAAAGGGTATCCCGGTAAAGACCAATAGACTTTCTTTGACATTGTGAAAGACCGCCATCAGTAAAATAAAGATAGTGATTAAAGCCAGTGGAATCACGATTTGCATCCGTGCTTTGGCTGAAGCCAAATTTTCAAACTGACCGCCATATTCTATCCAATAACCACTTGGCAAAGTGTATGCTTTGAGCTGTGTCTGTACATCAGAAACAAAAGACCCTAAATCACGCCCTTCAACATTCGTTGTAACCACAACTCGGCGTTTACCATTTTCTCGACTGACTTGGTTGATTCCTTCAATGGTCGAGACTTGCGCGACATCCGACAATAAAATACTGCCACCATTTGGAAGCTGAATAGGTAACTGGGAAACAGATGCGACACTACGGTCTTGCTCTCCAAGACGGATAACAAAATCAAAACGACGATCGCCTTCTAAAATCTCTCCCACGCTTTGTCCACCAATACTGGTTGCCACAAGGTCTTGAATTGAACGCACACTCAAACCATATTGTGCAGCCAAAGTTTTATTTACCTCGACATTCAGTAATGGCAAACCTGAGGTCTGCTCAACTTTCACGGCACTGCTACCCGATATTTGCTGAATGATTTTGGAGATTTTAGTCGCCTCAGTATTGAGGACATTCATATCATCACCGAAGATTTTCACACCAACATCACTACGCACACCTGAGATCAATTCATTAAATCGGAGTTCAATCGGTTGTGAAAATTCACTATTATTGCCTGGAATCGTGGCTAAATACGTCACCATACGGCCACGTAATTCATCTAAACTTTCTTTAGGATTTGGCCATTCTGAACGAGGCTTTAACATGATATAGCCATCTGAAATATTGGGTGGCATGACATCTGTTGCAACCTCGGCTGTACCCGTTCTGGCAAATACTGCCTTAATTTCAGGGAAACTCTTTAAAAGAAGTTTTTCAGTATTCTCCTGAATACGTAAAGACTCTTCTAAGCCTGTACTTGGTGAACGTAACTGTTGTATCGCAAAGTCTCCTTCACTGAGCTGTGGTGCAAATTCACTGCCGAGTTTGGTACTGATAAATCCCGTAATCACTAATAAACACAGTGCAAAAGTCAGCACAACTGCTTTGTATTGATACGAAATATCAAGAGTTTGCTGATATTTAGCTTTTAGCCATAACATCCAACGACTTTCTTTTTCTTGAATATCGCCTTTGACCCACAATGCCACAGCAGCAGGCACAAAGGTGATCGATAAAATAATGGCTGCAACAAGGGCGAGTACCACTGTCAATGCCATCGGATGGAACATTTTTGCTTCCACACCACTTAAAGCAAAAATCGGCAAATACACCACCAAAATAATAAGCTGACCAAAAATAAGAGGACGACGTGCTTGGCGGGCAGCCAGAAAAACTTCCTTAAAGCGTTCACTTTGTGTGAGAGGTCGTTTTAACAGTTGCTGTGTATGGGCTAAACGCCGGATACAGTTTTCGACAATCACCACAGCACCATCGACAATGATGCCGAAATCGAGTGCACCTAAACTCATCAGATTGGCACTGATATTTTGCTGTGCCATCCCGGTTAAGGTAAACAGCATAGAGAGTGGAATGACACAGGCAGTAATCAAGGCAGCACGGATATTCCCTAAAAACAGGAACAGAATGATGATGACCAGGATTGCTCCCTCTACCAAGTTTTTCTGAACGGTTTTAATCGCCTTCTCAACCAAGGTAGTACGGTCGTACACCGTTTCAATCACTACCCCTTTAGGCAAACTATTCTGAATATCTTGAAGCTTGGCATCCACAGCTTTAGAAACAGTCCGGCTATTTCCACCCATCGCCATCATGGCAATCCCTAAAACGGTTTCTTTGCCGTTATAGGTTGCCCCACCGGTTCTTAAATCATGCCCAATAGAGACTTGCGCAATATCACCAACCCGAATTGGGCTGCCATTTGGGCTACCCAGCATGGTGTTCTCAATATCAGAAAGCCCATTGAATGCACCCGGTACACGTACCGTCAGTTGCTGACCATTGTCTTCAATATAACCTGCACCTCGGTTCTCATTATTTTGCGCTAAAGCCTGTTGCAGTTGTTCTAATGAGATATTCAGTTGCTGCATCCGGTTTAAATCGGGAGAGACCACATAGGTTTTTTCAAAACCACCAATACTGTTGACCTCTGCAACTCCCTTAACACGTTGCAGTTGAGGACGCACAATCCAGTCCTGAATCTCACGCAAATCCATCGGCGTGTATGCAGTTCCATCCGGCTTTTTCGCATTCGGATCTGCCTTCAGTACCCATTGATAAATCTCACCGAGACCCGTAGAAACGGGGGACATCGTCGGTGCGATTTGTGCAGGCAACTCAGATTGCGCCTCCTGTATCCGTTGGTTAATCTGCTGACGGGCCCAATAAATATCAGTCCCATCTTTAAAGACAATGGTGACTTGAGAGAGTCCATAACGGGATATGGAACGGGTAAGCTCCAGATCCGGAATGCCAGCCATGGCATTTTCAATGGGATAGGTAATCCGCTGTTCGACTTCAAGCGCAGTAAAACCCTTGGCTTGAGTATTAATCTGTACTTGGGTATTGGTAATATCGGGTACAGCATCAATCGGGAGTTTCTGATAGCTATACACCCCGACCGCAATCCAGGTACAGACAAAGAGCAACACCCAAATCGCATTTTGTATGGAAAACTGAATAATACGCTCAAATAATCCTTCAGGACGAGGTAAATCTTGATTAATGCCCATGACCGGCCTCATCTTTTTCTAATTCAGATTTCAACAAGAAACTGCCTTGAGCGATATACTTCTGCCCTTCAGTCAGCCCAGAAATCACTTCAAGCCATTGTCCATCACTTGAAGCCTGCCCCAATTGCACTTTCTGTGCTTTTAAGTGGACTTGACCTTTTTGTTCTGAATCTACGATGAAAATACTGTCTTCACCTTCAATACTTTGCAGCGCAGACTTTTGAATCCGAAGGGCTGATTTTGCTGTAGCTTCCGGAATCAACACTATCACTAACACATTAGAACGCAACTCAGTAGCTTGCGCATCGAGTTTTGCGCGCACCACCAGACGCCCTGTTTGTACATCTGCCTGAGAGGTTAAGCTTTGTACAGTAGCTTTATAGATTTGATCTGAATCATTCACTTTAAAGTCAATTTTTTGCCCGGCTTGCAGTTGACCTGAGAATTGATTCGGCAAATTAAACTCAAGCCATAAATCTTTCAGCTGTTCAATGACAAAGAGCTGATTAGCCTGTTGCACATTTTCACCGACCACAATATCTTTTTGACTGATCACCCCAGAGATCGGTGCTTTAATCAGAAAACGCCCATTGTTATTGCCACTTGCACCTAATGCATTTAAACGTGCTTGTGAGGACTGGACAGTAATCTGCGCTTGACGGTAGGCATTTTCGGCACGCTGGTAATCCTGTTTGGCAGAAACCCCCTGTGACCAGAGTTGCTGTTCGCGCTGGTAATCTTTACGGGCCAAATCCAGATTCACCTGTGCCATACGCAGATTTGCCTGTTGGTCGATCAGTTCAGGCACGGTTAGTACAGCCAGCGTTTGTCCTTTTTGCACGCTCTGTCCTAAAGCCACATTGATCTGCTCGACATGACCACTAAAATTAGGCGATATATGCGCTTGTTGATCGGTATTCACCACCAATTTACCTGGCAGGGTTGTCAGCTTTTCAACCAATCCTGTGGATGCAACAGCAACTTTTAAACCTTGTTCAACCATTTGTTGGCTGGTCAGTTGTATTTCGCCTTCTTCAGCATGTCCTTCTTCAGAACTATCTTCATCAGAATATTCGGCATTTCCCTCATCATAACCACGCCCCTCAGATTCAGTTTTTTTTGAACTTAACCAAATAGCCAGACTGACCAAGACCGTAATCAGAATCAAAATTGCAATCATGAGAGACTGGGATATTTTTCCGTTTTGCTTGGCGTTCATTTTATCGTGCTCCCCCATTGATTAAATTTTGCGATGCTTCGACTGCCTTTTTATTCAGTTGTGTATAGGCATCCGAACGGCTAATTTCTTCATAACTTGTGCCAATACTGAGTGCCTCAGCTGCTAGGGCAGTTTGCCAAGCTTGACGTAGAGTTTGTAATTGACCCAATCGAAGATTCTGCAGTTGGGTGGTTGCTTGCTGAACGTCGGTAATGGACAGTTTCCCTGCCTGAAACCCTAGTAAAGTACGGCTCTGAACTTTGGTCGCCAAAGTAACTTGTGCTGTTGTGGCATCGAACTGGCTACGTAAACCTTTGAGCTGATGCATGCTGTTGGCAATATCGAGTATTTGTTGCTTCAGCTCACGCTGCTGCTGTTGGTTCAGCAATATTTGCTGTTGCTGGACCATCGGGATCGCATATTGCTGGCGATTGAAAATATTCAGTGGAATAGCCACGCCGATTGCTAAAGTCGTATCGTTGCTTTCATTAGGGGTTTTGCTACGTTTCATGCCTACATTTAAAGTCGGATTGGGACGTGCCTGAATTCTTAAATTTTCAATTTGATGATCCGATTGCTGAATGTTCAAGGCATAGAATTTTTCTAGCCACCCTTCAGCAATATACCGTTGCACAGTTTGGAGACTTTGCTCTGGCCAAGGGATAGCGGTTTTATTCAATTGAAGATGTGAAGATGTTTCTCCCCCCCACAAATTAGACAGCTGACGACCGGCAGCTTGTTTATTCAGCATCGCTTGCTGATAAAGTCGTTGGATTTCTAGCGCTTCAATTTGGGCACGCTCAAAATCAACCAGGGCAATACTGCCTGCCTGATAGCGTTTCTGGGCACTGTCCAGATTGACTTTACTTGTTTTTAACTGTACTGAATAAGCAGACTGCTCAACCTCAGCAAGTGCAAATTGCGACCATGCAAATTTAACAATCAGTTGGCTTTGTGCCTTCCATAATTGCTGTTGCAATTGGATTTGTTGATTCGAGGTATTGGCAATCACCCGGTTCAGCTTACGCTGACCAAATAGATCTAGAGGTTGACTAACGCCAACATTGAATTCCTGTTCTTGACCTGAGCCAAAGCCAGACTGTTCTAAACTTATACTTGGATTCTGCCATAACCGACTTTGCTGAATATTCAATTCAGATATTTGCTGAACTTGTTGCCACGGCTTGTCTTGAGTCTGGTAACTTTGTACTTTTGCTAAAGCGGATTCAAAGCTGGTAACGTTTTCAGCATAGCTATATTGCATAGCCGCTGCACATATACAAGCAACCAAGCTATGACGCAAGAGTATAATTGATTGTGAAGACATGATTTTTCCCACTTATTTAAATAATAAAAGTGGTGGGAATGTTTTAGGCTACCCCACCATGAGCGGGGAAAATTCGGGAGGTAGGCTTTGTTGAAACAGGTCAGGAGCCTGATAGCTGTTTTTCCAATGAAATTGTGGATTCACTTTAACTTCAGAGCTTGGATGAAACACATCTACTTTTTCATTTTGTACAATCAAATGCATCATCGATGGTAGATGATCTTGATGATCTTCACCGATTTCTAAATCGCTACTGAATGTTTTTATGTTTTCTGACTGTCCATTATGATCGTGTTGACGACTATCGCTGGCACACAAGGTATTTTGGTGATGACCAAAATGATAACTCTGCTGTGATTGAGGCTGTTGTTCATGGACACAAAAGGCCGCCGCCACATTCCAAAAGCTTTGGAACATGAACAATCCAACCAAGACTGTAATCCATGTAGTAGAACGCATCATCTGAACCGTACCGGGTTTGTCGGAGACTTTTTATTTAAGTTAGGCCACCTGACCTAACGGGTTAATCTTATCATTGTACATTGCTTCAAACTCAAAAGGCAATTTTCCATGAGAGTTTCCCAAACTTTGTGTAACTGCTTATAATCCACTAACAGGAGAATAAGCAATGACTAACCAATCTGACATCAAGAAACTGGCTGAGCAAATGGCCAGCAGCATGAAAAGCTTCGATGACATCAAAGACTTTCAAAAGCAGCTCATGCAGTCCTTCATCGACACTGCATTTACACTCTCCTAAAACCATTTAACAAAATCTATGACTATTTTACTTTCCCTTACATAATCGTCCTAGTGTATATCTTTTTTTTTGATTAGCATTTTCCTAAATCAATTGACTTTAGGTAAGTATGATGAACGATATCCAATTTTCAGATTGCGCAAAGGCATGTATGAGCTGTTACCTTACCTGTGCCAGTTGTGCAAATGCCTGTCTAAAAGAAGAAAATCTGGAGATGATGCGAGAATGTATTCAGCGTTGTCTAGATTGTGCAGATATTTGTCAGCTCTGTGCTCGTATGCAGCAAACAGAATCTCCTTTTATGAAAGAAATTTGTGAGCTTTGTGCCAAGGCTTGTGAATACTGTGCAGATGAATGTAGCCAACATGAGCATCAATACTGCCAGCAATGTGCTGATGCTTGCCGTGAATGTGCCGTCGAATGTCGAAAAATGGTTGCCTGATAAATAAAAGAATTAGTTGAGTTTAGGATTTACTCAATGAATAGCCAACGTGTTAGTTGTTAGTGGGTCAAACCACTAACAACTCGCAAAAAATGGCTGAATTTGTGGACGTTGTTTTTGCGATTCGATCCAAAGAGAGTACTTTGATTGAACGCGCATGAGTAAATCAGCACTAATACCTAAAGCATCGTGCAAACGTAAGGCTACATCGGCTGTTACTGGGAGGGTGTAGAATATCGAACTTTATTACTTTTTAGAGTAACTCAGCTGCTTGTAATGCTATTTCTTTAACATCTAAGCTAAGGGCTAAATCTGCATTGATCAAATCTTCAATATCGAAAAATCTAGCTTCTAGGGCGTCATCACCTGCTAGAGGATCACCAGAAACCCAAATACAAAGTACGGCTACAAGAACAAAATGGTGACGAAGCTTACCACTACTATCAAAGTCAAACGCGTCTACAGCGTTAAATGTCTTAAAGGCTTTTGATACAATGCTTGTCTCTTCATAAAGTTCACGAACGGCAGCATCTTTAACAGTTTCCCCACGTTCAATTTTACCACCGGGAAAACCCCATCGACCTGCATCGGGTGGGTTAGCACGGCGTACTAAAAGCACCTTTCCATCTTTAAAAAGTACTCCAATAGTAGCTACTATTGGACGTAGGCTCTGTGGTTCGTATTGTATTATAGGTTCATTACTTAGTATATTAGACATAAAAACTCAATTGAGAATAGGACATAGAGGATAGCTTAATATTCAAGTCCTCACTAGGGAACCGAACCAGTGAAAGCGCCTGACAATCTACCATTAGACTATACCCAAAACATAAAACCTTTAAATGATAATCTATCTATCATTAGACTTTTTTATATTATTAAATGATAGTAATATCTTGTTATTATCAATGAGCACTAATTATTAAGTCTAAATAATAGAGGTGGGTTATGACTGTTCGTATTTATGTGAGAGCCAGCACTAAGGATCAAGACGCTACCAGAGCATTGGCTGATTTGGTGGCTTTCAGTACAAGTTATGATGATAACCATGTTGAGTACGTCGAGCATTTCAGTGGTACAAAGCTCGATAGACCATTATTAGCCAAGCTGCTAAAGGACGCTGAGCAAGGCGATATTCTACTGGTTGAAAGCGTGGATAGATTAAGCCGATTATCTCAAGATGATTTTGCAATTCTAAAGCAGCGCATCAAAGACAAGGGCTTACGATTAGTGGTGGCTGATCTGCCAACGACGCATACAGTCAGTGAGGGTATGACCGGGGATATTCTCAGGGTGATCAACGATATGTTGATCGACTTATTAGCCACAATGGCAAAGCTTGATAACGACAAACGTAGAGAGCGTATTAAGCAGGGATTGGCGAACAGTGGTTATAAGCCCACTGGTAAGAAGCCTAATACAACGAAACACAATCGTATTAAAGAATTAGCCAGTCAAAACAATATGACAAAAGAGGAGATTGCTAAGGCGGTTGGTGTTGGGGTGGCTACGGTTTATCGGGTGTTAAAGCAGGGCTAATAGCTGAGGTATTTTATTTTATTTTTGTTCATAAACAGCTGATATATAAGGCTTTACACGCGAGGCAAGAAGGCTTTATTTGCAGAAATAGGTACTCTATTACTACGTAGCTGTGTTAAGAACGGTGTATTTTCATCATTCAATTTCGTTCAATTATGCCCACTTAAAACGCCCTTCGATCTTTATCTAAAGACATCACAGCGTCATATAAAAATCGATTTAATGCAATGAGGCTTCATTATAATCATTATATTGCATTCATAATCGCTTTTCTGCAAAATAGCTTATCTATAATCGCTTGAGCCCCTCATGATGAATACCCCTACTTCAGACCCTATTGGCGCAGCATGGCTTATCCGTTATGCCAGCATCGAGCTGGTGTCCCCTTTATATGTCATCAGTAGTATCGGTGGGCGCAGACAAACCTATAAAGACGGTGACGTCATTCATAACGCTTATCAGGAAACCGCGCGTCCACTGGACACTATCATTGCGCACTTACAGTTTCACATGCGTCATGAAGTACTGAATTTAGAGTTACTGGTTCGTCTATTTGAGCAGGTAGGTGCTGATGACGTACAAGCATGGGTAAACGCTGAGCCGACAGGCAGCTATGCCCGTAGAATGGCTTTCTTGTATGAGTGGCTCATGGGTCAGCAGTTAGCAGTACCGAGTAATTTAGGCGGTAACTATGTGGACGCTTTAGATGCTAAGAAGCAGGTTACTTCAAGCCCTGCGCATGTCATAAAGAATGCTCGTTGGCGTATCAATGACAATCTTGCAGGAACCCGTCATTTCTGTCCTCAATTGGTGAAAACAGAGTTGTTTACGCAAGCCGCTGCACTCGATATTGCCACAATGGTTGACAAGCTGAACGATGAATTTGGGCAAGACTTACTGATGCGTGCCTCCGTATGGATGACATTACGAGAGAGTAAAGCCAGTTTTACTATAGAAGGTGAAGGGAAAGAGTTAAAACGTATTGAACGTTTCGCCGATGTAATGGCACGGCGTACCGGCAAGGGCGATATTCCGCTTGATCCTGAGTCGCTAGCAGAGTTGCAACAAGACATATTGGGTAGTAAAACTATTATTCAGCAGTACGGCATCCGTCAATCACCAGTTTTTGTGTCGCATACTCAGGTGAATGGCTTTAAAGAAATTGTGCACTATATCGCGCCACCTGCTGATGACATTGCTAACAAGCTAGCAGGGTTACAGGTATTTATGGAAAAGACTGAGGGACAATCAGCACTGATGCGTAGTGCGGTTGCCTCCTTTGCTTTTGTATATATTCATCCGCTGGCGGATGGCAATGGCCGTGTACATCGCTTCTTAATTAATGACGTCCTCAGGCGAGACCAGGTCATTCATGAGCCGATTATCCTACCTATATCACAAGCCATTGCTGAGCATCCCTCAGACCGTCATGCCTATGACAAAATTTTAGACCGTGTATCCGTGCCACTTATGGAGCAAATCCGTGATCATTACAGCTTTGATAAACAAGCGATTACTTACCCTGATGGTATTCGCTCAAACTTAAATTTTGGAAATACTCACCTAATTCAACCTGCATGGCGCTTTATGGATCTAACGCCTCACGTTCAGTACTTATCAGGACTCATTGCTCATGTTATTGAAAAAGAGATGCATAACGAGTCACAGTACCTAAGAAAGCATGACCATGCACGACTGGCGATAAAAGAGATTGTTGAGATGCCCAACAGCTATGCCGATAGAATTATTCGTAGCATGCTACAAAATAAGGGTGTTAAAAGTAATAAGCTATTGAAGGATTATCCGTTTTTGGCAAATGATGAGGTTTGGGACGATATTTTCTCTGTGGTTGTAGAAACCTTTAAAGATGAAGCAGATGGTTTGAATAGTTAGAACAAACCCTGCTATACGCAAGAAAATCTGCCTTGATAATCAAGCTTAAGCTAGTATCAGTATCATCGTTGCGATAATGATTCGTTTATAAAAGATTCGGCTAAAATACTGTAACTTGAAACGTAATCAATATTTTTCTTACTTAAACAGAATATATTAGAGGAACTTTGATAACAGACAATTTTTATTTGACAAGGTTATTACAGATCCTCAAAATAATTTTGAGTATTTGAGTATTTGAGTATTTGAGTATTTGAGTATTTGAGTATTTGAGTATTTGAGTATTTGAGTATTTGAGTATTTGAGTATTTGAGTATTTGAGTATTTGAGTATTTGAGTATTTGAGTATTT
>NZ_CAJHAV010000024.1:0-11356 GCF_904846475.1 Psychrobacter sp. LFX-11D
TCTATACTGTCAACGACGGCTAATTTAAAGCCTAAAGTATAATCTTTTTGAGTGCGCTTAACCTTTACAGTGTCTAACTTGTCCATGAATAAGCTCCTTTTTCGTAAACTTATTTCAGGACGGGACAATAGGCACAAAAAAGCCCCGTAAATATTTATGGGGCTTTTTTTTGTTCAGAGAATGCGTTTAGTTTTTTGGAAGATTACCGTTAGAAAGATTTTTGTCTTGCTCGCTTAAATGTTGAGTCATCTCAGCACGCAGCCAAGATTTTAGGTTTTCAGACATCAGCATCATCTGATCGCTCAAATAATCGTCAATCTGCATTTCAAGCTCATGAATTAAGTCTTTATGAGTGACGCTGAGTTTGGCATCTTTAACGGCTAAGCTGATTGCTAAACTGGCTTTATTGTTGATGGCGTTAATACTGCTATCATTTTTAATAGTGCTGTCATCATCAATTGCATTAGCATGTTCGCTAATGGTTTTACTATTAGCAATATGTTCCTCATTATCAGACTCATCGTTGATGATAGTATCAACTTTATCGTCGATTTCTGTTTCATCTGCATCAGCTGTCTCTAGTTTTATAGCTGTTTCTAAACGATTTTTATCATCAGCCAACAGTGTCTCTTTTTCTGCTTCTTTTTGAGTATTTTCAGCTTCTTTAGGCTTATTTTTTTCTTCTAAAGCTTGTTCTTTTAACCTGCTTTCCTTTGTTAAGTGAGCTTCTTCTTGACGTTTGGTCTCTTCTGCTGCTTTGATTTTTTGTTCTTCTTCTAAACGCTGTTGTTCAGCACTTGCCTGTTCTGCCGCTTGTTTATCAGCGATTGCCTTGGCGATAGCTTGCTCAGCTTCGTGATTCTCATAGAGATCATCAAGGTGTGCATCTAGGTCATGGGTGCTAAAAACAAAAGTTTCAAATGGCGTTTCAGCTTTCAATAAAGTTGTGATATCGGTGAGTTCTTGGATGATTGAGGCACGGATAGGCTCTGGTGCACACGTCCAGCGCTGATAAAACTGATGAGAAAATGAATAGCTTGACATGGTATCGTCCATAAATGTTGCAAAAATTACCCCTTATCATACGCAAGGATGATAAGGGGCTGCAAGTAGACAATCGTAGTAAATCTGCCACCAAGGTTAAAAGGCCTCACTCATAAGCTTAATGTTTTAATCATTGAGTGGCCAGCGGGCAAATATCAATGAACCATTGGTGCCACCAAAACCAAAGCTATTGGATACGGCATACTGCAAGTTTTCAACTTTGCGCGATTGGTTGGCAACATAATCCAGATTACAGTTATCCTCAACGTTGTCCAAATTAATCGTTGGCGGTACTTGCTGATGTTGCAAAGCAAGCACAGTAAAGATGGCTTCAACGCCGCCCGCAGCGCCAAGTAGATGACCGGTCATTGATTTGGTAGAGCTGACCAAGATGCTATCTTTCACCGGGGCAAATACCGTTTCAATGGCGATAGATTCGGCGACATCACCAGCAGGCGTGCTAGTGCCATGGGCATTTACGTAACCAATGACTGACGGCTCAATACCAGCATCGTTTAAAGCATTACGCATCGCTTGTGCTGCACCACTACCATCTTCTGGCGGCGCAGTAATGTGACTGGCATCATCACTCATACCAAAGCCAACCAATTCAGCCAGTATCGTCGCACCGCGTGCTTTTGCGTGAGCAAGACTTTCTAGTACCATGACCCCTGCGCCATCACCAAGTACAAAACCATCGCGGTCTTTATCAAATGGGCGTGAAGCGCGAGTTGGCTCGTCATTGCGAGTTGAAAGGGCGTGCATGGCACCAAAACCTGAGATACCAAGTGGGCTTGAGCCTTTTTCACTACCGCCTGCTAGTATCACATCGGCGTCGCCATAAGCAATCAAGCGCGCTGCCAGACCAATTGCATGAGTTGCTGTAGTGCAAGCAGTGGACGTTGCAAGGTTTGGACCTTTTAAAGTATGTTTGATTGCCACCAGTCCTGCTGCCATATTGACGATAGAGCCTGGAATGATAAAGGGAGAGACTTTACTGGCACCTTTTTCACGTAAAGTATCACGGCTATTTTCGATGTTTTGAATACCGCCGATACCTGAGCCTATAATGACACCAAAGCGCTCTTGATCAACACCTTGTACCGGAGCGTCAGCAGCGCTTACTTCATTGATAAAACCTGCTTGCTGTAGCGCCATAGAGGAAGCAGCAACCGCATAATGCATAAAATCATCATAACGGCGTGCGTCTTTGGCGTTCATGTATTGCTTTGGATCGAAGTCTTTGACCACGCCTGCGATTTGCGCACGATAACCCGATGCGTCAAAATGACTAATAGCGGTGATGCCACTTTCACCTTTGAGTAGTTTTGCCCACGAGCTTTCGACATCTAATCCCAATGGCGTGACCGCGCCCATACCTGTCACGACAACGCGCATCTCATCAGTGCGTTCAAAATGTGGCGGCTTATGACGTTTTTTTGTCTGAGCGGTGGCAATAGGGTTATTAACAGTACTATTCGTAGCTTGGTCGATAAGTGAGTCGTTCGGTAAACTGCTGTGCTGGCTCATTCGCTATATCCTATACTGACAGATCCTAAGAGGAGTGTATTTCTAAAGCCATTATAAAACACATAGGTGTACGCATGTAAACTAAAATTTGACCGCTCAGGCAAAACATACTTGTCCCAATACCACGCCTTTACTTGCGCCTGTCACGGCGGGCAAGTTGCCAGTTTCACCCATAAGTGTTTGTCTTGCTAACCAAGCAAAGGCAACGGCTTCTACCCAAGTTGGCTCAAGTCCCAAGCTGGCTGTCGTTTCTACTTTGCATCGTGGCAGATGTACTTGTAAGCGAGTCATTAAATAATTATTTAACGCCCCGCCGCCGCAGACATAAACAGCATTATTGCTACTAGCATTGATAAATAGATTGATTTGCGCACTGGCACTGATGGCGGTCAGCTCAGTAAGCGTTGCTTGTACATCGGCGGATGAGTAGCGAACATCAGCAGAAGCCTGGTCGAATTTTTGTAACTCATCTTGTAGCCATGCTAAGTTAAAATCTTCACGCCCCGTACTTTTTGGATAGGTTTTCTTAAAAAATGGATGCTCTAATAGCTGGTTTAGTAAAGGCTCAACGACTTGACCTGACTGTGCCCATGTACCACCAGCATCATAATCCTTGTCCGTGTGCAATGTTGTCCACGCATCCAATAATAGATTGGCAGGACCGGTATCATAACCAACCACGCTATCAGATGGCTGATTTTCTGAGTGTTCATTAGAATCTACAAGGTCATTAGAAATCGCTGGCAAGACAGCGATATTAGCAATACCGCCCAAGTTTAATAACACACGCGTGCTATCAGGCACCGCAAACAATGCTTGATGAAAAGCTGGAACCAAAGGCGCACCTTGACCACCAACTGCCATATCACGGCGACGGAAATCACTGACGACGCTAATGCCCGTACGTTCAGCAATGATATTGGCATCGACCAATTGCAAGCTAAAGCCCATCTGAGGGCGATGGCGTACCGTTTGACCATGACAGCCAATCGCTAGTACAGATTCACTATCAGTATTTGATTGCTGCAATAACGTATTAACCACGTCGCTTGAAAATTCAGCATATTCTTTACTTGCCCAGCCAAACCAGTCTAATTCGCTATTTGGTTCATCATCGGATGGCGTTAATGCTTGAATACCATTAGGCTGACACAATGCTAATAGCACTTCACGCAGACGCGGTGGGAAATCTTGGCTATGAGTCGCTAACAAGTGCATCGGTTGTTGGGTATTATCTTTATCACTGAATTGACAAAGAACCGCGTCCATACCATCTAAGCTAGTGCCCGACATCATACCTATATATAAGCCATCATCGAAGTTTTCAAACACCGTTTGTTCGAGCGCATCGGTCAAGGTGGCATAGTTTAAATCGTCCATATTATCTAGACGGCTATCAAAATCATCATCTAAACTCAGATCTGAAAAATTATTATGCTGACTATCAGCAATCGATGCAGGGTTGGTCATGGCAATTTACCTTAAAAAACGCTAGTATATCTGTCAAATTCTAACATTTTTTGATGGCTACGAGATTCTAAATAGCCCAAACGCTTTACCCTTTAAATAAAGACAATAAAGAGAGCATCATGACCACCCAAACTTATACCCTAGAAGAACAACTAGCGATAATCCAACGCGGTACACAAGAAATCCTATCTGAAGAAGATTTGGTTAAGAAGCTAAAGCTGAATCGTCCGCTGCGTATCAAGGCAGGCTTTGATCCTACCGCACCAGACTTACATTTGGGTCATACCGTGTTGATTAATAAGCTGAAGCATTTTCAAGATTTGGGTCATGAGATTTATTTTCTAATCGGCGACTATACCGCCAAGATTGGTGATCCTTCTGGCAAAAACAGCACGCGACCGCCATTGACCGATGAGCAAATCAAAGTCAATGCTCAAACGTATGCTGAGCAAGTATTCAAGATTTTGGATAAAGAAAAAACCCGCATCGTCTTTAACTCTGAATGGTTTAAAGACATGTCAGCAGGCGATATGATTCAGCTTTCTAGCCAGTTGACCGTCTCACGTATGCTTGAGCGCGATGATTTCTCTAAACGCTACGCGTCGCAAACGCCAATTGCTATCCATGAGTTTCTCTACCCATTGGTGCAAGGTTATGACTCTATCGCACTAAAAGCCGACGTCGAGCTTGGCGGTACTGACCAAACCTTTAACATCCTAATGGGACGTACCCTGCAAGGTCGTTACGGACAAGAGCCACAAGTTTGTATCACGGTGCCAATCTTAGAAGGGCTAGACGGCGTTAATAAAATGTCCAAGTCACTTGGCAACTATGTCGGTATTTACGATGCGCCGGGTACCATGTACCAAAAACTGCTGTCTATGCCAGATACCTTAATCCGTCGCTACTTTGAATTTTTAAGCTTTAAGCCGATGGAAGAAGTCGAAGCGTTAATGGCAGAGATGGAAAACGGTCGCAATCCACAAGAAATCAAACGCATTCTTGCCGAAGAATTGATCGAGCGCTTCCATGATGCCGATGCTGCGGCTAATGCGCACAAATCAGCGGGTAACGTACTAGCTGATGGCGAATTGCCAGTCGATTTACCAGAAGTGACGTTAGAGTTAGAAGGGCAGAACGCATTATTTATCACGCAGATATTAAACCAAGCAGAGCTTGCCAAAAATAGCTCATCGGCTAAAGACATGATTAAACGTGGCGCGGTAAAAGTAGATGGCGAAGTCGTCGACGCGGGCTTTAGCTTAACGTCTGGTCAGACAGTCGTTATCCAAGCAGGCAAAAAGGCCTATGCGAAAGTGACGGTGGTCTAGAATGGATAAGGTTAAATTGTTTGAAGGGATAAAATTAGAGTTCGAGGAACTTGAGTACACAGATAAGAGTGGTCTTGATAAGCTGATACGTCGTTTAAAAATGCTTATAACTAAGATCTATGATTCTGGCTCTAATTATTTAGAAGACTTGAACAAAATTAATTTCTTTTCATCAATCGCATATCCAAATATGCCAGATTCTATTAATTTTAACGCTTGGAGCTCGGGTAGAGATAGAACTGTTAACTTAATTGGAACTATAATCGAAGAGCTAGAGCTGTTTCCAAAAGACACGAGTATGAACAATATTGAAGTTGCAAGAATTGACCGTACCAATGTCTTTATAGTGCATGGGCGTGATGATGGTGCTAAAGAAACGGTAGCAAGGTTTATAGATAAATTAGGCTTTGTGGCTACTATTCTTCACGAACAGATAAACTCTGGTGCTACGATTATAGAAAAAATTGAGAAGAATACTGATGTTGGTTTCGGTATCGTACTTTATACTGCATGTGATGTTGGTGGGATAAAGGCTGATTTAGACAATCTTAAGCCGAGAGCTAGGCAAAATGTTGTTTTTGAACACGGTTTTCTAATGGGTAAAATTGGAAGAGAAAACGTTGTTGCACTTGTAAAAGGTAACGTTGAAATTCCTAACGATATATCAGGCGTAGTTTACGAGTCTATGGATGAAGGTGGAGCTTGGAAATATAAGATTGCTAGGGAAATGAAAAGCTCTGGTTATGATGTGGATATGAATAAAATTGACTAATTGGAAGCAATAATGACAAACCAAGCTACTATCCTCCAAGGTATCTACCGCCATTACAAAGGCAGCCTTTACCAAGTATTGCATACAGCTCAGCATTCAGAAACCGAAGAAGCCTTAGTCGTTTACCGCTGCCTATACGGTGAGTATGGCGTGTGGGTACGACCATTAGCGATGTTTACTGAAACTGTTGAAGTTGATGGTATGCAAGTAGCTAGATTTGAGTTAGTCAAAGTATTAGCTGATTGATATCTCAAAATGTTCAAAATTTATTGCCCAAATAAAAAGCGAACCGTTAAGGTCGCTTTTTTTATGTGAATAAGTAATCAATCCTGCAGAAATACTCTCAATACTTTATAAAACCCAACAGGTTCATCCATCGGTACTGCATGACCTGAGCGCGACAACACGACCTCAGTTGCATTGGGTAGCATCTGGGTGACTTTTTGCTGCCACTTAGCATCGTAGAGTTTGGAGCGACCACCGATGAGGTTAACCACTGGAATAGTGACACGCTCTATCGCGCCGCGGAAGTCATAGGGCAATGTCAAATAGGCTTGCAAGCAACGCATTTTATGATGCCAAATACTGTGGTCATAAAGCGCAAGTTTGGGATCGTTTTTATAGGTCATCACTTGTATAAAAGCTTTTGAGCGCGTGCGATTGACGGATAACAGAGAAAATAGCCGTTCGACATCCGTTGCACGGCGTTTCAGGGCAAAAGGCAGATGAGTAAAGCTTTTGATGTTAGCATAAGGCAAAGTCTTATCAATCACCTCATGAAAGATATCGAATACTTCTTGCTGGCGCGTGCCAAACAAGCCACCTTGCCAATCAGGTTGATTATGAATAGCGGGACTTTGGTCAATATTTAAATAGCGGCTGACTCTTTCGCTACCATAACGCTCAAAATACGCCCACATCACTTGCGCACCCATCGAGATGGCGGCAACTGGCAAGGATTCTATATTGCGCGCCAAGCAAATTTGCTCAATGACGACACTGATATCATCGGCATACTGACGCACAAAATCAAACTGGGTTAGCTTAATATCTTTTGCCGCCCCAAACCCTCGCAAATGCGGTAGATAAAATACGTATTTGCCAACTAAGGGTAAAATAAACGGCAAAAACTCACGCGCATCCATACCATAGGCATGCAAGAGCAGCATGGGTTTACCATTTCCTATCACTGACACTGGTAGCAACGTACCGTCAGTCAAAGCAATATCAATTGTTTTCAACTGATAGTTAGCAGGCAGTTTGATTAAGTTTCTCTTCATAAGGCAATGCACCTTGTTTTCATTAAGCGGTTTTACCAAGTCGATTTAGCCAAAATGTATCGTACCAAAAGTCTTTATCTCATTTCTAAAAGACTGCTATATTAAAATAGGTAACTGACCATAACATAAAAGCTGTTTAGGGTTAAAAGCAGTTGAGCGGTAAAAGTAGCGACTTGTCATAGACTGTGATCAATCGAATCAAACGTCGGCAAGTAAAATATAAGGATATTAAGGTATGAACAAGTCAAATTTGCCATTGCTTGATAGCAGCCTATATCCGCAAATCTGGCAGCAGCAGAACTTTGCTAGTCCACAGGCATTATTGATGGAGATGTTAACAGCAGATACCACACTAGACGCCGATGCTTTCACCAAGCAATTGCTAGCCAATGATATTTATCAAGACTGGATTAATAGCAGCGTGTTTGGACGTTATTTACATCGTAATTTTACGGCGTTCTCTCAGCAAACAGAAGACAGTTTCAATATTGATATGCCTTCGCTGTTTCGTCAGGAATTGATGCGTCACGCGCAGTATTTACCATTAGAGCAGGTATTGTTTTTTGCAGGGGATTTACCAAAAAGTGTGCGTCAGACAAAGGTGTTAATTACAACTGTTAATCCTGTTACCGCCATCATTAATGCTCAGAAGCTAAGTGAAAAAGCTACCATCAATAATTCGACCACGATTATCAATCAGATAGTGATTAAAGGTAAACAAGTCTTAGGATTTCCGATACGGCACAATAAACGCACTAGCGAGCGCTTGCGTAATGAAGTACTGATTTTAGATTTTCAAGAGTTGCGCTTGGTCAATGAAGAGAATGTCAGTAGCAAAAAAAGAAGCAATATAGAGGAATCTATATTGCTTCGGTCTTATGAATTACGTTAATAGGCCAAACAGTCAGCTAAAATTTTAAGAGTCTTGCTTAGCAATTGTTAGTCCGTTATAAGTTTGCGCGACAGGCATGACTTCCAAGCGATTGATATTAATATGGGCAGGCGATTCAATCAACCATAATAAAATATCGCCGATATCATCGCCGGTCATGGTTTTAAAGCCGTCGTAAACCTGAGCAGCTTTATCGTCATCGCCGTGGTAACGCACGTTTGAAAACTCAGTACCCGCGACATTACCCGGTTCAAGGTTGGTCACGCGCACTTGCGTACCGATGAGATCCGCACGCAAATTTAAGCTAAACTGTTTGACAAAGGCTTTGGTCGCGCCATAGACGTTACCACCAAAATAAGGCCAACTTCCGGCAATTGAGCCGACATTAATGATATAACCGCTATCACGTGCGACCATGGCTGGCAAGACCGCGTGAGTTAGCGCCATGAGACCTTTTATATTGGTATCGGTCATACGCATCCAATCATCAAGACTAGCCTTGTGCGCAGGCTCTGTACCGAGTGCCAGTCCAGCGTTATTTACTAAGACATCGATTTGTTTAAAATCAGCAGGCAAATCCGCAATGATTTGCGGGATAGACGCTGTATCACTCACATCCATGACTACAGGTAAAAACGTCTCGCCCAAAGTTTCTGCTAAAACATTGAGTTTGTCTAAGCGTCTGGCACAGCCAATCACGCGATGACCTTTGGCAATCAAACGCTCAGCCAGCGCTTTACCGAAACCCGCGCTTGCCCCTGTAATCAATACGTTCATCTTATATCCTTATCATTGATGTTTTGTACATATGTCATGTTGTTTGAGACGACAGCTTGTCTTAGTTTATCTGCTCTGGCTTACTTATTAAATAATTGCTTACCAAAGATTTTATCGCCCGCATCGCCCAGACCTGGAATAATATAACCGTGCTCATCCAAATGACTATCTAATGCAGCAGTATAAATAGTCACGTCAGGATGTGCTTCATTGACTACACGGACCCCTTCAGGTGCCGCAACTAATACCAAGGCTTTGATATTGGTACAGCCGTTTTTCTTAAGCATTTCGATAGTTGCAACCATAGAGCCGCCAGTGGCTAACATTGGGTCAATGATAAGGGCTGGGCGTTTGTCCATATGGCTGACAAACTTTTCAAAGAACGGCACCGGTTGTAAGGTTTCTTCATCACGCTGTAAACCAACGACAGAGATTTTTGCTGTAGGAATCAAATCGAGCACCCCATCAAGCATGCCAATACCTGCACGTAAAATCGGTACGATAGTTGCCGTCTTACCGATGATCTGCTCACCAATGATTTCACCACACCAGCCTTCCATCGGAAAGGTTTCAATTTCAAAATCGCGGCTAGCTTCATACGCCATCAAGCGCGCAAGCTCTTTGGTTAATGTACGAAACTTATAAGTACTACAGTCTTTTTCGCGCATAAGGCTGAGTTTATGACGGACTAACGGGTGATCGATAACAGTGATTTTTAAGTCGCTCATAAGTATTCTCTTGGTTTTTTGGTCTAATGCTTGATTAGTATAAAAGATACAAACACTTACTGCACTTCAACCCTATATTTGGCCAATCAATAGTAAGCTTAATACTTTAACAAAAAGTAAGCCAAAGGCATTTACAATGAGATCGGTTTTATTTAAGCCGACTATGTTTGACTATATAGCGCTATAACAAATGAAGTAGTGTTTAACCCTGCTATGATAGCAAAAAAACCGCTTTTCTGATGAAGAATCTTATGACCAAAACCTCACTGAATAATCCCACCCATCCACAAAAAGCTGCTAACGACTTTGTGTGGACACAGAAATTAAAGACCGATAGCGCAAATATCGAAACCCATCCTTTTGGTCCTGTCCTACCACCTGATGCCACCGTCATGATGATGGGCAGTTTTCCACCCACTGCCGATAAATGGGCAATGAGGTTCCATTATCCCAATTTTCAAAATGACATGTGGCGCATTTATGGACGCGTATTTTTTGATGATGCGGATTATTTTAGAGTAGGGGAGGAGAAACGCTTTGATCCTGAGCGCATTCGAGCCTTTATGTTTGAGCGTGGTATTGCCTCTTGTCCCACGGTAGTACAAGCAATTCGCGAAACAGGCAATGCGTCTGATAAAGACCTTACGGTCGTGACCACTGTCGATCTAGACACAATTTTGCCGCAAGTACCGAAAGTACAGGCGCTATTCACGACTGGTGGTAAGGCAACAGAGGTCTTACTGAACTTATTAGCTGAACCACCTGCCAAATCAAAGCATCCCAAGACCAATCAAAGTATGGGCTATCCTTATAAGTGGCAGGATAAAGATAATAAAAAAGCTGATGTTAATAGTTTAACCTTATATAGACTGCCTTCTACCTCGCGCGCCTATCCTTTAGCATTAGATAAAAAAGTCTCTGCTTATAAAGACTTCTTCAAAAAGATAGGTAAGCTATAAAAGTGTTATATATAGAAGAAGCTATGAGGCTATATATAAGCACCAACTAAGGACAAGAATTGATTTTGGTAAAAGTAAAAGTACTTTCAACCCTAACTGACTGATAAATAGATGGTATTGATGATAAGGGTAGATAATCGCCAAAATATCGGGCAAAGCCCCTTGACCCCCTACTAAAACAGAGTATACTGCCCTCCAGTTGAAAGGGAAGGCGGATTGAGAGTGGTTTATCGCTTAGAAAATTTAGCCAACCGAAAAAATTACTTTTAAGTTAACTCAAATTAAAATAATTTACTTCTTGACTTACTAATTAAAGCGTCTATAATACGCACCTCATTAAGACGAACCGGAAGCAGCTACTGTGTGATTACACAATAACTAACCAGTTAACTTAAAGAAACAAATTAAGAAAAGAAGTTGACAGACTATTAAAACATGATATGATTGTCAGCTCGCTAAATAGGATAAGCCAGATTGGTTTAGCATATTTAGTAAGAATACTCTTACTGGACGACAGTTAGAGACATTATTTAAAAGCATAACTAAAGAACAACTTGTGTGGATTTTTGCTGA
>NZ_CAJHAV010000025.1:0-9203 GCF_904846475.1 Psychrobacter sp. LFX-11D
CTTCCCGAACTCAGAAGTGAAACATCGTCGCGCCAATGGTAGTGTGGTTCGCCCATGTGAGAGTAGGTCATCGTCAGCTCTCTATTCCTAGATAACCCCCAACGTTAATTCGTTGGGGGTTTTCTTTTGGCTGGAGTTTGGTTGGGGGTGGGTTTATTTGTAGTTGAAAGGCTCAAATAAGCTTTTTCTGTTATGAAAATCGCTATACCTTATATTCAATATATTACTTGTTATTCATTTAAAATGATTTGACTTATATCGTTATAGCTGCTAATTTTAAAGAGTATTTCAACTTTAGTTAATTAAAAGCATTTATAGAGTCTATACGGAAATTGACCTTATAATTAACTTATTAGTAAATACTCATACCCTATCCATGGTTATCAAAAGGAATTGATAATGAAGTTAGCTCCTCTTTTTTCAATAGGTGCATTAGCAGCTATTAGCCTTCTAGGTTGTTCTAATCAAGCTTCTGATAGTACTGATGCTTCTGCAGCAACTTCTCAAGAAACAACCACATTGCGCTTTTCTCATTTTTGGCCAGCAACCTCATCTATCAGTACAGAGGTCTTTGAACCTTGGGCTAAGCAAATAGAAGCAGATTCTAATGGTCGTTTAAAAGTAGAGTTATATCCTTCAGCTGGTCTTGCTAAAGCAGACGTTACTTATGAATCTGCTGCCAAAGGCACGATAGATATTGGCTCACAAGCACACGGCTATACCAATGGTCGCTTTCCTTTAACTCAGATTACTGAGCTTCCTGGTTTATCAAACTCAGCGACTCAGATGGGTTGTATGCTCCAAACTCTATACGAAGATGGTACTTTAGCTGGTGAATATGAAGATACGCATATGTTGTTTATGTATGGTGCTGGACCGGGTGCGTTGCATACAACGAACAAATTAATTCGTACACCTGAAGATATGAAAGGTATGCGTATTCGTCGTCCTTCTGCGGTTGCTGGCGACATTATTGAAAGTGCGGGTGCCTCACCAGTCGGTTTGCCTGCCAATGACATGTATACTTCTTTACAACGCGGCGTCGTTGATGGTTTAAGTTTTCCATGGGAAGCTGTTACCGCCTTTAAAATTGACGAAATTACCAAATACCATACCAATATTCCTTTTTATAGTTCAGCGCTTATGGTGACTATGAATAAAGATAAATATGAGAGTTTACCGGATGATTTGAAAAAGGTACTGGATAAAAATTCAGGTATGGCGCTTGCCAATAAGGTTGGTGAAGTATTTGATAAACATGATGATATGGCAATAGAAGCAGCTAGGAAAAAAGGTGATGAAATCGTTGAAATCCCTGATCCATTGAATGATCCTAACTGGAAAGGACCGCTTGAGAAAGGCACCAATAAATATCTTGCTGATGTTAAAGCGCTAGGTCTAGATGCAGATGGCGTTTATGCTAAAGCAAAAGCCGCCAGTGCAGCCTGTAAGGTCTAACCTAAAGGAGTTTCGCATGGTATTTTTAGTTAAACTGAGCATCCTCATTTCAAGGTTATGTCAATTCATTGGTGGTATCAGTCTCATTATCATTGTACTGACCACCATGCTAGATGTTATTGCCCGCTATGTATTCAAGCTCACCGGTGGTGAGTTTGGATTTACGGTCAAAGGCAGTGTTGAGATTGTCTCTTACTTCATGCTCTTTGCTTTACTTGGTGCTTTTGCTGCTTTTGTTGAACGCTCACAAATTATTGTCGATGTATTCACACAAAAGATGTCAAAAGCCGTTAAAGGTTACATGATGGGCACCTTTATGATGGGGTTCTTTATCATTGGTATCGTGTTCGCATGGGGTCTCTATGAAAGCGCTTTTGATGCAATAGAGTACGGCAAAGTCACCCAAGACCTTCGAATATCTATGATGCCCATTTACGCTATTAGTGCCTTCTTAAGCGTTTTACTTGCCATTCGCTCATTGATCGAATCCATCAACATCTTTAAAACAGGCGAGTTCTTTGACGCTGAGGAGACAGGCGCATGAGTCCAGAAATTATTGGTGCCATTGGTTTGTTATGTATGATTGCGATGGTCATGCTGCGTGTTCCTGTTGCACTTGCGATGCTTGGTGTTGGTTTGGTTGGCTTTGGTGCCGTGACAGCACCGATTGGTGCTGTGCAGATGCTCAAAGACTTACCTGTTGATGTTTTAGCGAAATATGATTTTAGTGCTATTCCATTGTTCATACTTATGGGTGTCTTTGCTTCTCATTCTGGTATGGCGGGGAAGTTATTTGATGCTACTCGAACTATCTTTGGTGGTGTTAGGGGTAGTCTAGGTATTGCTGGTATTGGTTCATCCGGTATCTTTGCATCCATTTCAGGGTCATCATTGGCGACTGCGTCTACCATGACCAAAGTAGCATTGCCACAAATGGAGAAGTACGGTTATCAGCCAGGCTTTGCCTGCGGTATTTTAGCCGCTGGTGGTACTTTGGGGATCATGATTCCGCCCAGTATTGCACTGCTGGTTTATGCCATCCTAACCCAGCAGTCTGTCGGTGATATGTTTATCGCTGGTTTCTTGCCGGGGATGCTTGGCATGGTGATGTATTCAATCACGGTCATGATCATGGTGCGCTGGAAGCCGCATTTGGCCCAGCGCGGAGAGCCTACTTCTTGGAAACAAAAGCTCATCTCCCTAACCGGCCTTATTCCCTTTAGCTTTATTTTTATTGTGATTATTGCCGGTATTTTCTTTGGGTTATTTACCCCAACAGAGGGCGCGGCAGTTGGTGCTTTTGTATCATGGGCTTATGCTTTTGCCAAAGGCATGCGAATGACGGGGCTTAAGCAATCATTAATTGAGACGCTTGCCCTCTCTGCAGTGGTCTTCTTTATGTTACTTGGTGCTGAAGCGCTAGGCTATTTTATCTCAGTATCGCGCTTGTCTTATAGTTTGGCGACGTGGATTGGTTCATTGGCAGTTAGCCCAATGATAGTATTGATCTGCATTTTGATTATGTACTTTCTGTTAGGCTTGTTCATGGATGCCCTAGCGATGTTGGTGATTACGATTCCGGTGGTGTTCCCAATCATTGTTGCGTTAGGTTATGATCCGGTTTGGTTTGGTATTATTGCAGTATTAACCGTAGAGCTTGGATTAATCACGCCGCCTATGGGTATGAATATCTTTGTGATTAAGGCAATGGCACCACATATTAAGCTTTCCGATATGTTCAAGGGGGTGATGCCCTTTATTGTCTCTGACTTGATTCGCTTAGTCATTTTGGTCGCGTTTCCAGCGATATCTTTAGTGCTACTAAGTTAATTCCTACATAAAATAACACTGGAGCATTGTTGCGTACTATGTATAACGCTAGAATAATTGAGAGACATCGCTTTGAAACAGCATCTCTACGATAAGCTTGTCTTAACACACTCATTTTAGAATCACATGGATGCGAGAAATACTATGACTATTGCTAAGAATATCGAGATCAGTAGTACCTCTGAAAGCAGTTTTGAAGATGCTATTCAACAAGGTATTGAGCGGATTTCTAAGACCGTCAACAATGTTGAAGGCGCTTGGATAAAAGAGCAAAAAGTAGGGGTTACTGATGGAAAAATCAGTAAATATCATGTCATTATGATTGTAAGCTTTGTTATTAATGATGGTACTGATATTAGCTAAGTGTTGATTGAAACCTAAAAAAGACTGCGATTGCAGTCTTTTTTTTGTCATAAAAAAATATATTGAGGATTGTTGTGATTAGCAGGAGTAGCCACACGGCTTGCCTATATATGTAGTAAAATAAAACGCTACCATTTTGAATATTTAGAATAGAAGTAAACATTTATGGCTGTCGATTTTAGTAACACGCTCATAGTCGCGATTTCTGCAACCGCTTTATTTGATTTGTCAGAGTCTGAGAATCATCTCATATCGCTTTTACAGCAGCGTCCCCGCGATGCCGTTAAAGAGTTCCGCAACTATATGGCTGAGCGTGAAAATGACCCGTTAACCATTGGCGCAGGTTATCCGCTGATTAAAGCACTATTGAATTTAAATCATTATTGTCATGATTGTGACAATAAGAATGACGGTGTCAATGCACCCTTGGTAGAAGTGGTCATTGTCTCAAAGAGTAGTCCTGATACAGGTATTCAAGTCCTTAATGCAATACGTGAACATGGGTTAACCATTTCGCGTTCAGCCTTTATATCTGGCAGCCCTATTGCGCCTTATATCAAAGATTTTAATGTAGATTTGTTTTTGACGACCAATCTTGAAGATGCGCAGCAGGTTGCAGATGCAGATATCTGTGCCTGTGCGATATTGGATGCTACGCCAGTCAATACTTATGAGTTGGATACCAAGCAGTTGCGTATTGCCTTCGATGGTGATGCAGTGTTATTTGATGATTCAGGAGAGCTGCTTTATAAGCAAAAAGGGTTACAAGCTTTTCATGACCGTGAAGCCAAAATGCGCGATTTACCGATAGAAAAAGGTCCTTATGCAGAGTTATTGATTAAGCTGTCCAAAATGCAAGAGCGTCTGCCAGCAAGCCTGCATTCTTGTCCGATGAAAATAGCCTTGGTGACGGCTCGCAATGCCCCAGCTGACTTACGAGCGATAAAAACATTGCGTAATTGGGGCGTAGATATTGATATGGCGTTTTTTCTAGGAGGGCTTGAAAAGACTTCAGTACTTAAAACATTTGCGCCGCATATTTTCTTTGATGATTCAGTTAAGCATATCGATGCGGCTCGTAGCTTTGTACCAACAGCGCTAGTGCCTTATCATTCAACCTCACTATTACACGCCAGTAGTATATTAACTGCCAATAAAGATGCGTCATCGCTATCTTTTAAACCCGTAGAAACGACGATTTTATCTACCAGTCATTAACATGCGTTTAACAAGATAAAAAGGATAAAACAGTAGATGAAGTGGCAGCAATTGGCAACGCTTGTAATCGTACGCATTAAGCAAGTATTTGGTCTATATGCTTTTGTACTGATACCAATGTGGGTGATGTTTTTTCTTAATGACACCGTATTTTTTGGTCTATGGAATATTTTTGGTATCGTACCAAGAACATTGGATATTGGCAGTATGATAGGGGTATTTGCCTCATGGACGATGCATGGTAATTTCTCACATCTAGTGGGAAATTCTCTGACACTGATGCAGATTTTGTTCTTATTTGGTTTATTTGAAAATAACGCTTATCGTACTATTCTTAAGCTTATCATCGCCTCAGGTATAATGACTTGGATAATAGCTTCACCACTGACGATTCATATCGGCGCTTCAGGGCTGTGTTTTGCGATGCTTGGGTTTATGATAGGTGGGGCAGTGTTCGCTAGGCGTTGGGGCTATTTACTTGCTTGCATTGTGATGGGTACGGGTTATTGGCTGACGATCAAACAAGGTTTGATACCGCAGCAAGGTATCTCATTTGCGGCGCATTTTGGTGGTCTATGCGCCGGATTGTTGTTGGGTGCCAATTCTAAACATGCTTATACGAAAGTGAATAATCGTTATTAGCCTTATTTTTCGGCAAATATATTTCGACAGACTTTTTAATAATTCATAAAGATAACGATAAGTCAGCTAACAGTGGCTTCAATGATTGAGTTATTTTTTATTAATACAAACATGGATATATAGCGGATCATTTTTTTCTAATGGACGCCAAGCAGTCGTTTGTTTCACATGCTCATCAATACTTAACTTACTGTTTTTTTCTTGTAGTACATAGTCTGCACGAGCAGGGGCGGCACAGTCGATCACTTGCGGTACTTGCTGTACACTTCTACGTCTCTCAAACAAATACAGATTGACCAAGTAAACCTCTGGGTTATCAGCGTTAGCACGAGCGTGTCCGCTATCAGCCGCTATAAAGCGTAACGTCTGTGGTTTAACGTACGACCATGGACGAAACCACGTACCTTCTTCAACTTTTTTGACGACATGAACGCCTTCAGGAAGCTGTGCAAGCTGTTGACCAAACCAGCTATATTCTTGACTTATTTGGAAGCCAAAAATACCTATCGCACCAAATAATGGAATAAGCCATCTTGGCGCTTTCTTACCTGCAAGTTTGCTGAGGTGAGTGATAACTAGTGCTATCCCAGCTAGACCAAACCCAGCCGCTATGGTTGCGATAAACTCAAAAAGCATAAGACTTTTCCTTAACGCAATCAGCGCATTTCATATCAATTATTAAAAATAAAATCATGTGTACAGCCTTTTTAAGCACATTTATCATGGCACTCATGCTTAACTTTCTCATTATTTTTACTTTTAAGGGGGGTGAGTAAAATTATCATGATTGGACGAATAGTATGTAAAAAATATCCCATGATCAGATTGGGATAAAAAAATCACTCACAAGCAGCTGCTGCCTGTGAGTGATATGTTATTGTAAAAAATCATACGTCATTTGCACTTCATTTGCTAGCTTATATCGAAGCTTAGTGATCTACTGCAGCACCAGCGCCACGTGGAGAACGTACACTTTCAACCAATTCTTGAATGTGTGCTGGTGGTGGCGCAGTCGCATAAGACACTGCGAATGCTACGATAAAGTTAAGCAAGGCACCAATCACACCAAATGATAATGGTGAGATACCAAACAACCAGTACTCTTCAGTATCAGGGAAGTTTGCTGTACCTGTAACGAAGAACCAGCCTTTAAAGATGAAGATATAAACTAAGATGCTAATCAAACCTGTGAGCATACCAGCGATGGCGCCCAAGTTGTTAATACGTTTAGAGAAAATACCCATCATCAATGCAGGGAACAGTGAGGCACCAGCAATACCAAAGGCTAATGCAACGACCTGTGCAGCAAATCCTGGTGGATTAATACCTAAGTAGGTAGCAACCACAAGCGCAATAGCCATCGTGATACGTGCGACTTTTAGCTCGCCTGCATCAGTGATATTTGGATTAAGGTTACGTTTAATTAAATCATGACTGATCGCTGATGAGATGGCGAGGAGTAGACCAGCTGCTGTAGATAGCGCTGCTGCCAAACCACCTGCGGCGATAAGACCAATAACCCAACCTGGTAGCTGTGCGATTTCTGGGTTAGCCAATACTAAGATGTCAGCGTTGACATCCAGCTCGTTACCTGCCCAACCTCTATCAACAAACACACCATCACGCTCTAAAGCATGTTCCGCTTTTGCTTTTTCAACGGTAGTCGTTGCAGCAGCAACATCGCCGCCATCAGTAGTAGCGGCAGCCAATGCTAGCTCTGCTGCACCAAGTCCACTATCACTATACAACTGGATACGACCGTCGTTATTTAAATCGTTATACTTAATAAGACCGGTTTCTTCCCATGTTCTCATCCAATCTGGACGTTGATCATATTCGATAGCAGGAGCGTCAACACCTTGTGGATAAACAGTATTGATTAGATTTAGACGCGCCATTGCACCTACTGCTGGGGCAGTGAAGTATAGGAGCGCGATAAATACCAACGTCCAACCAGCTGTCCAACGCGCATCCGCAACTTTAGGAACCGTGAAAAAGCGAATAATAACGTGAGGTAGACCCGCGGTACCAATCATCAGTGATAACGTAAATAGCACCATATTTAGCTTGTTCGGTACGTCAGCGGTATAAGCGGTAAAGCCTAAGTCTACGACGATTTGGTCAAGCTTGGTTAGGATAGGAATGCCTGATTCAACATGGTTTGAGAACAAACCAAGACCTGGAATTGGATTACCCGTCAACTCAAGTGAGATAAAGACGGCAGGAATCGTATAGGCAATCATAAGAACCACATACTGCGCAACCTGCGTGTAGGTAATCCCTTTCATACCACCAAGTACGGCGTAGAAGAATACAACAACAGCCGCAATAATCAGACCAGTGGTACTGTCAACTTCTAAGAAGCGTGAGAATGCCACACCAGCACCGGTCATCTGACCGATAACATAAGTGGTTGATGCGATAATCAAACAAACAACGGCAATCATAGCAGCGGTTTTAGAATAAAAGCGGTCGCCGATAAAATCAGGAACTGTGAATTTACCGAATTTACGTAGGTAAGGTGCTAAGAGCATGGCGAGTAGAACATAACCACCCGTCCAACCCATTAAATAAGTTGATGCAGCATAACCACCCGTGGCGATAATACCAGCCATCGAGATAAATGACGCTGCACTCATCCAGTCAGCGGCAGTTGCCATACCGTTAACAACAGGATGTACACCGCCGCCAGCAACATAGAACTCACTGGTCGAACCTGCACGTGCCCACCAAGCGATACCGAAGTATAAAGCGAAGGACAGACCTACAAAAATGATATTAATCGTAAATTGACTCATAGGGCTATTCCTCGTCTACACCATATTGTTTATCTAGTTTATTCATGCGCCATGCATAGAAAAAGATGAGGGCGATAAATACGATAAGAGCACCTTGTTGTGCAAACCAAAAGCTTATATCAGTACCACCTATTCTAATACCTGACAATAATGGACGTAGCAAGATGCCAAAACCATAAGAGACTAAAGCCCAAATGACGAGGCTGACTTTAATGAGACGGAGATTGGCGCGCCAATAACCTGATGAATCGTTGTGGTTCTCCATAGGACAACTCCTTTTGCCTAACATAAAAACAAGGTCACTGATCTGAGTCTGACAAGTCCCTGGGCTTTAGTGTTTATCTTATTGTGAAAACAGTGTCTTACAACCATAAAAACGGTAGATGAAAGACTAAAGCAGAGCGATCAATCAGGATAAGTAACCCAACATTATCAAAATATGAACCAACTTTTCCAGTGTAAACGATACAGACACCGAGGATAAATTACTCGATATGACTGTTATAAAAGTTAAAGGATAAGAGTCGAGGTTAGTCGCTCAAAATCTAATCATTCAACAATAGATATTGAGACAGTCGATTAAATTTATTATATGGAATAATGATGTGTAAAGAGGAGGGGTCGGTACTCGCTGACAATCCTCTGTCTTATTATTATCATCTTCCCGATGACATTATTTTAATAATTAGAAATACATTCATGCCGATAAGTATTGCAAGCAGCTTTTATAAACTTATTAGGAATATATACAATATTGACTTATTTAACAATAAATAAATTTTATTTACTTTATGTAACTAAATATGTGTCTTGTAGAAACTATAACTAACTTATGTTAGTAGAAGCCAATAGATATCATAACTCTGAGACAATAGTATACTAAGACCTTAGTTG
>NZ_CAJHAV010000026.1:0-8153 GCF_904846475.1 Psychrobacter sp. LFX-11D
TTGAAGATACCCACTTAACCCATCTTGATCGGGTCAGTAAATTAGTCGCAGTGAACGCCTTAGCATTTTGTTGGGCTTATCATGTCGGTATTTATAAAGACAAAGATAAGCCGTTAAAGCGCAAGTTAAAGTCAAACGCTCGACCTCAAGCCAGTTTGTTTGCGCTTGGCCTGGATGTGTTGATTGAGGGCCTTCACTTGGTGTTCTTTAACAATGATAAGACTGTATTTCGACAGTTAGTTAGCTTTTTAACCCCTAAACCTATGAAAATCGGGTGGGGATGATTTTTTTGTCGTGTGCAGAGAACATTTTTATATTTAATACACTATAGTGAGGACTTGAATCTTTGGCTGTAAGTCAGCGTTATTTATAGCAGGTCCGTGTAGTTAAATATTGTGCTCATAGATATGCTCCAATTAGTATTAGCATATGTTTACTGGATTCAGCCAAACCTTTATATATACTTAGAATATCATTCGAGTTTTGAAAGGATACAAAATCGTGAAAGGTAATAATCAATACGTTTATGAAAAGTCTACAAGTAAGCTCATTATGGGTATGTTTGCTTTGGGCAGCTTAATCGCCATGAGCGGTTGTAATAGCAGTCTTATTAATAGCCAGCCGATGCAGGTAGTGAATAATAAACCTATAGCAAGCAAGACTGAGAACGCTTCGCCCCCAAAGACTGATAAGGATTATGTCGCTGCTGACGACTCTGCTGCGACAGCAGATGGTATCTCTCAAGTGGTTAGTGCCAATAACCAGTTTGCTATTGAGCTATATCAGCAAATAAATAAGCAGCCAAAACAATTAGATAAAAATGTCTTTTTCTCACCCTATAGCTTGTCTACTGCAATGGCAATGCTCTATATCGCAGCAGAAGGGGAAACGAAGCAACAAATTCAAAAGACCTTTCATTATCCGCCACTAGCTATCCTCAATCCTAATAGCGCTGCACTATACAATCAATTCAATAAACCCAATCCAAATTATGATTTAAGCACGGTTAATAACTTATGGATGCGTCAAGACTTGAGTCCCAGTCAGACTTACTTAGATACAGTACAACGCTACTATGGTGGTCAAGTGACTAACCTTGATTTTAAGAACAGTCCAGAATCTTCACGTCAGATTATTAATAAAACCATTGCCAAGCATACCAAGCAGATGATTCCTGAGCTGCTTGCAAAAGGGAGTATCGAGTCATCTACAGCCACTGTACTAACCAACGCCGTGTATTTTAAAAGCGAATGGGCAAAGCCGTTTGGGGTACAAGGGGGTACTCGACCCTTTCATAACTTAGACGGAACCATGTCTTCACAAGAAATGATGTATAAAACAGCTTATTTTGATTATATGGAAAATGAGCACATACAAATGGTAGAGCTTCCTTATAAAAGCAATGATCTATCGATGCTAATCATCCTACCCAAGTCAAAAGAGCCTGCTGCTATTCAAAAGCTGGTGGCCGACTTGAATAGTAATCAAGTCAGTCAGTGGACTAAACAACTTGAAAACCAAGAGATTTTTTTGGTGATGCCTAAGTTTAAGTTACAAGAAAGCTATTCGATGAAGCCGATACTGGCCAATATGGGAATGCCCATCGCTTTTGATAGTCGTGCTAACTACAGCTTGTTCAATGACAAGCTACCGTTAAAAGTAGATTCTGTTATCCATAAAGCGGTGGTTGAAGTTGACGAAAAAGGCACGGTTGCCGCAGCAGCAACGGGGATTGGTGTACAACTTGTTATGGCGACTCATAAAGCCGAAATTACAGCCGACCATCCCTTTATGTTTATGATTAAAGACAATAAAACCGATGCTATATTGTTCTTAGGGCAGGTAAATAAACTTTAGTAGGAAACAGCTCAATAAGGGTATGCCTATTGTGAACCAATCAGGCGCTCTAACTGGTTCGGTTCCCTAGTGAGGACTTGATCCTTTGTCTGTGTGCTATATGCACTAGTAAATCAAGATATTAAAATTATGAGAATGTACTCCGTTGTGTACATGCAGTGACTTTTTATAGGTATATTGAGTTATTTTTGATTTAGCATAACCCCCGTTATGCGGATAATAGCCAGATATTTTTATTGACTGGTGCTATGTATGTTATAATTACGAGAAATATTACTCCTTTAATCTAAATAAGTCGTTTACTACAAAGATGAATATTCCGCCTTAACTGTTTGACCCCCTCCTAAGTAAATAATTGCTCCCTATAGCAATTTCTGTCATAGAGCGTTTTACGCTTTTTCCTGTGCACACGCACTGCTTTAATGTTTGTATCTATAATCGATTTATCTATTGAGTCATTATAAACAAGCTATTAAAAGCAATTTATGACAATAACTCGCTAAATATGATGTTTCACATTTTCACATTCCTTGATTGGTAGGCATTATGCCTAGCTGAGAGTGTGTCAGACCTTTTATTTTAGATACCTCTTATCTTAGATATCGCGATTATTGACAGACTAAAGCAGTTCATAAAAACTGAGTTAAACATGTTAACTACTATTAAAGAACATTGGTTATCCAATGTTAGAGGCGATGTCCTAGCTGGTATGGTTGTCGCTCTAGCCCTTATCCCTGAAGCCATTGCTTTTTCGATCATTGCCGGTGTTGATCCCCAAGTTGGATTGTACGCCTCATTTTGTATTGCCGTAGTGATTGCTTTCGTTGGCGGACGTCCGGCGATGATTTCAGCCGCAACCGGCGCGATGGCATTACTCATGGTCACGCTGGTGAGAGAGCATGGTTTGCAGTATTTGCTAGCAGCCAGTGTCTTGACAGGGGTGATACAGATTATCTTTGGCTTTTTGAAGCTGGGTAATTTGATGAAGTACGTTTCGCAATCTGTCATCCTTGGCTTTATCAATGCCTTGGCTATTTTGATTTTTATGTCACAGATTCCGGAGCTTATGCCGCAAGCAGGCTCAAATCTAGTCCACGTCTATGGTCTGGTGGCGCTGGGCTTAATCATTATCTATGGTTATCCGTACATTCCCAAAATCGGTAAGATGATTCCTTCACCGCTGGTCAGTATTGTATTGGTGACAGCGATCGCTATTTTCTTAGGTGCAGAAGCACGTACCATCAACGATATGGGACAACTGCCGGATACCTTGCCGATATTTTTGCTACCTGATATTCCTCTGAATCTAGACACCTTGCTGATTATTTTGCCGTATTCCATCAGTCTCGCTATCGTTGGTTTGCTTGAGTCTATGATGACCATGGCCATTGTGGATGATTTGACTGATACCAAAGGCGATCGTACGCAAGAATGTAAAGGTCAAGGGATTGCGAACGTCGTAAGCGGTTTTTTTGGTGGTATGGCAGGCTGTGCGATGATTGGTCAGTCGATCATCAACGTCAAATCAGGCGGTTATACGCGCTTATCTACCTTGGTTGCAGGTGTGTTTTTATTACTACTAGTGGTGTTTTTAAGCGATTGGTTAAAGATCATTCCAATGGCAGCATTAGTCGCGGTAATGATTATGGTCTCAGTTGGTACGTTTAACTGGGGTTCTTTTAAGGAGCTTAAGACCAAGCCGCTGCAAAGTAACATCGTTATGATTACCACCGTTGCTGTGGTAGTTGCGACTCATAACTTAGCATATGGCGTATTAATTGGTGTGCTGTTATCAGCTTTATTCTTTGCCAGTAAAATCGAACGCTATATGAGCGTGCATACGCAATTAGATGAAGCAGAACGAACGCGCTATTACTTCGTCAATGGTCAAGTATTTTTTTCATCAGCAGAGCGTTTGATTGAGTCATTTGATGTAAAAGAATCTATATCTAAAGTAGTCATTGATGTGTCAAGAGCGCATTTCTGGGATGTGACAGCCGTTGCCGCGATTGATCGGGTGATTATTAAGTTTCGCCGTGAAGGTACTGAGGTTGAACTAATCGGTCTGAATGAAGCAAGCCAAGCGATGATAGAAAAATTCGGCGTTCATGACAAACCTGATGCCGATCAAAGCTTAGGTGCTCATTAATAACGTCTACTAACGATAGTGTCTATCAAGCCTATTAGTTTTGGTGAAGTGGACACTCCAAATTAAAATTTAAGGACAAATTATGAACACAGAACAGCATGTTTTAGCGTGTATCGATGGTTCAGCCGTAACGGAATCGGTTTGTGATTATACAGCATGGTATGCAAGCCGGTTAAATCTACCAATAGGCTTACTACACGTTAGTGACATTCCTGCTTCAAACAGACGTGATTTATCAGGCGCGATAGGTATTAATAGTCGTCAGTTTCTGTTAGAAGAACTCACGCAACTGGATGAGCAAAGAGCAAAAGTCGCTAATAGCTATAGTAATGCTTTGGTGAAAGATGCAAAAAGCCACATTCAAAGTAGCTTTAATGGCGTGGATGTGAAAATCTATCAACGTCACGGCAAACTGCTGCCAGCGATTGAGCACTTCAATAGCAAAAATCGTGTCATCGTTATGGGACGACGCGGCGAAGATCACAAAGACAGCCGAATCAATATCGGTAGTCAAATCGAAACTGTGGCGCGCGCTTCCAGCGTGCCAGTGTTGATTTGCTCAGAGAAGTTTAAAACGCCCAATTCTTATATGATAGCATTTGATGGCAGTAAAACAGCCATTAAAGCCGTTGATATGATTGCGAAAAGTCCACTGTTAAAAGGTCTGCAAGGGCATATCGTCATGATAGGTAATGATGATGCGACCTCCAAACACAGTTTAGTAATGGCTACCGAGAAATTAACAACTTCAGGCTTTACAGTAGAAGCGCATCATTTAACTGCCTCTGATGCTGTTGATGGATTATTGGCTTTTCAGCAGCAAAATGCGGTCGATATTATTGTCATTGGTGCTTATGGCCATTCTAAATTCCAACAGCTATTTGTTGGCAGTACTACGACAAAGATCATTGCTAAGACGCTGTCGCCAGTCATTTTGATTCGCTAAGATATCAAACAATCACTTTGGCAAATCATTGCACCCATGATAGGCACTAAATTCGCTTAATTAGAATCGTTACTGATCTGATTAAGTGGGTTCTATTTTTTTAATAGTATTAAGCATATATGTTTTGGGCATACCCCAAGGGAACTAGTTATTTTGCCCTTCTAACCTATTAACAGACTGCTTAAAACAGACTGTTAACATCGAACCATCTATAGCAGACTTTTGAATTATAGGGTTGGTTGCTGTGCTTTTCTTCTATCAATAGACTATACCTAAAACATAAAACTTCTAAACGATAACTTAGCTATCATTAGACTTGTTTCTAAAATTAAATGATAGTAATATCTTGCTATTATCAATGAACATTAATTATTAAGTCTAAGTAATAGAGGTCGCGTTATGACCGTTCGTATTTATGTGAGAGCCAGCACTAAGGATCAAGACGCTAAGAGAGCCTTGTCTGACTTGATTACCTTTAGCCAAAGCTATAACGTTAAACATGTTGAGTACGTTGAGCATTTCAGTGGTACAAAGCTCGATAGGCCAGTATTAGCTAAGCTATTAAAAGACGCTGATCAAGGCGATATTCTGCTGGTTGAAAGCGTGGACAGATTAAGCAGGCTATCTCAAGATGATTTTGCAATTCTAAAGCAGCGCATCAAAGACAAGGGCTTGCGATTGGTGGTGGCTGATCTACCAACTACGCATACGGTAAGTAAAGGCATGACAGGTGAGATCCTAACAGTGATTAACCATATGCTGATCGACTTATTAGCAACGATGGCAAAGCTTGATAACGACAAGCGTAGAGAGCGTATCAAGCAGGGATTGGCTAACAGTGGCTATAAGCCCTCCGGTAAGAAGCCTAATACAACGAAACACAATCGTATTAGAGAATTAGACAGTCAAGGCAATATGACAAAAGAGGAGATCGCTAAGGCGGTTGGTGTTGGGGTAGCTACGGTTTATCGGGTGTTAAAGCAGGGCTAGACGACACTATGTCGGAGGGTCTCCAAACCCGGTACGGTTCACCTAGCAAACATTCGTTATTTTTTGGCCTTAACTAAACTTTGTGCGTAATGGTATTTTCTGGCTGACTTCTACTTTGAACGCATGTTACCGCGCACTCAAGGTCATGCTGAAGAATGGTCAATCCTTCAAAAACCATGACGTCATTGGCCGCTGAACACTTTAGCTTTGACTACTAATTAATAGTGTCAAAACGATAAAAAGAGCGCCGATGCACTCTTTTTATTCCTAGTCCGACCTTACAATTCAACTTCCCCCAGCAACTTAGCTGTCGCTCCAATTTTCTGGCCTCATCCTTAGACTTTGGCAAAAGCGTCCCCTACAGTTAAAAAGAGTTCACTACGCTCACTGATAGTTTCTTTAGAGTAAGTGCATTAAAAATTCCGTCATGTCTCTGTCTTTCTACAACTTAAATTTAAGTAAGAAAATCGCGCTAATATTTAAAAAACTCTTTAACAAAAAAAATAATATAAATATTTAAATACATCAGCAAAACAAATATTATCAACATTCACATATCAATAAAGGGAATAAAAATGTCAAAAAATTATAAGCTCAGCCACTATATCTTTCCGCTCATGCTGGGCTTTTTATCAATGAATGCTATAGCGGCAATTAATGTCTATGGTCCAGGTGGACCAGCACCAGCGATGCACGAAGCAGCGAAACAATTTAAAAATAAAACAGGGATTGATGTCCATGTAACCGCGGGCCCTACTTCACAATGGAGCGACAAAGCCAAGCTTGATGCCGACGTCATCTATAGTGGTTCGGAAGCCATGATGTCTGATTTCGAAAGCTTATTTGCCGACAAAATCGTAAAGGACTCGATTGAGCCTATTTACCTACGCCCTGCTGCCATTTTAGTCAGAAAAGGCAATCCCAAACATATTCAAGGATTTAAAGATCTAAGCAGGCCAAACACTAAAGTTTTGGTCACCCATGGCGCAGGCCAAGTCGGCATGTGGGAAGATATTGCAGGTAGAACGGGCAACATTCAGCTCACAAAATCCTTCCGTAAAAATATCGCCATGTATGCACCCAATACAGGCACAGCGAAAAAAGCATGGGAAACTGACAGCAGCTATGATGCATGGTTGGTGTTTAATATTTGGGGAGTCAGTAATCCAGACATTGGGCAAATTATCCCGATCGAACCTGAACTGGTGATTTACCGTGATGCAGGTGTTGCACTAACTCAACACAGTCTAAAAAATCCTGAAGCAAAAAGTTTTATTACGTTTTTAAGCTCTGCACAAGGCCATGCGATTTTTAAACAGTTTGGTTGGAACAAATGAGTGCTTAATTTTAATCTTTGATCCACATTCAAGATCAGTTTCCAAGCTTAAAAAATCGAACTTTTAACAAGCAAATTGGACATAAAAAAGAGCGCCACGGCGCTCTTGATTGAAGAAAATATAACTACTGAACCTCGGCCAAAAGCGTTTGTGCTGCCATTTTACCCAAGGTATTCGATGCCAAAGGACTATCTCCTGTAATTAACTTACGGTCTTGAATACACTGTCTCGACATCTCTTTATTAACCACTTCCACACCCAACTTTTCTAAGCGATCTGCCAGCAACCATAGTCAACATGAAAAAAACGAAAATCTCATGCAAGCCTTTGAAGCGATCCAAGCCAAATACGGCAAATCTAAAATTGCATTGAGTGGTTGTTATTTGCCAAATCGTGCTTGGAGTATGAGCTGAGATCGTTTGACGCAGAATTATTTTAGTTGGGATGGGTTACTTCGGGTGTAGCACCGCCCAGTTCAACATCAGTAAATTCATAAAGTTAGCAACACAATCCAAGAAATAAGAAATTTATCTCTGCACACGACAAAAAAACAAAAAAGTCTGTTAAAGCAAAGGCATAATAGTAATTTTTAAGACGAATAGACCATGCCAAACTTTAACAGACTTAGTGAAACTTTAACTCAAAACCTGAGTATGAACAAGGCAAGAATCACATGTTTGAGCCTAATGATAATAGCCCTGATTACTGCTCAAAGCAGTAATCTTAAAAAAAATAGCAAGACACCTCCCTAAGGGTGGCAAGACCGACAGTCACTATCGCAGACTACAGCGATTTTTTGCCGAAGCGAGGATAGACTACGATCAACTGGCTTTAATGATATATCGACTATTTGGGCTAGGCAAAGTCACCTTAA
>NZ_CAJHAV010000027.1:0-7544 GCF_904846475.1 Psychrobacter sp. LFX-11D
AAGTTTAAATATGAGAACACCTGCTGAGGTACATGACGGTTATTCATGTCCTGCTTAATACAAAAAAGCCAGATACTCAGGGTATCTGGCTTAGCAAAAACTATCAATCTATTTTAGGACGAGACATTATAGATTCAAGCTAGTTTAGCTCTTTTTACTACTGCCTCTACCACCACGACTGCCGCTTCTCTTCGCAGGTGATTTCTTTGGCTGATCTTTGCTTGTGGAGCTGCGGTTTGGCTGACTAGAGTTTGAATGATCTTTCTTAGTTTGATTCATTTTACTAGATTGCAGCTTTGCTTGTAAACCAAAGTCAATTTGTAGCAGATCCATATTAACGCCAGCTACTTTCACTTTAACCAAATCGCCCAGCCCAAACACTGTGCCTCTATCTTTACCGATAAGCTGTTGCTGCTGCTCATCATAAACAAAGAAATCGTCACCAACGTTTGAGATATGCACCAAACCATCGATATACAAATCCGTCAGAGTAATAAATAAACCAAAGTTTGTGACGGTAGTTACAACACCATCGAACTCTTCGCCGACATGATCTTTCATATAATGACATTTGAGCCATGATTCTACGTAGCGTGAAGCCTTTTCAGCACGGCGCTCAGTATCTGAGGTTTGCATGCCAGCACCTTCTAATGAAAAATCCATCACAGGCTGTTTGGCATTTGTCACTTTCGCCTTGATCGCACGATGTAACATTAAATCAGGATAACGACGAATCGGCGAGGTAAAATGGCTGTACTCGTCGTAAGCCAAACCAAAGTGACCGATATTGTCAGGTGAATAGTTTGCTTGCATCATCGAACGTAACAGCATGCTATGAATACTGATAGCGTCAGGACGCTCTTTAGTCGCTTCAATGATACGCTGATAATCCGCTTGAGTAGGATTTTCTTCTGGGAAGCTTAGACCAAAGTTTTTGGCATATTCATGGATACGCATCGACTTTTCGCCATCAGGCTTATCATGATTACGATATAACACAGGCAGCTCGTTTTTTAGTGCAAAGTTTGCTGCACAGGTATTGGCAAGCAACATGCACTCTTCGATAAGCTTTTGCGCATCACCGCGCGTACGAGGCAAGATGGCTTCGATACCACCTTTTTCATTGAACTTAATGTAAGTTTCAACGGTCTCAAACTCCATCGCATGACGCTCTTCACGCTTTTTGAGGAGTAGCTCATACAGTTGATGTAAGGTATCGACAGATTTTTTGACCTCTTTATTCTCTGTCAACGATTTTGGAACGCTACTGTCTTTTGGATTCTCAAGATAAGCGTTTACTTGATTATAAGTCAAGCGCGCTTGCGAGTGCATGACGCCAGGATAAAACTCATAACTGGTGATTTTACCAGCACGTGATATCTTAATATCAGCAACCATACAGAGGCGATCAAGATTAGGGTTCAGCGAACAGAGACCATTAGACAGTACTTCAGGCAACATAGGAATCACTTGATGCGGGAAATATACTGACGTACCACGCTCGTAAGCATTTTGATCAAGTGGCGAGTTCGGTGTCACATAATAACTGACATCCGCAATCGCTACCAAGACGCGATAATTACCACCAGAACGCTTTTCTGCAAACACAGCATCATCAAAATCACGAGCATCTTCACCATCGATCGTCACTAATGGCAACTCACGTAAATCGACACGACCTTTTAGATCTTTTTCAGTCGGCTCTTTATAATCATTTGCTTGATTGAGCGCCGCTTCACTGAACTCTGATGGAATATCATAATTAAGTAACGTAGTCTCAATGATCAGTTCGCGATCATTGTCATCAGATAAGACTTCAGTAATTTTGCCCGTGGCAAATTCATGCTGATTTGGCCAATCAATAATATCAACTTTTACCGGCGAGCCTTGCTTAGCATTGAAAGCCTGTACATTGTCTTCTGTGACGGTAATCGGCTGATGGTTATTTGGGCTACCAAGCTCAACGCAGTAACCGTCTTCATCATGAGCCAGCGTACCAATAAAATGATTTTGACGACGCTCAACGACATCAACGATACGACCTTCAGTACGACCGCGGTTGTCTGTTGACGTGCCAACGGCTTCTACTGTATCGCCATTAAAGACCCAACGCATTTGTTTTTCATGCAAGAATAGGTCAGGCATATCACTTAATAATACAAAGCCAAAGCCCTTTGGATGGGCTGTTACTGTACCGGTGACAATGTCGTGCTGAGTGACCGTACGATAGCGATAAGGGCGACCGTCACGATTGACTTGTCCATCACGCGTCATCGCTTTTAGGCGGTTGCCCAAAGCGTCAAACTGATCAGGATCAGCAATATTAAAGGCTTTTGCCAATTGCTGATGGGTGATTTCACCGTGTTCATTAATCGTGCTTAATATAAGCTCGCGACTAGGAATCGGGTTATCATATTTTTGTGCCTCACTTGAGGCGTTTGGATCATTCCAACTCATAAATTACCGTATCTATTTTTAAATTATTAATAATGACTATCTTAACACGAACAACGTCCCAATATCTTAGGTCAATTGTCTTATCTGTATTTGATAGCGAGTAGTCGTTAGTGGTCAAATTTTATTAAAAGTGAATGCTTATCTAAATCAAATATCAATATCGACCGTATTTGATTTATTGGTTATTTTTTCCATGTTCAATTCTTTTGACACTTCTAATACCGTGGTCTGATTAGATTTATCGAGGTATTTTTGAGCTTTATCAACCTCAGTGGTCAAGGTATTGACCGTTTGCTTCATATTCTCAAGCGCTTCAATTTTATAATTGCTAATCATATCCATGGTGTCATAGACATTATTGAAGGCATTTTGCAATTTATCAAGCTCAATAGTGCTGCTGGTCGCTTGCTCATGAATCTCAAGTGATTGACGCTTGAGCATTGCCGAAGTTGATTCAATCAAGCTACTGGTCGTTTTATTCAAAGCAGTAATTTGGTCAAGTACCAGTTTTTGGTTAGTCATGGCTTGTGCCACAACCACTGCCGTACGTAGGGCTGAGATAGTGGTAGTAGTGGCGCGATCTACCCCTTTAATCAGCTCTAAATTGTTTTTACGGATAGTATCCAATGCTAAATAACCTTGAACATTTACCGCCAATTGTGTCAAAAAGTCGGTATTTTTTTGGCGGACATAAAACAGCATCTCTTCTTTAATAATACGTGCTTTCTCAGGGTCAGTCGCTTCTATCGCATAGACTTTTTGCTCGAGCTGCTCATCGATTTTTTTACCCACATAGATATATTGGCGAATCGATTGCATCAGCTCCCACATATTAATTTTTTCTTGCTCAATCATCGCATTATCTTTGAGCAGCTCATCTTTACCATTATATAGGCTCGTTACTACCGCATTAATATGAGATTGCGCTGACTCATACTGACGGAAATAGTCTTGTACTTTATTACCAAATGGAATCAAGCCAAATAGCTTACGTGAGCTGGTCAGCTCTTTTTTGCTGGGGTCCAAATCTTCGACGATACCGCGCAGCTCCGTCAATGATTTTGCAATAGGGGAGTTATCAAATAAGCTGTCATTCAGGCTCTTAGCGGGTAGCTCTAACATACGGTTAGACACTTGCGCCGATTCACGGATTTCTTTATTACCCAAATTATGAATAGATTGGACGTTTTGTTGAAATTCAGAGCTGTGTACAGAGTTGTTGATAACATGATCGACAAAAGCATCGACTTTGGCATCAAGCTCTGGAATATCGCTGTCATCTAACTTGACCATCTGATCTGCTTCACTTTTTTGTATCTCTTTAACGGGTTCTGGCGCGGTTAGAGTAATTGTTGGTGTAGAGGTGTTAATAGGTGGGGTTAATTCTTGCATAAGGCTTCCTATGATATCTAAAAGAGGTTATATTTTTATCAGCGACATTTGTAGTCGAGGCATGGATTATTTTTATCAGTTTAATTGTTTTTATTGAAATTATGATTCATAAAGATAGAGTAGGTCTTTAGATTACCGTGTAATGAAAAGGTTGAGAAGATGGGTTTTGTAAAGCACTGTCGGCTTCATATATTTAAGGTTAAAGATAGTCAAAGAGGTACAAGTGTCATAATTAACTATAAATATGCTTATTAAGCCCTACATACTAAAAACCACCAATACGCCGTAGCATATTGGTGGTGGGAAATCATGAATATCTATATAAACACAGCCACTACTAAGACTAGACGATTGAAAAGTCTATTTCTTCTTAGTAGGTCCTAACAGCATACCCATTTGACGACCTTCCATCTTAGGATACTGTTCGACGTTTGAGATATCAGCCGTATCTTCAATGATACGATCAAGTTGCTTGCGACCAATTTCTTGGTGGGCCATTTCACGTCCGCGGAAACGGATGCTAATTTTAACTTTATCCTGATCTTCTAAGAAGCTAACGATTTTTCTCAATTTAACCTGATAATCGGCTTCTTCAGTGCTAGGACGTAGCTTCATCTCTTTTAGCTGAGTCTGCTTTTGGTTCTTTTTAGCTTCTTTCGCCTTTTGCTTCTGATCATAGAGGAAATGTTTATAATCCATGATTTTACATACTGGCGGTTTGGCTTCGGGAACCAGCTCTACTAAATCTAGACTGTCTTCACGTGCCGCTTTCATCGCGGTGTCGATATCGACCACGCCCATTTGTTCACCGTCTTCTTTGACCAGACGGACTTCTTTGGCACTGATATCTTCATTAATGTTCAAACGGTTTGACTGTTTAATAGGTATTACTCCTGATCTATTTTTGGGATCTGTCGGCCTTTTTCGGCAACAGCTGCTTCTACTAATGTGATAAATTCAGCGACACTCATCACGCCCAGATTTTCGCCTTCGCGAGTCCTAACGTTAACGCTGCCTGATTCGACTTCTTTATCCCCTAATACTAGCATATAGGGAATACGTTCTAATGTTTTCTCTCGTATCTTAAATCCAATCTTTTCGTTACGCAAGTCACTAATGGCGCGCAAGCCTGATTTTTTCAACTCATTGACCACATTTTCACACGCATCTGCCTGTTTATCTGTGATATTCATGACTACTACTTGTTGCGGCGCTAGCCATACTGGCATCCAACCGGCATAGTTCTCAATCAAGATACCGATAAAGCGCTCAAATGAACCTAAGATGGCACGGTGCAACATAATAGGTACTTCGCGCTCGTTTTGCTCATTGACGAATTCGGCATCAAGACGCTCAGGCATGTTCGGGTCAACCTGAATAGTACCGCACTGCCATACGCGACCCAATGAATCTTTTAGACTAAATTCAATCTTGGGACCATAGAATGCACCTTCACCTGGTAGATAAGCCCAATCAAGACCGGAACTATCCAATGCATCGGCTAATGCTTTTTCTGCAAAATCCCAAGACTCATCGCTACCGACACGTTTTTCAGGACGAGTCGATAGTTTCATAATGATATTATCAAAACCAAAATCTTCGTAAACAGCAAGGGTCAGCTTAATAAAATCAGCGACTTCTTGTTGAATCTGCGACTGTGTACAAAAGATATGAGCATCATCTTGAGTAAAACCGCGAACCCGCATCAAACCATGGAGCGAACCTGATGGCTCGTTTCGGTGGCATGAACCAAACTCTGCCATACGTAATGGCAAGTCACGGTAAGATTTTAAGCCTTGATTAAAGACTTGCACGTGACAAGGACAGTTCATTGGTTTTACCGCATAATCGCGATTTTCGCTCGAAGTGGTAAACATATTGGTCGCATAGTTGCCCCAATGTCCAGAACGCTCCCACAAGCTACGATCGACAATTTGCGGCGTTTTAATCTCTTCATAACCATTATCGTGCTGCACTTTACGCATATATTGCTCAAGTACTTGATAAATCGTCCAACCATTGGCATGCCAAAACACCATACCTGGCGCTTGCTCTTGCATATGGAATAGATTTAACGCTTTACCAATTTTACGATGGTCACGTTTTTCGGCTTCTTCAATACGCTGGATGTAGGCTTTTAAATCTTTTTTATCCGCCCATGCTGTACCATAAATACGCTGAAGCTGTTCATTTTTGGCATCACCGCGCCAATAAGCACCTGACATTTTGGTCAGTTTAAAGACTTTTAAGAAGCGGGTGTTTGGTACATGCGGACCACGGCACATATCCACATATTCTTGATGATGATATAGACCAAAGGCTTCTTCGCCTGGCATATCATTAATCAGCTTAAGCTTATATTCTTCACCACGTTCTTCAAAGATTCTAATGACTTCAGCACGTGGCGTTATTTTTTTGATAACGTCATAATCTTGCTTGATGAGCTCCATCATGCGTTTTTCAATGGCTGCCATATGCTCAGGCGTAAAAGGCGTTTCGCTATAGATGTCATAATAAAAACCATCATCGATAATGGGACCAATCACCATTTTCACATCAGGATATAACTGCTTAACGGCATGGCCTAATAGGTGAGCACAAGAATGGCGAATGATATCGACACCGTCATCATCTTTTGGTGTAACGATTTCAACTTTGGCATCATGGGCGATAGGGTCATGCGCATCTACCAATTGACCATCCACACGTCCAGCGACAGTCGCTTTAGCAAGCCCTGTCCCAATACTTTGCGCCACTTCCATGACCGTTGTATTACCTTCGAAGTTTTTTACGCTACCATCGGGTAAAGTAATCGCTACCATAATCTATTCACCTTTTTGCGTCCGTTGGCAGTGATGATTGCAACCATCAATCATATAACCGTAAGACTGCGTCAATTATATCTAATTACTATGATATGTTGTAAGAGATGGTATTACTTAAAGGCAAGGCTCAAAGCAGCAGCTTCTTAGCTAAGTCTTAATAAACGAAGTGCCATTAAGTAATATTATAAAGTCAGCTATTATAGCAAAAAATGTCTATTAACACTAGATAGATGGGGACTAAGGGCAGTTATGAATAGCCATCTATATGGTCGTTAACAAGTTTCTATATATAGGTGCTTTCTATACCAATATCAATACAGTCAAATAAAAGGCTTTTTAGCGATAAAGCAGCTACTCAAAATAGATTGATAGTAGGCAGTGGTAATGCAATTAAATAGGGTTATTTATGACTAAAGGTGCATTTACAACATTATTTAATGACAGTAAAGATAATTAATATGTTAAGTAGTTGAAAAATATCGACTATTTAAACCCTACTTAAATTAGTTTAAAAACCTTTGATAAAGCAGTTGACACCCTTCTCAGAATCTATATAATACGCCCCACAGCAAAGGAAGCTAGGCAATAAGTTAACCAACTTATCACTTAGATTACCGAGTTGAAACAAATTAAGAAAAGAAGTTGACAGACTATTAAAACATGATATGATGGTCAGCTCGCTAAATAGGATAAGCCAGATTGGTTTAGCATATTTAGTAAGAATACTCTTACTGGACGACAGTTAGAGACATTATTTAAAAGCATAACTAAAGAACAACTTGTGTGGATTTTTGCTGATTCAGAATGCTAAAAAATAAAGTTGGTTGACTATCTTTTCGATAGGATTCTAACTATAAAAATTATCATTTA
>NZ_CAJHAV010000028.1:0-7125 GCF_904846475.1 Psychrobacter sp. LFX-11D
CATTAAGTAAATGGACAATTGCATTCTGAGCTACTGATCAGTTTTACAAGTGATTGGTCGATCAAATTATCATCTTAAATCCGTCGGTTTTTTGGTTTTTTCCTTATTATTTAAAATAAAAATATATTTTTTACTTTTAAAAACTTTTAAAGACTTTTAGACAGTCTGTAAGCTTTGCTATTAAAGGGTTACGCACTCTATTATGCTACTTTTATCCCGCATTATGCTACTTTTATCCCGCATTATGCTACTTTTATCCCGTTTAAATGCTACTTTTATCCCGCATTATGCTAGTATCTTAAAGTAACTAGCATAATGAGGTTGTCATAATGAATGATGTCGAGCTATACGAAAAAAAATATCCTGAAAAATGGATTGTTATGCAGAATAAAATTACTCAAGCTTTTAGAGAGATGTCTATTGATGAGAAGCGCATCATTATTCTAGCGAGCCCATTGGTTAGGGTTAATAATGCTACTGAAAAAACACCGATAGAGGTTGCGTCTTCTGAATTTGCTAAGCTTAGCGGAATAGATAGAAACTCGGCTTATAAGCAAATGAAATCAGCTAGCAAAAAATTAATGAAGCGTACATTCATTTATGAGGATAAGGATGGTGATGATACAGAGGTTCAATGGCTAATCAGGTCGAAATATGCAGATGGCTATATATCGATGCATTTTACAGATGAGGTAATATACTTACTTCAGGTTTTTGATAAGCTCAACCCTTACACTAAATATTTAAAAGAAGATATCTTAAACCTCAAATTGACTTACTCGTTAGACCTTTACCATCTAGCAAAAAAGTCTGAGGGGAAGGGTGGTTTTTCTATGACTTTAGATCAATATAGGCAAGAACTTGGCACGCCTAAGTCGTATGAGCGCATCAACAATTTGAAAGAGAATGCAGTTGATGGACCCATAAAAGAAATTAATCAGAAAACCGACATCAAAATCACCTATGAAAACATCAAACGTGGACGCACAGTTACAGGTTTGACATTCACCGTCAAGGCCAAGCCAACTAAGAAAAAAGGACAGGAGGGCCTAAATCAGAATAATGAGGATAGAGATATCCCACCTCTAACCGTTAAGCAAATTGATCGTTTTGCCCCTTTGTTGGCTAACTACTCACCGTTTGGTAGTTACGCACCATCAGGTAAAAGCACTCAAGAAGTTATTAGTTGGTTACACACTCAATTAAGAGATGAGGCTTTTTTAAAGACCCACAAAAAGCACTTACTGGCGATAGGCTATACGTTCCCTAAGCAGAAATCATAATATGAAAAAGCATGCTTAGTAGTTTTGGCATTACAAATGGTTTATATTGTACGTACATATATAAGCCATTTGTAATGCCATGACGACAACCAATTATAATATCAGGCTCGATCAAGAGCTCAAGGATAGCGCCTTTGCCGTGTTTGAAAGCTATGGATTAACGCCGTCTCAAGCAATCAAATTGTTCTTAACTCAAGTGGCGCAAACCAATACCGTGCCGTTATCCTTTGATTATCAAAAACCCTCTAATCTTAATACGCCGCCACAAACTTCTGCGGGTGATTACGGATTGAGCGGCCAGCGCCATAAATAAATCAGTGTAAAAATAACTGTACAGATATAAGTACAGATATGGTATATAATATCAGTCATACAAATAAAGATGACCAAACACGGAGTAATCGTTATGGATGTTGTGAACTACACTGATTTTAGAAAGGGCCTAGCCAAATATATCGATAAGGTAGATACCGACAAATCGCCGATCGTGATTACTAGACAAAACGCCAAACCTGCGGTACTCATGAGTTTAGAAGAGTTTAATTCATATGAGGAAACGCTTCATCTGCTAAAAAGCCCCACTAATGCCAAGCGCCTCAGACGCTCTATAGCCGATGCTAAGGCGGGTCGTTTAATCGAGCATGACATCAATACGGATGACGCATTATTGACTTGTGATGATGAGGTGGACGCTTGATCTTATCTTGGACACAGGATGCGTGGGAGGACTACGAATACTGGCAAAAAACCAGCAAAGAGAAGGTCAAGCAAATAAGTAAGCTGATTAAAGCCATCAAACGTGATCCATTTGAGGGTATTGGTAAACCTGAACCACTCAAACACGATCTGGCAGGCTATTGGTCGCGTCGCATTGATCAAGAGCATAGACTGGTTTATGAGGTTCAAGATGATGCCATTATCATCGTTCAGTGCCGATATCATTATTAAGTAAACAGTGTTAGTTCACAAAAGTGCTTGATCCTAAGAATCAGGCACTTTTTTATTTTCCATTCTGGCTATGTGTCCTAAAACGAACGAGAAAGCTCTGTAGAGACGTCTAAATATATTGGTTAGTACTTCGACCTAAACATTCGACAACAAACCTTATGTGGTCATACGACGCCATATAATTGCTAATGGTGACTATACCTCTGATCACGTTACCACAGAATAAAATAGTTGCTGTTTTATTCTTACCTAAAAATACACGTATATTATTTTGTATTTATATATACAGATTTAACAGATTTATACGTTTTTCGCCAATCCTCTGTAGCGCTTCATTTATAAGTATTACAGGGGATTTTTTTTATTTAAATGACGACGTTAACCTTGTTATAGGTAGACAAATACCTTGTTGTTTTAGTGTATAGGTAGACATTTAGCTTGTTTTAGGTAGACAAATACCTTGTATATGACGAAAAATTATAAAATTTTTCGTCATATATGTTATATTAGTTAAAACCAAACAAATAGGTCAGGATATGACACCTGAAGAAATGCAGGGTTTTCAAGACAAGCTTAGGCAAGACTTTGGCCATACAATCAGGGTACGCGTTGAAAAACCGCTGACACCAGAGGAGCGTGAGGCTTTAATCAATCATATTAGATACACAAGAAATGATTTCAACGCCTCTATTGAGATTATTGAGCCCATTCCTATTGACTTTGATTTTGAGGTATTGCCTTTTGAAGAAGAGATTCAAAAGCCTATACAAGCCCCTCAAAATGCAAGTTCAGATGCCAGTAGTACAGCATCCGATAAAAAAGACCATAGCAACTGGGTTTATGGGCCGAATTGGATTGTGCTACAAAACAGATTATTAAACGCGATTACAGATTTGACGCATAACGAGAGACGACTGATCATGCTTTTATCGCCAAAGGTTCGAGCTGCCGTTGATAAAAATGCTAATCAGCGGACGTTTATGTTGACAGCTTCAGAGTTTGCCAAAGAATATGGGCTCGAAAAAGATGGTACATACCAGCTGCTAAGTGAGTTATCGGATAGTTTGCTACAAAAAGCGTTTTGGTTTTATGATTTCAAAGCAGATGAGGTCGTCAATAGAAAAGGTAGCAGTTGGGTTGCTGAGTGTGAGTATCTAAAGGGTCAAGGGCGAATAGCGGTGACGTTGACAGATACAGTGACTGAGATGTTAACTGTATTTGATAAGTCAAACACGTTCACGAAGTACGAGAGGCACTATATCGTGGAGCTGGGCTCTTACGGTATTTTAATGTTCGAGCTTGTCAGTAGCTGTTTGCACTTGCAGGGTGGTAAAAAAGCGTACTCAGTTGCGTATCTGCGCCAAAAATTCAACTGCACAGACAAGTATGAGAAAATCACAGACTTTAAAACTAAGGTCTTAGGTAAAGCCATAGCAGAGGTTGAGAAGCACACACCGCTGAAGGTTAGCTATACAGAAAACAAAATCGGCCGAGAAATCAGTGAAATCGTGTTTTGTATTCGGGACACCAGCAGTACAAGCCTTGAAGATATTGTCAAAGTGTTTAGTCCAGCTGAGATTAAAAAATATGGTTGGAAACTTAAAGACAAGCATGAGGTAGTTAGTAATTTTCCTCAATCGATTAAAACGCCGGTTGAGACACAAAAAGAGATCGAGGCGCGTATGGCAAAACCTGAATACTACGCAGAGTATGTGCGCTACTTAAAAAAATTAACTGACTTTGATGAAAAGCTACATATAAAAAATATGCTCAAAAGAGCCAATTAACAGCGCTTTAACCTCACTTGTGACGCACACATCAAAGGGAGTCGATGATAGTGAACTCGTGCGGTCTCTTATGCAAGGCATATTATAGGATTTAGTAGGGAGTATTATGAGCAAGGTTAGCTATAAAATAGACGAATTACCGCCACTAACTGCTAAGTAGCAAGCAGATTCAGAGCATCTAGCCACGCTTAGCGATGACGACATTGATTTATCGGACATTCCAGAAGTCACCGACTGGTCAGGCGCGATCCGTGGCAGTATCAAATCTCAAGCGTTGTCTACGGAAACCAGTGTCATTAGCCCAAGTATCCTTGCCAAATTCAAGGACAGAGCTAAGCAAACAGGCGGTAACTATCAAGACATGATCAACGATGCCCTAGAAGAATACCTAACCGATCACTAGGCATTAAATAACAAGCACATGACCTCAAGATTACTTGGGGTTTTTTTACATTCTATATTGTAGTATGTTGTATATTGTAGTATATTATATACAACATACTACAATATACTATTAAGGGATACAAAATCATGGCACTCACGATACAAGATATTCATGCAGCAGCAGACCAATTACAAGAGCAAGGGGTTAAGCCGACACTGGCAGAGGTGCGTAAGGCGCTAGGCGGTGGATCATTCACGACTATCAGTGATGCTATGCAAAGCTGGAAGCGAGAACAGCAAGAAGAGCAAGAGCTACAGCAAGTAGACTTACCTAGTGGTATCACAGAACGCTTGCACACGCTTGGGGCTGATATGTGGCAGACGGCTATTGATATGGCTAATGATAGATTGTCTAAAGAGCGTGAAGCTTTAGAGGTGGTTAAGATCAAGGCACAAGCAGAGATGGACGAAGCGCAAGAAGCGGTTAAGACCTTGGAGGGGGAACAAGCGGATTTACTACAGCAACTGGACGAGGTGACCGGCACTGCGGAAACAGCAACTAAAAGCGCACAGCAAGCCACAGCTGACCATGACGCTACCAAACAGACGCTATTAGATACTAGGCATGAATTAGAGCTTGAACGCACTAAGGCTAAGACCGCGCAATCACAGCTTGCAGAGGTGAGTAATGCATTAGATAAGCAATCTATAGAGCTGACTAGCAGTCTTGGTGAGGTAGCCACGCTTAAAGCCACAGCTGATAGTGATAAGGCAGAGATTGCACGTTTAAAGATTGAACTTAAAAATACTAAGTCAGAGCTAAAGGCAGTCACCACTGAGCGGAATGATATACAAACGGCTACCGCAGAGATCAAAGGAGAGTTAAAGGCAGTCACCGCTGAACGTGACAAGCTATCAGGACTTAATAATCAGCTGACTCAAACTCAGGCTAAGCTTGAAGCCGAGCATAGCGTATTGAATAAACAATATAGCGAGCTATCAAGCCGTCATTTATCAAAGCAGGAACAAGTGACTCTGTTACAAGATCAACTTAAGAAAGCACAAGATGCTCTAATACTTATTCAAAACAAAGATAATACTTTGGATGCTGACTAAATAAAAGTATTCGAGGTTTCAGTTTAATTAGGATTTCAAGATAAAGAACAGTTATAAGTTTGGGAGGTAGTTTACCCAAGGCATAGATCTCGTTCTATTCACACTAAGCTTATGAATCAACCATGACAATATCGACTCACTGAATAAGTGACTGCTGTATAATAACTATTCTAAATTTTTCTCTGGACTCTTATAGTATATAGCCGAGTGGGCTATATACTACTTAAATTAGCCTAAGTGAATTTATGCTGATTTTGGAGCCTTGAGCAGATTTCAAGGAACACTCACCCTAAAGCGATTATGAGTAGATAAAATACTCACAATCGCTTTAGTGCATTCCTTGGATTTGATGTGATTAGTCATGCCGACTTCATTGCCCATCGCGTCATCAAGACCGTATCACTGTATCAAGCTACGGTTGTTAAGATTACGGCTGATAGCACCGCCTAGACACGCTCTTAACCGCTACTGTGCTGTCATACGCTAGCAAGGGCATAAACCCAATATACCGCTACGATATGCACGAGTAACCACTCATTGCGTTGCTCAATATGTCTAGAACCCCCTGTCGAGAGCTTACCCCTGTGTCAAACGCAGTCGTCGCCGAGGCCTGCCACCCATTTGACGGGTAACGGGTACAAAGAGAGCAGCACAAGGATGTAACGAGCGAACAAGCAGTTTTTAAAATGTATAGTGAATAAGGTTGATATGAAAGCAGTTTTTGGATAAAATGCACCTACACGGGCATTTAATGCTGTTCAAATAACGCACTGCGTATGCTTATTTGTTCGTTACAGGGTGTTGACGCACTCTGTAACCGTTAGCTACATTAAAAACTAAATGCCTCTAGGAGTCAACTCCCAGAGGCATTTTTTTGTTTAGTCTTTCGATATGACTCTGGTAAATCTTTAGGTGCTATCATAATCAACTTTCTCAAGTACTTCAAATCGCTTTGAGAGTGTCATAATCTCTCAAAAAACCATCTGAACCGCCTCAGGTTTTCGGAGACTAAACAGTCTTAGAGAGTACGACGAACTCGGGGTGGTTTACCCATACGCTTTGAGCTAAGCCACATCTTCATGAGCGTCGTTTCGTAATTTGTCTTGTAATGCTAGCAATCCAAAAATTTCTCAGTTTTGCGCCAGAAATGTGCAGGTAGTGCACAAGCGGTATCATGTGGCATCTTAAACGCGCTTGCCGATAATTCTTGTAATGAGTAATGATATCAGTAGTGTCTATTTCTGACTGATCAAATCATGAAAGGTTAAATACACCCTGATGTTAAGCACAAAAAAACCCAGCAATGATAGTAAGATCACTACTGGGTTGGAGAAAAGCAATAAATATGTTGTGCTGACTTCTCAGGTCTTATTTATCATTCATAGCAAGGTAGATATTACGATCTGATGCGGATGCGTCATCCACATATTTTGAATCACGCCATGTCGTATAAGCATAGACACCACTGTATGGGCTGATACTGTTCTGACGGAAGTCAGAAATCCAATTTGTACCATCGAAAATTTGAATATGGCCATGTGGACGCTTTGATGAGCGATCATAGACAATAACATCACCTACTTGGGTTGGCATATCATTGCTGATTT
>NZ_CAJHAV010000029.1:0-6437 GCF_904846475.1 Psychrobacter sp. LFX-11D
TGGGCGTTGCCCACAATAGACCGTTTTCACGCACTAAAAACTTTTCGCCTCGAAGCGTGGTCGTAATGCGCATATGTCTACGCAGCCATTTTAATAGCTTCATTTCTTCAAGGTCGACAGGTTCGTCATGGCCACCTTTTAAAAACTTATAACCGGTATAAACCAAGAACGCACCAAAGATATAAAGTACCCATGAAAACTCTTGGATTAGCCATGCGCCTGCAAGAATAAAAATAGTACGTAAAACAATAGCGCCTATCACGCCGTATAATAGTATACGACGCTGCAACGCAGGTGGAACAGCAAACGCGCCAAAAATCATAAGCCAGACAAACACGTTATCAATCGCTAGTGATTTTTCGATTAAATAACCAGTCACAAACTCTAAGGTTTTTTGATTGGCAACTGCCGTACCCAATTCTGCATCTAAATACCACCATAATCCGCCTGCGAATATAGCAGACACACTGACCCAAGCGATACTCCATACTGCAGCCAATTTAATAGATACAGGTTGATGCTCTTGTACTGCGTTTACATCAGAACTCTCTAGCGGATCTTTATGCTTAAAGCCTAAAAAGTCGATCAGTAGCATGACTGCGACTATTGCAAAAAAAATGGCATATAGCCAAGGGGTGCCGATGGTTTCCACAATATTCCTTAAGTATAGACAACAAGGATTAGATTCTATTTGGTGCCAATTGGTATGCACTCATACTAGTAACAGAACCCTAAAAAGAAACTTTAATATACACATTTTACTTATTTTCACCTACATTAATTATGTCCGCTGCCGTCAAATCCGTACAAACAAACTTGGGTTGTTTTGATCCGGCGGCTCAATAATAATGCCCGTTGTTCCCATAGCAGCGCTTATGGAAAATAAAAATAATAATAAAAAAACTCACTACGTGTACACAACGAAGTACACTAAAACTATCTCAGGGATTAAGATCGTTTCTATCATTCGCCTACAGCCGAATACTCAAGTCCTCACTAGGGAACCGAACACCTATCAAAAGCCTGGTCTAAAACTTGGGCTATACGTTTCTGTTGGCGCTGGTTTAGCGACTTCTAGCTCTTGCTTAGCCTCTGTATCTGACACCAATGATTCAGCTATAGCTGTACTTCCATATCTCTTTTGATGATAAGCCTCTTTTATCTCTATGCCAGTAGCTAAGTGCTGCTCATCTAGCTGCTTGCGATCCTCTCTATTAACGCTCTTGTCGTATCGAGAATGCTCACGTTCTTTTGCGTCTGGTTTGAACTGATAGCCATTAAAACCTTTTTCAAACATACCGCCTTTGAGCCTGACCCCCATAGGTCTACCGTTCTTATCCGTGAGCTTATCGCTCGTCACCGACAACGTCTTCTCGCTATTACCTCGATTAATCTTCAAACCCCACTGCTTAAGCCGATTCAACACCCCTTGACGATTCATAGCCATACCGTGTTGCCAATCTAGCAGCAAACGACGTTTAATCGCTTCCTCCAATAACAGACGACTAGGAGGCTCAGCGATAGTCTCCTCATCCTTATCAGCCTCTTTTCTTGTATACGTTTTTAAATCAAAGGGCGTAGGGCGTGGCGCATAACTACTATGCGGATTCACTAAACGTTTGCGCTCAGGATCATTAGGATCACTTAACGGCTCACCCTTGATGGTTTTAACCTCCAAATTGATAATATTCTTCCAAGCATTGACCCTTTTTTGGTCTGCCGGCTCATAGTAGGGTTGAAACGCATCACCTGATCGCAGCTCCTGACAAGCAATCACAAAGTTCAGCTCCAGTCGCCCCACAGGATGAGTCTCATCAATATCCTTATCCGCATGCTCAACCCATAAAATATCGTACTGATCACTCTCTAAACCACAGAATATGATCGACTCAAACTCCTGCATAATGCGCTTTTTATCCCCCTCACTGATCTCATCAGCACGTTCACTAAAAGACAAATACCCTGACTTGTACTTAGAGATGTGAGAAGTCGTATTAATTAAGTGCTCAGTGAGCACAGGATCGCCGTACAGCACTTTTGCATACGCTCTAGGCACAAGAGCACCCTTATCCCCCTTCTCTTTCAGTAGATAGTTTAAAACGCCACTCGCTTTGCCTTTACCATGGTGAGAGAACTTAACGATCATCACCATCCCTCGCAGCTACCTTTGAGTATTCAATACTGTTCTCTATCAGCACATGCAGCTGCGCTCTGATGGCTTTAATCTCACTCAATATCTCAGCATCAACGTGCTGTTCAATATTCACCTGCTTAGTTATCTGGTTAAGATTACTGCCAATCCTGCCCAACTGACGCACCAATTCAGGATCAACGGGTTTAACAGGGGTGACCCCCAATGCCAATCCTCGCAACCAACTGGCGACCGTATTCGCGCGGTTTCTTTTCTTAATCTCAGCAAGCTCATACTCATTGACGCGAATCGCAATCTCTTTGTTGCGCTTGGCTCTCTTATCAAGAACAGTAGGTTTTGACTCTAGCATAACGATGACCTAAGTGAGGGTTGCAGGGGTTTTAAGGGTCTCCCTTAACCAGCTCACAGAGGGATAGGATGATTATTGCGGTAGCAATAAATAGCCCCCTCTAGTGACTGCTGGCTTAGATAATTTAGCTGATTATAATTGTAATGTCTATACCTATAAAGTACATTACTGTCTATACCCAAAATATTAACATTGTCTGTACCTAATAAATACTTATGTCTATACCTATGCTATCATTAATGTCTGTACCTATTTTATAGAAGCTAATAATATGAATAAACGATCTGATAATATGAAAAAGGTTAATAGCATTCGTTCAGAAGTAACCTTTGCCATGCTCTATTTACTAGACGATCTAGAGAACGGTACAGGTGGTGATTATCATGGCTTTGATGATTGGGATATAGAGGAAGCCTACAAACTTAAAGGGCAACTAAATTCTTATAGAGCACAAAAGATTGCTCAGTTCTTAGGCAGAACCATTAGTAAGCAGAAATTATTAAAGTATGCCAAACCTAAAGGGTATACATATTCTTTAACTAATCAGGATATTACTCAGTGGTTAGAAGATAATAAGGTGGGCTTACTTAGATATTCTGCTTTTAATATAAAGGTAATGACAAGTGGTCAAAGATCTAAGTAGTTTTCTGTTGTTTTCTGATCATTAATTAATAAGAAAAAGGCTTTTAATGTTTTTAATAGCTTTTAATAGCTTTTACATGCGCTGTAGACATTGACACTAAAGGATCTCAGACCTCATAAGGCGACGTTTATACCGTTATAAGGCGACGTTTATACCGTTATAAGGCGACGTTTATACCGTTATAAGGCGACGTTTATACCGCTAATAACGACAATTATGTACTTGTCTCCTTATCGTGATATTATATTGCCTATTGTAGATAAACAGTCACATAAACGAGTTAACTATGAGTGATCACAAAGATGGAAAGAACACGCGAGAATTAGTCGTGAAATCAAACCGAATTGTCACAGCCTTTCAAAGTTTATCTTTAACTGAGATGTGCCTAATACAGCTAGCTATTGTTGATGCAAGGGAGACCGAACAAGGGTTAGAGATCAATAAGCCGCTGTCTATAAGTGCAAAACGATACGCTGAAGCTTTTGATGTACAGATTGATACTGCCTACAAGATATTAGCCCAAGCTGGAAAAGGCTTAAGGGCACGTTATTTTACGTTTTTGGATGATACTGGTAGCAAAATTGAGACAAACTGGGTTCAGCAAGTCAGATATGTTAAAAGCGAGGGACGTATCGAAGTTATTTTTACTATTGCCGTTGTTAATGAAATTACTCGTTTAAGTTCACACTTTACACAATATGACCTAGAGTTCATTGCAACGCTCAATAGCATCTACTCTGTGCGTTTATATGAGCTAGTTGTCAAATGGTTAAGCGCTAAACAGACAGATGTATTTGATTATGAAATATTGAGAGGTCAGCTGGGAATTGGTGTTGATGAATATCAGAGAATGACTGATTTCAAAAAACGTGTTCTTGATTTAGCTGTTAATGAGATTAATGAAAAGACCAATATTAAAGTTAAATATGAGAATGTAAAACAAGGTCGAAAAATCATAGGCTTTACGTTTACTGTGCATGAAAAGCCAAAGCCTAAAGCTGATAAGCAAAACAAGAGCGTGCGCGATATGAACACAGCTGATATGTTCACAGTAGATGGATTATCAGATAAGCAGCTGTGGCGTATCAGTCGGCATAAAGAGTTTATAAGTACATATAGTGGTCTTGCTAAAGGCGATGCTGGTAAGAACTGGACAGCATATAGTGATTTTATAGTTGGTGAGATCAAAAAAGACGTTTCCAAATTTAGTAATAAACGTCCTATACGCGAATATTTAGATGGAAATGAAGCGGATTATGACTTCTCAAGATAGCGACAAAACTGACCACCTAGAACAGTCTGTTATAAGCGGTTCTCTTATATTGGTCTGTTTTAGGTAGCCTATTAATAGGTCTAAGGGGCTTTTTAAGTGGTTCCGTTGGGGTATACCTCAATGGAACCGCCTTAAACGATCTTTTTCTATTCAAAGTCATTCGTCATAAACCCTGTTAAGGGAATACGTTCGATGCGCTATACAGGCATTGAACTGCCATTGTTAAATATAAATTTAATGATCATGGAATCGCCAGGATGAATAATTATCATTAAGCTTTCTTATTAAAATAATCCAAATTGGTTTCTACAGGATTGTCAGCATAGCTCAATGGGCACAGGCTAAGTTTCTACGACAAGGGTGGATGGAGAATAATTTACCTAAACTCTTTCATGATATGGGTTGTATCTCTTTTATTCTGGATTGACTATATATTGATAACCTTAAGAAAAAAAGGCTGTATCTTAAAGCGTTATTAATGACAGGTTATATCAAGCAACTGGTACAACCTATTTTCTCTCAAGTATCACTCTCTATTACTTAAAATAATCATCACCCTTTATAACGCATATTGCTAAAAATAAGAGATACCCATGCTAAAGAAAGCTGAATACACATTAGAAAAAACCATATTTAATAGTCGCTGGTTACTCGCACCATTTTATTTGGGGTTAGTGATCGGTATCATTTTATTGTTTATCAAATTTTTCCAAGAACTATGGTATATGATCATCCATGTGTTTAGTGCTTCTGAAGCTGATGTCATAGTGGGCATACTGATTCTTATAGACATATCATTGGTTGCAAGCTTATTGCTCATCATCATATTTAGTGGCTATGAAATCTTTGTCTCAAAGATTGATACCGCTAATCATGAGGATCGTCCTGAATGGATGGGAAAAATCGATTTTTCTGGTCTAAAACTTAAAGTCATCGGTGCCATTGTTGCCATTTCTGCCATTGATCTTCTGAAGTCATTTATGGATATACCCAAAGAGATGAGCGATGGCGATGCTGATAGATTAATGTGGAAAGTGATCATCCACATGACGTTTGTATTCTCTGGCTTATTATTTGCAGTTATGGATAAGATTGTTGGTGATACCAAAAAACATTAAAGACATGTTTTAATCCATCTGTTTTAGCAGATTACTGTTTTCGACATACAGTACAAAATTGAAATCTATATGGCTGAATATAAATCGTTGTGGTGGGGGTGCTATTTCTAAAGGCAGTGATAGTGTAAAAGGAACGGCGACGGCGGCAAGTTTATGGAATACCGCTGCTATTGGCATTTCAGTGGCCTATGGGCGGTATGAGATCGCAATAATATTGTCGGTCGTTAATTTTTTAATCCTGCAATTCTCGGATCCATTTAAGGTAAAAAGTAAGCTGGAGTAGCTATTCTATTTGATTCCAATTGGTATAACCCAAGGGAACCAATAATACGTCCAGTACCAACTTAATATTAAGTACCTACCTAGTTAGTCCTATAATTGCTTATATCTGCGCCTGCGGATTATTTTTAGCATAACGCCATGACATCCATGCAGTAATAATTAGCACTATTGCAATAAAGCCTAAAGAAGCTGCAATTGGAACATGATAAAGATCAAGTAAAAGCATTTTTATACCAATAAAGGTCATGATTACGCCTAGCCCATATGGTAAGTAGTGCATTGTGGCTGCTGCGCCTGCTAATAGGAAGAACATAGCACGCAGACCTAAAATAGCGAATAAGTTAGCACTTAATACAATGAATGGGTCGGTGGTAATTGCAAAAATAGCAGGAATAGAATCAACTGCAAAAATAACATCAGAGATTTCGACTAAAATTAATACTACCAACATGGGCGTTGCCCACAATAGACCGTTTTCACGCACTAAAAACTTTTCGCCTCGAAGCGTGGTCGTAATGCGCATATGTCTACGCAGCCATTTTAATAGCTTCATTTCTTCAAGGTCGACAGGTTCGTCATGGCCACCTTTTCGTCATGGCCCCCTTTAAAAACTTATCGTC
>NZ_CAJHAV010000030.1:0-5774 GCF_904846475.1 Psychrobacter sp. LFX-11D
TATAACGGCAAACCATCCTAAAGCGTCGACAAAGCCGTTTATCAAAAAATGCCGTAAAATCACGTCCTTATAGGGCGTGGATGTAAGGCATTTTTAGCTAGGCACTTCTTGCTGATGTTCAATGTACTGCCTAACGATATCAATTGAAGCACCACCACAACTTGATGCAAAATAACTAGGCGACCACAGAGCGCCACCCCAAAGCTGCTGATTGATGGATGCGAAATTCTTTTTACGAATCATTCTGCTGGACACACCTTTCAAGCTATTTACTAGCGCTGAAACACTGATTTTTGGCGGGTAATTTACCAAAAGGTAAACATGATCCTGCTCACCATTAAATTCCACTAGCTCCGCATCAAAATCCTGACAGACTTGATTTAATATCAACCTCAGCTCGTCCAATATCTCTTTGGTAAAAACTTTTCCTCTGTATTTAGTGACAAAGACCAAATGAACATGGATATTGTAAACAACCTGTCTGCCAAGCCTTAATGTGTTTGACATAACATTAGACCAAATGTAGAATAAGATAAATAATTATAATCTATCCTATGAAAACTCTCAAGTTACGCATCAAAGACAAACATGCAAACCAGCTAAATAAATTGGCTGGCGCAGTTAACTTTGTATGGAATTACGTCAATGATTTGAGTTTCAAATACTTGCAACGAACAGGCAAATTCTTTTCAGCTTATGATATTGCAACTTATGTAAAAGGCAGTGGTGAGTTTTTGAATTTGCACAGTCAAACCTTGCAAGCCATCACCGAAAACCACGCTAAATCTCGAAAGCAATTCAAGAAAGCTAAGCTAAATTGGCGTACCAACCACCCCAAAGCTAAGCGCAAGTCACTTGGTTGGATTCCTTTTAAAAATACCGCGATAAAATATTTAGGCGTCAAAAAGGCAGGAAAGAAAAGCCTCAAATCCACCATTCAATTTAGCCTTGCTAAAGGCAAAAAGCTGACCATCGACGTTTGGGATAGCTACAATTTAGCACTCTACACCATTAATACCTGTGAGCTTGTACAGGACAGTCGTGGTCTTTGGTATGCGTGCGTCACCGTTAAAGAATACCCAAAAACTACGTGTGGTGATAGTCAGGTCGGTATTGACTTGGGTTGCAAGGATTCAGCGACAACCAGTGATAGCGTCAAGCTACAAACTAAATTAACCTATAAATACGCACCAAAACTAGGGATTGCTCAAAGGGCTAACAATAAAAAGCGAGCTCGCGCAATTCATGCCAAGATTAAAAACACCCGCCAAGACCTGATCCATAAGTTTACATCGAAACTTGTCAAAGATAATAATGCGATCATAGTAGGTAAGCTTCACTCAAAATCATTCACCTCAAGCAAACTCGCCAAATCCGTCTATGACGCTGGTTGGTTTGAAGTTAAGCGGCAACTGACCTACAAATGCGAGAACGCAGGTTGCCATTATGATGAGGTAAATGAAAGTTACACCACCCAAACCTGCTCGTGTTGCGGCTCACGCCAAAACAGTCCGAAAGGTAGAGCAGGTCTTGGAATCAGAGAATGGCTTTGCGAGTGCGGTGTCACTCATCAACGCGATATTAATGCGGCAAAAAACATTCTCGCGCTCGGGCTTGAGCGTCTAGCGGTAGGAATCCCTTCACTTTAGGGAGGGGAGGAAGTCAATGATGACCGCCTTTATTTCATAAGCTGAGACCAACTGCGGTGTATATTAAAGATTCACAAAGCTACCATTTTTCAGCGCAAGCACCCAAGCGCAATATCAGCTTGCCGATGGCGATTGTCATTGCAGTTAGCGTGCATGCGGTGATAATTTTTGGCGTCAGTTTTTCGATGGGGCAAGACCCTGCCGGATTGATGCAAGACGTTGCCAAAGCGCTAACGGATAATATGAAGCCAAATGAAGACGCGCAATTTATTGCCAATGCTTCACAAGAAGGTGGCGGTACTGTACAAGAGCAATTGCGCCAAGAAACGGATCAAAGCAGTCCTTTGTCTGCTGAGCAAATGAGTGAGACGCAAGATGTGATTCGCTTACAGCGCCAAGTACGTCAGCAGCGTTATCAAGAAAGCTACCTGCGCACCACGCTAAGTTGGCGTCATGCCAGCGTTGAGTCTGATAATGACAGTAAGCAAGCGCAAGATGATATGAGGGTGCAAGAAGAGCGCCTACGTAAGCAGATTGCTACGCTAGAAGCTCAGCTATCCCAGCGTCAGCAAACGTATGCCACCAAATCAAAAGTGGTGACCATGGACAGTAATTCAACGACCCATGGTCCAGCAGCAGATTATATCAATACCTTTCGTGAGCATGTTGAGCGCGTTGGGAATTTGCAATATCCTGCTCAAGCAATAGCACAAAGTATCACGGGTGAAGTACGTTTAATGGTGATTATTGCTAACGACGGTAATATCAAAGCCATCCGTTTGCTTGAGAGCTCAAATTCAACTATCTTAGATGAAGCGGCTAAACAATCAGTCAGGCAAGCCGCGCCATTTGGTAAATTTACCGCAGACATGAAAGACATTGTTGAGTTGCGTCTGATACGTACCTATCGTTATAGTGATACGGTAGAGGTGACGTATTAGCACCAGCCCTGCATCTTAAAGTATTAAACAGATGAAACCCTGATATAGAATAAAGAGTTTATATGGAATTTTTAGGTTTTACCCTTGATATTGCTACTTTAACCAATAACGCTTTGAGCATTGCTGCCAAAGTAGCGCTAGCGTTACTGATATTTATGATAGGGCGCTGGCTTGCTAAAAAGGCGGTAACATTTGCTCATAAGATAATGATGCGCAGTCGTTTAGACGAGACCGTTGCCAATTTTTTAGGTCGGATTATCTATGGTCTGTTGCTGGTAATCGTAGTATTAGCAGCGCTGAGTAAAGTGGGTGTACAGACCACTTCAGTCGTGGCTATCTTAGGCGGTGCAGCGGTTGCGATTGGTTTATCACTGAAAGATCAGCTGTCTAATTTTGCAGCGGGCATTATGATTGTCACCTTTCGCCCATTTGTACGCGGCGACTATGTGCAAATAAGCAGCTATACGGGCACTGTGACAGAAATTACCTTGGTCAATACGCATCTAACAACGATTAACAATCATGATGTCATCATTCCTAATAGCGATATCACCACTTCAGCCGTTACCAATTATACTTCATTGCCCAATCGCCGCGTCGATATCACCGTTGGTATCGGTTATGATGCTGATATCAAAACTGCCAAAGATGTCATGCTAAATTTGGCAATCAGTAATCCGAAGGCGTTTACGGATCCGGCGCCAGTTATCCGTGTCACCAACTTGGGTGATAATTCCGTTGATTTAACCTTGAATGTTTGGACGACCAATGGCGACTGGTGGTCAATGCAGTGTGATTTACTTGAGCAATTTAAATATGCGTTAGACGATAACAAAATTGACATTCCATTCCCGCAACGCAATCTCCATGTTAAAGGGCTTGACCAGATGATTAATCAAATGGATCAAGCACAAAAATTACTAACGAAAAAAGATTAGTCATAAGGGTTTGGGATATTGAGCCCTGCCAAAATTTCAATCTCAAAGCGCTCCATCTCATCTTGCTCGGCTTGCCCGAGCTCATGATCGAAACCGAGCAAATGCAGTATGCCGTGAATTAATAGGTGGCTAATATGCTGCACAGCCTCTTTATTTTGCTCTGTGGCTTCACGTATCATCACCGCATGGCAAATGATCAGCTCTCCAAGCGGTAGCGTTGGCATCAGTCCAACAATTGCTGCTGGCAGGTCGCTTGGATAAGAGAGGATATTGGTTGCATAATCCTTTTGACGGGCTTCTAAATTCAGCTCGCGACCTTCGTCCTCATCTGTAATATAAATATCGAGCGCCTTAATCTTCTCTTGCCACTGCTCAGCATCGATATCGTCAAAGTATGGCAGTATCAGACCACCTTTTACCTGCTCATCAATATAGTTAAGTGTCGCCGCCATTACAGACAGCATCTGCTCCTGACTGTAAAAACTATCAAGTGTCTGGTCATCGATAAGCTCACTGGCACTAATATCAAGCGCGTCTAAGCTATTGTTCTCATTAGAATTATCATTAATGTTGTTGCTATCATCACTATTGCTGTCTTGGCTCATACCCTAATCCTTTTTTATATCAATTAAAAAATATCTAACAGTAAAAAACCGGATATAAAATCCGGTTTCTTTCTAATATAGGCTTATCAAGATAGATTAGAATTTGGCTGCTGCATCAGCAACTATCTGTTTGCGCTCTTGCTCTTTGATACGTTCAAACTTGCGCTTTTCCTGCAAGGCAAACTGCTCGTCATCATAGACATCATAAGCTTCAACGATTTTCTGTACCAATTGATGGCGTACAACGTCTTTTGAATCAAACTTAGTGATATGAATCTCTTCAATACCACTTAAGATTTCCATCGCTTGTGCCAAGCCTGACTTGCTGCCACGTGGCAAATCTACCTGTGTGATGTCACCGGTAATGACCGCGCGCGAACCAAAACCTAAACGCGTCAAAAACATCTTCATCTGCTCAGGCGTGGTATTTTGTGCTTCATCTAAGATCACAAACGAGTTATTAAGGGTACGACCACGCATATAAGCAAGCGGGGCAATTTCAATGATTTGCTTTTCAATCATCTTACCGACTTTCTCAAACCCAATCATTTCATATAGGGCATCGTATAAAGGACGCAAGTATGGATCGATTTTTTGCGTCAAATCACCTGGTAAAAAGCCCAGTTTTTCGCCAGCTTCTACCGCAGGACGTACGAGCAAAATCCGTTCAATCTCATTGCGCTCAATCATATCAACTGCACAAGCAACCGCGAGATAGGTTTTACCAGTACCGGCAGGTCCAATACCAAAGGACACATCAGAGGATAAAATATCTCTGACATAGCGTTGTTGATTGCCACCACGTGGAATGATTTTGCCATTACGTGTACGCAAGCTGATAGGCGTAAATTCGCTTGGGGCGTCTAAGTCTTCCTTATTATCCTCTAGCTGTGCTGCATCTTCTTCAATATCTTCATCGCGCGCGAGGCTTGATTGAATGATGAGATGCAATTCTTCGGCGCTGATGTCTTTGGTGTTTTGTGCTTCATCGACCATTTTATAAATAATACGTTCGCCGCGCTCAACACCCAATATGTCGCCGCTTAGACAAAAGTCGCCTTGGCGTTGGCTGATTTTGATATCGAGGCGTTGTTGAATGTATTTCATGTGATTGTTGTATTCACCAAGCACGGTTTTGAGCTGTGCTGGGGTCAAGGATTCAAATTTTATACGGCGGCTCATGGAGTCAGTCAAGCGATTATCCTTGTGTTGGTTGCCCGCTGCTATGATTATTGCTTCTATGCTGCATAGTCAGACGAACTTCAGAGATAAAATAGTTAGTAGTGCTTTATGTTGTTTGGTTTATAGCTTTTAGCGTACGGCTTTTAGATAATAGAAAATGACGGCAAAGTAGCTGTTAGTTTAATGAATAGTAAGTTTAATGAATAATAAATAAATTTCCTGCCTTCATTATGGTAGATAGAATTTAAATTTCAAGCTATATAGATGTATGCATGGCTTTGTTTTTGTATGGCGATTGCAACGATAGATAAAAGCATTCAGCAGTCACACTGAAAGAATTTTTTATAGCTGCTACGGATACCGTCAAGACCACAGAATAATAGGCAATTTGTGGTAATCTATTGTTTAGGCGATAACGCTATAGTCAGTTTTAAATGAAAGAAATACAAACATTATAAC
>NZ_CAJHAV010000031.1:0-5320 GCF_904846475.1 Psychrobacter sp. LFX-11D
TTATCTAGGAATAGAGAGCTGACGATGACCTACTCTCACATGGGCGAACCACACTACCATTGGCGCGACGATGTTTCACTTCTGAGTTCGGGAAGGGATCAGGTGGTTCCATCGTGCTATTGTCGTCAGCAAAGGGGGTTAGATATGAGTCTGTTATTATTGTTTTGACGTCAAGGTTTAGCTTGTTGTCGACCAACTTGTAACCTAACTGAATCAAGGTTAAAGGTGATATCGAAATTATATATATTCTATAGCCTAGGCTATACAAGATAGATTAATTAGAGCTTTCATACAAACCACTTGGGTGTTGTATGGTCAAGCCAAACGAGCAATTAGTACAGGTTAGCTACACACATCGCTGTGCTTCCACACCCTGCCTATCAACGTCGTAGTCTTCAACGGCTCTTTAGGGAAATCTAATCTTGAGGTGGGCTTCTCGCTTAGATGCTTTCAGCGATTATCCCATCCGAACGTAGCTACCGGGCAATGCCACTGGCGTGACAACCCGAACACCAGAGGTTCGTCCACTCTGGTCCTCTCGTACTAGGAGCAGATCCTCTCAAATTTCCAACGCCCACGGTAGATAGGGACCGAACTGTCTCACGACGTTCTAAACCCAGCTCGCGTACCTCTTTAAATGGCGAACAGCCATACCCTTAGGACCTGCTTCAGCCCTAGGATGAGATGAGCCGACATCGAGGTGCCAAACACCGCCGTCGATATGAACTCTTGGGCGGTATCAGCCTGTTATCCCCAGAGTACCTTTTATCCGTTGAGCGATGGCCCTTCCATACAGAACCACCGGATCACTAAGACCTACTTTCGTACCTGCTCGACTTGTGGGTCTCGCAGTTAAGCGCGCTTTTGCCTTTATACTCTACGACCGATTTCCGACCGGTCTGAGCGCACCTTCGTACTCCTCCGTTACTCTTTAGGAGGAGACCGCCCCAGTCAAACTACCCACCATACATTGTCCTCGGTATTGTTATACCTGAGTTAGAACCCCAACATGACCAGGGTGGTATTTCAAGATTGGCTCCACAAACACTAGCGTGTCTGCTTCAAAGCCTCCCACCTATCCTGCACAAGTCAGGTCAAAGTTCAATGTAAAGCTGTAGTAAAGGTTCACGGGGTCTTTCCGTCTAGCCGCGGGTACACAGCATCTTCACTGCGATTTCGATTTCACTGAGTCTCTGCTGGAGACAGCGCTGCCATCATTATGTCATTCGTGCAGGTCGGAACTTACCCGACAAGGAATTTCGCTACCTTAGGACCGTTATAGTTACGGCCGCCGTTTACTGGGGCTTCGATCAAGAGCTTCGCTTACGCTAACCCCATCAATTAACCTTCCAGCACCGGGCAGACATCACACCCTATACGTCCACTTTCGTGTTTGCAGAGTGCTGTGTTTTTAATAAACAGTTGCAGCAGCCTGGTATCTGCGACTGCCAACAGCTCAAGGAGCAAGTCCTATCACCATCGGCAGCGTACCTTCTCCCGAAGTTACGGTACCATTTTGCCTAGTTCCTTCAGCAGAGTTCTCTCAAGCGCCTTGGTATTCTCTACCTGATCACCTGTGTCGGTTTAGGGTACGATTCGTTTATAACTATTGCTTAGAAGCTTTTCCTGGAAGCATGGTATTTGCCACTTCGCTGTACAAGTACAGCTTGCTATCAGATCTCAGCATAATGACAGTCCGGATTTGCCTAAACTGTCTGCCTACATCCTTTCACCTGGACAACCAACGCCAGGCTGACATAACCTACTCCGTCCCTCCATCGCATTATAAACAAGTATCGGAATATTAACCGATTTCCCATCGACTACGCCTTTCGGCCTCGCCTTAGGGGTCGACTCACCCAGCCCCGATTAACGTTGGACTGGAACCCTTGATCTTCCGGCGTGCGAGCTTTTCACTCGCATTATCGTTACTCACGTCAGCATTCGCTCTTGTGATACCTCCAGCATGCCTTACGACACACCTTCACAGGCTTACACAACGCTCCCCTACCACTTGAAAACAAATTCAAATCCGCAGCTTCGGCTCCTAGTTTGAGCCCCGTTACATCTTCCGCGCGGGCCGACTCGACTAGTGAGCTATTACGCTTTCTTTAAAGGATGGCTGCTTCTAAGCCAACCTCCTAGCTGTCTATGCCTTCCCACCTCGTTTCCCACTTAACTAGGAATTTGGGGCCTTAGCTGGCGGTCTGGGTTGTTTCCCTCTCCACAATGGACGTTAGCACCCACTGTGTGTCTCCCGGATATCACTCATCGGTATTCGGAGTTTGCATCGGTTTGGTAAGTCGGTATGACCCCCTAGCCGAAACAGTGCTCTACCCCCAATGGTGTTCGTCCGAGGCGCTACCTAAATAGCTTTCGGGGAGAACCAGCTATCACCGAGTTTGATTAGCCTTTCACCCCTATCCACAAGTCATCCCCTAGCTTTTCAACGATAGTGGGTTCGGTCCTCCGGTGCCTGTTACGGCACTTTCAACCTGCTCATGGATAGATCACTCGGTTTCGGGTCTATGCCCTGCAACTAAACGCCCTATTAAGACTCGGTTTCCCTACGGCTCCCCTAAACGGTTAACCTTGCTACAGAACATAAGTCGCTGACCCATTATACAAAAGGTACGCGGTCACCCTAATAAATTAAGGCTCCCACTGCTTGTACGCACACGGTTTCAGGTTCTATTTCACTCCCCTCACAGGGGTTCTTTTCGCCTTTCCCTCACGGTACTGGTTCACTATCGGTCAGTCAGGAGTATTTAGCCTTGGAGGATGGTCCCCCCATCTTCAAACAGGATTTCTCGTGTCCCGCCCTACTTAATATGTTAACGCTAATGTTTCGAATACAGGACTATCACCTACTACGGTCAGCTTTCCCACGCTGTTCTTCTACATTAGCATTAATCGGCTTCTCCCCGTTCGCTCGCCGCTACTTGGGGAATCTCATTTGATGTCTTTTCCTAAGGGTACTGAGATGTTTCACTTCCCCTCGTTTGCCTCTTGTACAAGTACAAGATACCTACCTTATGGTAGGTGGGTTTCCCCATTCAGAAATCTCCGGATCACAGGATATTGCCGCCTCCCCGAAGCTTATCGCAGGCTGTCACGTCTTTCATCGCCTCTGACTGCCAAGGCATCCACCATGTGCGCTTCATTACTTGACCATACAACCCCAAGTAGTCTCTCGACCGCTAAGTGTTGTAAAGCCTAATTATGATAACGATATCACCTAATTTTATACGCTTGATTCAGTTCTCTTTACTTTTTTAATAACTCACCACTGGGATAACAACTGATGTCGTTAAGTAGTGAGTTATTAAGGTTAGAAACAACGCGTGAACACGTGTTCCTAACCCAGACTCATATCTATGTTTTTAAATAGTCTCTGTGCTCTCGTCGAGTCACAGATTCTGTATAAAACAGAAAGAAGTAATCTTGTCTTTACTAAGACGAATCACTTGTTTCTATTTGATACCTATTTATTTATTAGCATCTAAAGATTCGTTTATTATGTGGTGGAGCCAAACGGAGTCGAACCGTTGACCTCCTGCGTGCAAGGCAGGCGCTCTACCAACTGAGCTATGGCCCCTAATAATGGTAGGCCTGGGCAGACTTGAACTGCCGACCCCCGCGTTATCAACACGGTGCTCTAACCAGCTGAGCTACAGGCCTGTACGAGGCATATACCTCTAGCTAATAAACTAGCTTAAACTAAAGAACAACTTGTTGTGAATTCTTGCTGACCGAATGCCATCTATAAGGAGGTGATCCAGCCGCAGGTTCCCCTACGGCTACCTTGTTACGACTTCACCCCAGTCATCAACCACACCGTGGTGAACGCTCCCCCGAAGGTTAAGCTATCCACTTCTGGTGCAATCAACTCCCATGGTGTGACGGGCGGTGTGTACAAGGCCCGGGAACGTATTCACCGCGGCATTCTGATCCGCGATTACTAGCGATTCCTACTTCATGGAGTCGAGTTGCAGACTCCAATCTGGACTACGATAGGCTTTTTGAGATTCGCATCACATCGCTGTGTAGCTGCCCTCTGTACCTACCATTGTAGCACGTGTGTAGCCCTGGTCGTAAGGGCCATGATGACTTGACGTCGTCCCCGCCTTCCTCCAGTTTGTCACTGGCAGTATCCTTAGAGTTCCCGGCTTAACCCGCTGGTAACTAAGGACAAGGGTTGCGCTCGTTGCGGGACTTAACCCAACATCTCACGACACGAGCTGACGACAGCCATGCAGCACCTGTATTCTAATTCCCGAAGGCACTCCCGCATCTCTGCAGGATTCTAGATATGTCAAGACCAGGTAAGGTTCTTCGCGTTGCATCGAATTAAACCACATGCTCCACCGCTTGTGCGGGCCCCCGTCAATTCATTTGAGTTTTAACCTTGCGGCCGTACTCCCCAGGCGGTCTACTTATTGCGTTAGCTGCGTCACTAAGTCCTCAAGGGACCCAACGACTAGTAGACATCGTTTACGGCGTGGACTACCAGGGTATCTAATCCTGTTTGCTACCCACGCTTTCGAGCCTCAGTGTCAGTATTATGCCAGAAGGCTGCCTTCGCCATCGGTATTCCTCCAGATCTCTACGCATTTCACCGCTACACCTGGAATTCTACCTTCCTCTCACATACTCTAGCTCAACAGTATCAGATGCAGTTCCCAGGTTGAGCCCGGGGATTTCACATCTGACTTATCGAGCCACCTACGCTCCCTTTACGCCCAGTAATTCCGATTAACGCTTGCACCCTCTGTATTACCGCGGCTGCTGGCACAGAGTTAGCCGGTGCTTATTCTGCAGCTAATGTCATCGTCTCCGGGTATTAACCGAAGAGTCTTCTTCACTGCTTAAAGTGCTTTACAACCAAAAGGCCTTCTTCACACACGCGGCATGGCTGGATCAGGGTTTCCCCCATTGTCCAATATTCCCCACTGCTGCCTCCCGTAGGAGTCCGGGCCGTGTCTCAGTCCCGGTGTGGCTGATCATCCTCTCAGACCAGCTACAGATCGTCGCCATGGTAGGCCTTTACCCCACCATCTAGCTAATCCGACTTAGGCTCATCTAATAGCGAGAGCAGTAAACTGCCCCCTTTCTCCCGTAGGTCGTATGCGGTATTAATACGAGTTTCCCCGTGCTATCCCCCACTACTAGGTAGATTCCTAAGTATTACTCACCCGTCCGCCGCTCGACGCCTGATAGCAAGCTATCATCGTTTCCGCTCGACTTGCATGTGTTAAGCCTGCCGCCAGCGTTCAATCTGAGCCATGATCAAACTCTTCAGTTTAATCTTGCTATGAAG
>NZ_CAJHAV010000032.1:0-2807 GCF_904846475.1 Psychrobacter sp. LFX-11D
CGGGTTTGATTGCTTATTGCTGGTTTCCCTATAAGCCCACCATCAAAAACATGCCTCAGCAGGGACAGGTAGCGACATTGTAAATAGTATCAATGAGTTACAATGTGGCTTATCCCGAACTGGGGTTGTAAATAGACAAGTCCATACAGACAGTGAATTGGTCAATTCGAATATTGGAAATAATAGGTAGCCCTTCATGTCCCTTAAGAGCGCAGAAAAGTCTCCGTCATTAACGCAAAATAAATCGTCGAAAAAATCTTATCTGTTGGCGTTCGCTTTCAGCGCGGGTTCATTATTGACAGGGCTAGCAGCGACTGGGCTGACGGCCGTGCCAGTGGCATCGCAAGCGGCAGGATTGGGCGATTTATTTAGCAGTGATAAAAGCGCGACCCAACCGAAATTTTTGCCTGTTGATGAAGCGTTTCAAGTTAGCAGTAGCAGCAAACCGACCAATAATGGCACGCGCTTAGCCATTAACTTTGACATTACGCCTGAGCACTATGTTTATAAAGACCAAATTAAGCTAACGTTGCCTGCTGGCGTGAGCGCTGCACCTTTTAGCTTTAGCCAAAAGCCTATCTCCATAGATGATCCGACCTTTGGTCAAGTATTGGTCTTTGACCAAGCCAATATGGTTGCTACTACCATTTTGAGTAGTAGTAATGGCAAGGCGATAAATAATGCCGCCGTGACAATAGGTTGGCAAGGCTGTGCCAAAGCGGGTCTATGCTATCCACCGGAGAAAATAAAAACCACAGTCAATATCGCTGCTGCTTCACAATCGGCAGCCAATAGTTCAAGTAGTACTGCTACAGTTTCTGCGAGCAATAACAGCAATGTAGAAACTGCGCAAGCCTCTACAGATGGGACAGTTACCAATAGTCTTGCTACAGAGCAAACTACGCCAGATGACGAGGTGATTGATTATGCATTGTTAGATGACGAAGCGTTAGATGCAGAGCTTGGTGCAATCAATACCATCTCTGGAGCCGATGAAGAAGTGGTAGGCGATAATGTCACAAGTGAAGCAGCGAACAATGACGCTGTCATAAATAATGCTGCTGCAACAAACAATACCGTTGTCGTTGATAACGCCATTAATAGTGACCCTTTTGGCTTAGCTTCGCATCCGTGGTTGGCATTGGTGTTATTGTTCTTGGCAGGGTTGGTCTTGGCATTGACGCCATGCGTGTTACCGATGCTACCGATTGTTGCCAATATCGTCGCGCGTGAAGACAATCCAACGGTAAAACGCGGTGTTATTTTAACGACCAGCTACGCTATTGGTGTTGCCATCGCTTATGGTATTTTAGGTGCGGTCATTGCTATATTTGGTGAATCGTTAGGCATTATCGGTTGGCTACAAAATCCGATTATTTTAATTGGGTTTGCCATCGTTTTTGTCTTATTAGCCCTTTATATGTTGGGCGTATTTAGCATTCGTCTGCCAAGATTCATCAGTAGTAAAATGCAGGGTCTAAGCCAAGCGGGGGATAGCAAACTTGGTAGTACGGGTGGCAGTTTAATTGCGGGATTCTTATCGGCGCTCGTGGTATCGCCATGCGTTTCGGCACCCTTATTTGGGGCGCTGCTTGCTGTATCAACGATTGGAAGTCCATTACTTGGCTTTGCGGCTTTATTTATGCTCGGTTTTGGTTTATCGGCGCCGCTTATCTTAATTGGCGCGACCCAAGGTAAAATCATGCCAAAAGCGGGTGAGTGGATGAACTGGGTCAAGCAAGGCTTTGCTCTGCTACTTTTTGCCGTGGCATTGTTATTAATTGAACGCGTCTTTATCTCGCCTGTGATGCTGATGGTTTGGGCGCTGTGGTTTATGGTCGTGGCGATGTGGGCGTGGAGCTGGCTAGGCAAAGGTCGGATGCTGACCCAAGCGCTAGGCTTAATCGCTGGTATTTGGGCGACGTGTTTAATCGTCGGCGCCGCATTGGGCAATGACGACAGCTTGCATCCGCTTGCCTCCCTAACTGCGGTTCCGGTGCTGCAGACAACTGCTGGTCAACCAGCCACCAGTAATGCAACCGATAAGACGGTCACGACGCTGGCTGAGCTAGACACTATTGTCGCCGCCAATCCTAAAGTGCTGGTCGATGTCACCGCCGAATGGTGTATTGCATGCCGGATTATGGAGAAAAACTTATTTCATAATCGCCCTGCGCAAATGCAAGATTGGCAATTGGTCAGACTTGATATCACGGAGACTACGGCTGATTCAAAAGCAATCTTAGCGCGTTATAAACTATTTGGTCCGCCAGCATTGCTGTATTATCAAGACGGGCAATTGGTCAATCAGCAAGTGGGTGAAATCGGGCGCGCAGCGTTTGAGCAAACCTTAACCGCGCTAAATTAATCGTTTAAATGTAGATAAATTCCACATCATTTCTACCCATTAAAAAGCCAACGTCCTTTGATAATAGGACGTTGTCTTTTTCAATCTTACTAAATAGCCTTTTTAATATAGACGCTAAATCCTTGGTTTAACGTTATTTATTACTATTCATTTAACTACTTACCTTATTATTTACATCAGTATTTGCTCGCAATAACGCTAGTATAGTGCCCTTATTTTCATTACAATAAAGCAACATTGCTAAAGGCGCATTACCACGAGTAATGGCTACCTTGCACGTCCATATTTATTGATTTTCTTTAGTTCTTATTCTAACCCCAGTTCGGGATAAGGGCTCAAAAAAAAGATAAAAAAAGAAGTCCGAAGTTGCTAAAGTAAGTTTACCAAGACAAACTTCACAACAAGGACTTCTTACATGGACAACCTAACCGAACTATAC
>NZ_CAJHAV010000033.1:0-2391 GCF_904846475.1 Psychrobacter sp. LFX-11D
GCTAAATGAGCACCGTAAGTTACGGTTTATTAAAGACTTTTTAGCATCAAAGTCACTCAAATAGCATGAATTATGTCCATTAGCGACTACCTTCTACTTTTTAGCATGAATTTTGTCCATTACACCAATTTTATAAAAATAAATGTTAATAAAATATAAGTGATTTATGACTATGAGCGACAATACTCAAACCGTAACAGTGCTAAGCAAAACCACTTGGACGCCAAATTTATTTAGCTTTACTGTCAGCCGTCCGGATAGCTTTAAATTTACGGCTGGGCAATTTGTACGTTTGGGTGTTAATCCCAGTCATTTAAACTACTATAAGCAGCAAGGCGAAGCAGGCAATGATGTCTCTAATGACGCACTAAACGAAGATATTTTTCGCGCTTATTCAATTGTTTCGTCTCCCTTTGATGAGGTATTAGAGTTTTTCTCTATTGTCATTCCTGATGGTGCATTTACCTCACAGTTGCAGCACTTAGAAGTAGGCGATGAGCTGCTGCTTAATACGATGCCATTTGGCTTTTTAACATTGGCGCGTTATCAAAAGCCATTACCAAAAGATTTATGGCTGCTGGCTACGGGCACTGGTCTTGCGCCTTTCTTATCGATGCTGCAAGATTTAAAGACTTGGGAAGATTACGAGCATATTATCCTCGCATATAGCGCGCGCTCGATAGAAGAGTTGGCGTACGTTGATAAGATAAAAAGTCTGCAAGAAGACTTTGGCTCCTTGGTTGATAATCCTGCAAAATTAATCTTTATACCAGTTGTTACTCGTGAGCCTATCGAAGGTGCACTGACAGAGCGCCTGCCAAAATTGCTACTAGATGGAACGCTACAAGAGCGCGCAGGCATTGCTCTAGATGTCGATAGCACGCACGTTATGCTATGTGGCAACCCAGATATGGTAGAAGATACCAAAGAGACGTTAAAGAGCTTAGGACTGGTGATGAATCGCCGTGGAGAAGGCAATATTGCGGTAGAAAATTACTGGTAACGAATGTCATAAAGTGTGATCGAGTGGCATTCTTTTAAAATTTTTAGCAAAAGAAAAATGCTGTATCTTGACGACTCTCGTCTTGCAAGATACAGCATTTTTTTATAATAGTTGACAGTTATAAGATAGCAAAGTAATAAGAGCTGAGAGCGTAGGATATTCTAAACTTAGCTCGCCACATTTGCCACATTTTCTGTATCTAGTGGATGGACAGGACCTTGTACTTGTACTGGCTCGTCTTTTTCGCTGATAATATCTTCGTTGCTATTTGAGGATAATAAATCGCGATAATTAATCTGCGCTTTCAAAATCAATTGTTCTTCTTCAAGCTCACCATAGTTAATTTGTGCCTTATGTAACATGCCGATAATTTTCTTATTACTCTTCAGCCAACGATTAATATCAATATAAATAATCTCATTTTTGGCGCGTGCAATATCGATATAAGATAGGATAAAGCCCAACGGGTCTTTTTTCAGGATACGGTGGTAAAACCAAATAAATAGTTTGATACCTTGACGTTTAAGATAGGACTCACAGCGCAGATTTAGGATATCGGTATAGGTCAGTTGCCCAAAGACAAAGCGCTGTACATTGCGATCGAGCTGAGCATGTACCAGACGAAAGTTACTCGCTACCTCTGCATAAATGCCACCGGCATCGACCGTGCAGTATAAGCGAAACCAGTCTTCATGTATCTCAACACGCAGCTCTAAGATAGCTTTGACATTATCCGTGACATAAGTTTTTAGCGCATCATTGACGTAGGCTTGTGTCAGCGGTAGCGCCAGCTCATCTTCTAGCTTATCGGTTGTACGGTTGTATAAGTCTTTAATAGATTGGGTCAGGCGATCCCAACCATCGCTGAATGATTCATCAAAGCGGTAGCCGAGATTCTCAAAAAAGTCATCAAAGTTGTCTGAATGATCGACATTGTCACTCATGTTATTAAAGCTACTCAAACTTATTATCCTTATCATTATAAAAGCGTGACCGATACCAAACAGTATATATCAAAAACGAAGTAGGCAAAACGAACGTCAATAACTCATCAGCTTATCTTTATGGTTGCTGTAAAAAATACGTTTCTCGTAATAGCACGGCTTAATTTAACTTCTCTTTTTTATTTTGCACTGACTGCCTATATCAAGATTGCTACTTAAAATATTGGTGGTGTATCAAAATATTAGGGGCTGTCCTAGATAAGCAAAATAATCTAGGATAGCCATATGAGAAAGAGTAGATTAAGTTGGTACAAACGAACCAGACTCATTGAACTCTTTGTTGCTGGTTCTACCGCAAGAACAGCAGCAAGCCTAGTGGGTGTTAATAAAACAACATCTAGCTATTACTTTCATCGTCTTAGACTACTGATTTATGAAAACAGT
>NZ_CAJHAV010000034.1:0-2057 GCF_904846475.1 Psychrobacter sp. LFX-11D
GGCAAAAAATCGCTGTAGTCTGCGATAGTGACTGTCGGTCTTGCCACCCTTAGGAAGGTGTCTTGCTATTTTTTTTAAGATTACTGCTTTGAGCAGTAATCAGGGCTATTATCATTAGGCTCAAACAATTGATTCTTGCCTTGTTCATGCTCAGGTTTTGGGTTAAAGTCTCACTAAGTCTGTTAAAGTTTGGCATGGTCTGATTCGTCTTAAAAATTACTATTATGCCTTTGCTTTAACAGACTTTTTGTTTTTTTGTCGTGTGCAGAGCTATTTGTCTTAACTATCTATGATAAAAAAGCCAAGTTATTGAATAGCTGGGCTTTTTTATGGTCTGACTTATAAGCTTTTCAATTAACGACGCACATCTTTTGGTGCATCGCCATTTGGCCAATCTTTGTCTTTATTGGCTTTGACAGGGCGCGGCAAATGGGTAAAGTAGGCGGCAATATCGACCGCTTCTTGATCGCTTAGTGTATTGCCCTGACCGAACGGCATTTTACCTTTAATAAAGGCCGCGGCGGTATATGTACGCGCCATGCCTGCGCCATCATTAAAGGATTTATCGCCAGCTACCGCAGGATAGATATAAGTACCATCGTCATTATATTGACCTTCGCCATTATCACCGTGACAAACGCTACATTTTTCTGCAAATAGCTTTTCACCCGTTTCAGGGTTTGGCTCTAACTCTTTATTCACTTTTACAAAACCGCGACCTTCAGGTGATACCCCAAATGGCATATCTTGCGACAACCAGCTCATATAAGACACCATCGCATTCATATCATCTGAATCAAGATCGAGTGCTTTACCATTCATCGAACGCTCAAAACAACCGTTAATACGCTCTTGAATGGTATTGACGCGACCTGCGCGTGAGCGATAAATCGGGTAAATACTTGGCATATTGTTCCAAGGTGCAGCATACGCTTCTGAGCCATTGCCTAGGTGACAGCTGGTACAGTTAAGCTGGTTACCAACGTTATTCGGCAGCTCTTTATAAGTATGGTTGGCAAGCTGTAGACCGCGGCGTACGGCAGCGCCATACTCATCATCTGGAATGGTCGATTCGTCTGGCATCTTAATGGACGGCTTACCGCTTGCTGCGCCTGCCGCATCACCGCCGCCTGCGCTAGCGCTCATATCACTGGCAGCTGGCATATTACCTTTTAGCGTTTCGGCACGGGCTTCGAGGGCTTTAACGCGAGCCAAGGCTTCTGCTTCTTCCAAACGGTCAACGGCTTTGGTCTCATTGCTATTACTACAGCCGGCCATACTGACGGCGCTGATGGCAAAGATAGTGGCTACTAACAGGGAGGAGGGCTTAGCACGTGGAAAGTTTATCATTGGAATATCCTTATGTTAGAAAATAATATGTAAATCTATATTTATATGATAGCTTGGTCGTCATGATGGCAAAACTTATTTTAAGATTTTAGCTAAATAAATGGCTCGGATTCCAGTATTGATCAATGCCAACATAGTTGGCGTCATATCATTCAGCTTATCGCTACTGCCTAATATTAGCTATTAATCCGCTTGATTCTGCCTATCAAAACTCGACCAGTAATTAATCTGTAATTTGCTAGTAACATAATTGTATCAAATACAAATACGTAAAGTGTTTTTAAATTGAAAAAGAACACTAAAGCGACAAATGATGCCAACAGATGGTGAACGTTCTAAATAGCAAGGCATACTGTTTTTACTAAAAGCGCGTAAATATGAAAATATTTACGCGCTTTTTTTTGATGAAGATATTTTTATATAGTAATTGCAAAATAAAATCGATACGTTAGTATTCCCGTGCTAATGGGATAGATTTTTCTTGCTTGCTGTTCGCAGGCGTAACAGAGGCTGCAAAAAACTCACCCCATTAGCACTTTGTATCGGTTTTAGATCGAATAGACGACAGCTGTTTAACTTATTCTCTGCACACGACAAAAAAATCATCCCCACCCGATTTTCATAGGTTTAGGGGTTAAAAAGCTAACTAACTGTCGAAATACAGTCTTATCATTGTTAAAGAACACCAAGTGAAGGCCCTCAATCAA
>NZ_CAJHAV010000035.1:0-1869 GCF_904846475.1 Psychrobacter sp. LFX-11D
CATAAAGGGAATAAGCTCACGCTGTTTAATAACGTCCAGCACTTTATCCCATTGCTCTTGCGTCAAGTCCATGCCGGTGGGATTGTGACAACAAGGGTGCAGCAATACCACGTCGTGTTTATTCAGCTTTTCAATAAAACTGACCATCTCATCGAATTTGATGCTACTGGTGGCTTTGTCGTAGTAAGGGTAAGTGTCCACTTCGATATCACAGCCTTCAAAGATGGCAATGTGACCTCTGCTGTCAAATCCGTAGACATTAACTTGGGAGATTTTAATCAAGCAGCCTGACGATAAAAGTCAAACCACATCTGCCTTGGCGTTTTATAGCCTAAACCCTTCTGAATTCTAGTCTGGTTGTACTCCAGCTCAATATATTTGATGATATCATTGACGCCTTCAATTCTTGTCTTATAGTCTTGATGATATACCAGTTCATTCTTTAATACGCCCCAGAAACTCTCTATTGGAGCATTATCAAATGAGCAAGGAATAGTAAGTGTCTGGGAGATACTTACCCGAGTGCAAGACGGAAGGCTATGCCTGTAGTGTTTGCCACGCCGTGACATTGAGCCATTAAACTTATGCTGTTTGATGATCCTATGATAATCATTGCTACAGTACTGACTGCCTCTATCGGAGTGAACAATCAATCCTTTTGCTGGCCGTTTGTGTTCGATCGCCATATTCAATGCACGGCAAACTAAATCTGCTGTCATACGTTTGTTGATGGCATAGCCGACAAGCTCTTTAGTGTAGAGATCTTTGACTCCAGCTAAATACAACCAGCCTTCAAGCGTCCAGATATAGGTGATGTCACTAACCCTGAGAAGCACTGCTTCGCAAGGTTAGGACTATTGGCATCAAATTTCTGATCGAGCAGGTTTGGATAGATAAGCTTGTTATGGTTTGAGTTGGTGGTGACTTTAAAGCGCTTGTGGCGACGGCATTTGATGCCGTGTTCTTCTTTAATGCGTCTGACCATGTATTTACTGATGGCATATCCTTGCTCTGCAAGGTGAGCATGCAATCGCTCACAGCCATAGCGCTGTTTGGTTTCAGTATGCGCCACTCTAACCAGCAGCTCACACTGGTTGCGGTGGATCTGCTGCTCACTAATATTACGACTCATCCAGTTGTAATAGCTTGATGGCTTAACATCTAATACGTGACACATGCAGGTGATACTAAATATTTTCTGGTTGTCCTTGATAAAGACGTACTTCATCAACTGTGTTTCGCGAAGTACGCCGTGGCCTTTTTTAATATCTCTCGTTCCTCACAGGCAACTTTTAGTTCCCGCTTTAAGCGTTTGTTCTCTTCAAGAATAGCCATTAATTGTGGATCATACTGCTTAGTGCCGACAAACTTGCCTTCATACGCTTTGTTCTGCCAATTGGATAGCGTTTGCATCGCTATTCCTAACTGCCGAGCAGTCGCACTCAAGTTACCGTTATTATCTGCTATCTTTTTGATAGCTTCTGCTTTGAATTCCGTACTGTAGCTCTGCATTTTCTTGGTCATGGTAAACTCCTTGTCGAGTCGTTAGTTTACCAAGTTTATCTCTACGGTTTCTTCAGCATAGCTCAGTACGATGTCGATTGCTTTTGCGATGTTAGCGGCATACAACTTCTTTTACTGTATGACATCTAATGTACCCAGCGTCTGTTAGGTATAGTTTGTCACGAGTATCAGACAACCCTCTCTTTTTTAAATAAAGCTTTCAATAGCAGGTATCTTTCTTTAGTTTGAGCTATAATTTGATTAAGAAAGCTCAGGATTTATTAGTAATACAGGTATTCCATCACAGCCAATATACATCACAGTATTTTGATGGAAGGAACAATACAATTCGAGACTGGTTTCTTC
>NZ_CAJHAV010000036.1:0-1242 GCF_904846475.1 Psychrobacter sp. LFX-11D
AACATTCATTCTACTATCTAATTGGTAGCATTGTCTGTGATGATATTAAGACTTATGTTCTGTGGGAGTCGTTACTCGTAGCATGGATGGAGCGAAAGCATAACCCACGCTATACTTCCTCGGTAGATAGTGTGTGCCTAAATAAATAGATAATTTTAGGCCTATGCCTTATTTAGTGTATTTCCACTATAATGTTTCTAGGGTCTGTATAGAATTAGGGAATAGTTGAAAAAAATAAGCAACGCCTTAAACTCTTGTTTACCACAACAAAGAGAAAAGGCGTCACTTATGGCTCGTACCATGCTCACTGATGAACAATGGCAAAAGCTGTCTAATATATTGCGACAAATCAACATATATAACAAGCCCAATCTAAGATTAACCGTTGAAGCGATGTTATACCGCATACGTATTGGCTGTCCTTGGCGCGACCTACCGTCTTGCTTTGGCAAATGGTCTGCTATATATCATCAGTACCGCTATTGGCGTAAAACGGGTAAATGGCGGCAACTGATGTCAATAGTAACAGCAGACTATGATAGCGAATGGTTATTTATAGATGGTAGCGTGGTAAAAGCGCATCAACACAGTGCAGGCGCTGCTAGTTGTCATGATGAAGCCATCGGTACCAGCGTTGCTGGTAATAGTAGTAAGCTGCATTTAATGGTTGATGCTTGTGGTAATCCTGTCCACGTTGAGCTGACAGGAGGACAAGTACATGATTCTAAAATGGCTAACGCTTTAATTAAAAGCACCATTAAAAAAGAGACTAAGGCGGTTGTAGCGGATAGAGGCTATGACAGTAGCGACATAAGAGATTGTATCTTTGAGTACTGTGCTGAATCAGTAATACCGGTTAAGTCAAATTCAAAAAGCAACAACAATACGCTAAATTGGTACTTATATCGCTGTCGCCACTTGGTAGAAAACGCCTTTGCTAGATTAAAACACTTCAGAGGTATTGCGACACGCTATGATAAGCTTAAAGACAGTTATGAAGCTGCTGTGATTCTAGCCTGTGTCTTTATTTGGCTGCCGCTGATTTGAATTCTATACAGACCCTAATCGAATTACAACAAATAGTATCGTAATAAAGGAAGGAGTTTTAGCTATCGCTAATAATGGTTACTAATATTGTAGAGCATCGGCACTGTTTTAAAGTAGTGGTAGCATGATTTAAATGCTGCATCATCTAAGTATCACATCACTTAATCACCGCATAACTTAAGCATTGGTATAACG
>NZ_CAJHAV010000037.1:0-1063 GCF_904846475.1 Psychrobacter sp. LFX-11D
GGTGTAATGGACAAAATTCATGCTAAAAAGTAGAAGGTAGTCGCTAATGGACATAATTCATGCTATTTGAGTGACTTTGATGCTAAAAAGTCTTTAATAAACCGTAACTTACGGTGCTCATTTAGCCCATGATGACTGTGTAATTGTCGCTTTAACTCACTAAACAAACCTTCAAGAGAATTTGTGGTGTTTGGTATGTCTAACTGCTCACATTCTTGATAAGTAAATAACCAATCACTATTGGTTCTGAGACTACGATAAGCACTTCTAAGACGCTTGTGGGTGTACCACGTTTTACCAGTACCTTCATTAGTACTACGTTCATAAAGATAGTCTTCATGAGTTAAATACCACTGATCCAAGTGTTTTGTGAATGTGGCTTTATCAAGCACAGTTAAGTCTAAAGCAAGCCCTCTAAGTTCAATGCTCGCGATGTTCTTAGGACGACGAGTCAGGTAACGAGTCACTATTTGCATTTGATGAAACTGACACATCTGACAAGGGGTGCTAATAAAAAGCGTTCTAAGTCCTCGTCTTCCATCACAGGTAATGCTTTGTACATCAACGCCTAACGATGCTAAATGATCCACTCCTTGCTTATAAGCACTGTTGGCTTCATGACTCACTACAGCGTAATAAAGAACGGTTCTAGTGGCGTTGTCCATAAAGACCATTAAACCAAACTTGCGACCAAAGTAGGTGGTGTCCATGATGATATTAGCAGTCGTAGGACGTTTAATTTGATACTCGATACTGACTTTATCTAAGCGTCTTTGGATGGTTTTAAGACTACAATTATATTTGTCAGCCAGTTGTTGGTAGGTCTGTTTACCTTGAGTATATTCTGTCCAAAGGGTTTGGTTATCGAGTCTTACGCCACCTAAAAACTGCCGTTTGCAAGATAGGCATTGGTACTGTTGTTTGCCTAGTTTGCGTCCATTCTTCTTTGTATGTTTGTCACTACAAAAAGGGCAGTTTTTTGATTCATGGCGTTGATTCCTTGCAAATATAGACAGTATATAGCTTTAGGACCTATCCCAGCATGAAAAATGTCCATTACACC
>NZ_CAJHAV010000038.1:0-921 GCF_904846475.1 Psychrobacter sp. LFX-11D
TATAGTCAGTTCAAAACAAAAGTGTTATGGCTAGGACAAACATCATAAAATAATTTGGATAAGTCATTTTCCATCCACCCTTGGCGTAGAGACTTTACTTGAGCCCATTTTTTCTCAATAGGGTTTAGATCAGGGCTGTAAGGCGGTAGCCATAAAATACGATGACCATGCCTGTTCAGTAGTTTTTGGATACGTTTGCTTTTATGAAACCGAGCGTTATCCATGACAATCACGCATTTGGTCTTAAGACTTGGGATTAGCGTGTGTTTACACCAGCGATAGAATATGCCGCTGTTAATGTTCTGTTCAAAGTAATCCAGTGCAAATAGCATCTTTTCATATAGAGCCCCAATGACGTTGGTTCGCTTTTTACCTTGCCAGTTGTAGCTGTCGATACAGGGTTTGCCTATCGGCGTGTAACCATGCGGACGAATGGTCTGGCTTTCAAAACCGCTTTCGTCCATATAGACAATGGGATAACCTTGCTGGTTAAAGTTATCAAGCTTACTCTGATACGACGTTCTTTTTATTGGACACGCTTTTGGATGCTCTAAGGTCTTTTTTTTGACTGATGCCTAGACGTTTTAAAGCCTCACAAATAGCTGGGGCAGTACAGTTGAACCGTCTTGCTCTCTCATAGTGATAGTCATCAGGGTAACGCTCAACGTCTTCGCGTAGTGCATCATCCGGTATTTTTGATGGCGTAACATTGCGAGTGCTCTTACTATGCAGCTGTTTCTTCCACTTTTGAATGGTGGTTGGACTAATAGCATAAAAAGAGGCTACCTCGGCAAAGGTCATGCCATCTGCTAAGCTTTTAAGAACTTGTTTGCGATAGTCTAGTGAGTAAGTCATAATGATTAAGTATATCTATTGAGATGTTTTATCCTATAACACTTTTATATTTAATACGCTATATTT
>NZ_CAJHAV010000039.1:0-906 GCF_904846475.1 Psychrobacter sp. LFX-11D
TATAGTCAATCTTAGATAAAACCGATACAATGTTTATAATCAATTCATTTAGTGAAATAAACCGTGACCTATTCAATCGACTTTCGCAAACAAGTACTGCGTAGCATTAAAGACGGCATGACCATTCGAGAAGCTGCTGCTTTTTACGAGCTTAGCACGAGCTCTATTCACAGCTGGCAGCAGAGCTTAGTTCCTAAAACGACTAGAAATAAAGCACCGACTAAAATATCAAATGAAGCATTATTAAAAGATGTTAAGCAGTATCCAGACGATTATATGTACGAGCGAGCACAGCGTTTAGGGTGCAGTAAGTCAGGCATTGAGTCGGCCTTAAAGCGTCTTGACATCAGTCAAAAAAAAGACCTTAGAACATCCAAAAGCATGTCCGATCAAAAGAGCGGAATATCAAAGTAAGCTTGATCATTTTATGAAGCAAGGCTATCCCATTATTTATATGGATGAAAGCGGCTTTGAAGCTGAAACTATTCGCCCTTACGGCTATGCACCAATAGGAAAACCTTGCATTGATCGCTACAACTGGCAAGCAAAAAAGCGTACCAACGTCATCGGTGCTTTGTATGAAAAGATGCTGTTTGCGCTTGATTACTTTGATAAAAATATTAATGGCGATATATTCTACGACTGGTGTAAATACACCCTAATCCCAAGTCTTAAAACCAAATGTGTGATTGTGATGGATAACGCCAGATTTCACAAACGAGTACAAAGACTGCTGAATAGGTACGGTCACAGGCTTCTATTCTTACCACCCTACAGTCCTGATCTAAATCCTATCGAAAAGAAATGGGCGCAAGCAAAGTTTCTACGCCAAGGTTGGATGGAGAATAATCTACCTAAACTATTTTATGATATGGGTTGTTCCAGTTTTATTGTGGATTGACTATA
>NZ_CAJHAV010000040.1:0-712 GCF_904846475.1 Psychrobacter sp. LFX-11D
TCTCTACTGTCGTCCAGTAAGAGTGTTCTAACTAAATCCGCTAAACCAATCTGGCTTATCCTATTTAGCGAGCTGACCATCATATCATGTTTTAATAGTCTGTCAACTTCTTTTCTTAATTTGTTTCAACTCGGTAATCTAAGTGATAAGTTGGTTAACATATTGCCTAGCTTCCTTTGCTGTGGGGCGTATTATATAGATTCTGACTGGGGTGTCAACTGCTTTATCAAAGGTTTTTAAACTAATTTAAGTAGGGTTTAAATAGTCCATAGTTTTCAATGGGTTAGATGAAATATTCATTTTCATGAATTTAGCTTTAAACACTAAGGATTTCTATAGATCCTCTGTTGAGCTGAAGTTGGACCGCTTCAAGGCTTTTACGAGCTTAGGTATTACTTTGAAAGTGATGTTACGAAGCTTATTTAATCAATTAAATAAGTAATGAGATTTAAAAAAATAGCCTAAAACTCGTCTTTAATCCATAGATTCTAGTTTTTAACCTTTCAAACCAATTGTAAAACTAATGTATTTTCACCCACCCCAACCAAACTCCAGCCAAAAGAAAACCCCCTTTGCATAAGCAAAGGGGGTTATCTAGGAATAGAGAGCTGACGATGACCTACTCTCACATGGGCGAACCACACTACCATTGGCGCGACGATGTTTCACTTCTGAGTTCGGGAAGGGATCAGGTGGTTCCATCGTGCTATTG
>NZ_CAJHAV010000041.1:0-706 GCF_904846475.1 Psychrobacter sp. LFX-11D
GCATAAAGATTGGCCGTGATGGCTTCTTTGATTATCTAAGAGCACACCGCTTGTTGGTTAAGCCCAAACGTAGCTATACAAAGACGACCTTTAGTAAGCACTGGATGAAAAAGCATCCCAATCTAACGAAAGATGCCCCTGCGCCTATCAAGCCTGAACAAACCTTGGTGGCTGATATTACTTATGTCACATCCAAACAAGGGACGCACTACCTATCGTTAGTAACGGATGGGTATTCAAGACAGATTATGGGGTATCATTTAAGTGAGAGTATGCCAGCGACTGAGGTTGTAAAAGCGCTTAAGATGGCAGCTCAAAGGCGGCGTTATACTCATAAAGCGATTCATCACTCTGATAGAGGCCTTCAGTACTGTGCATCAGAGTATCAAGAGGTGCTTAGAGCAAATAACATCACACCGTCTATGACCGATGGCTATGATTGTTATCAAAATGCATTGGCTGAGCGCGTTAATGGGATTTTAAAGAATGAGTTCTTGTTGTATGAGTGCAATACGATGAGTGAGCTTAAACAGCTGATCGATGAGTCTGTTTATGTCTATAACCATATCAGACCGCATTTAAGTTTAAATATGAGAACACCTGCTGAGGTACATGACGGTTATTCATGTCCTGCTTAATACAAAAAAGCCAGATACTCAGGGTATCTGGCTTAGCAAAAACTATCAATCTATTTTAGGACGAGACA
>NZ_CAJHAV010000042.1:0-657 GCF_904846475.1 Psychrobacter sp. LFX-11D
GCTAAGCCTATCGATCAAGCGGCTAAGCCTGAAGTGTGGGAGCTTCCTGAAAAGTGGATTATCAGCCGTCTGAACTCTACGATTGCCAATATCCATCAGCATTTTGGTCAGTATCGTCTGGACATGGTCAGTCATGATATCTATGAATTTATCTGGAATGAATATTGTGATTGGTATGTTGAGCTTGCTAAGGCCAGCTTAAATGATGACTCGGTGACGGATACGCGTAAAGCACAAATTCGCTATGTATTGCTGCATGTCCTTGAGACTGCGCTACGCTTCACTCACCCAATCATGCCGTATCTGACTGAGCAAATTTGGCAAACTATCGCCCCTCTATTAGATCGTAAAGATACTGATAGCATCGTCATCGCTGCTTATCCACAAACGGATACTGCGCAAATTAACACGCAAGTTGAAGCGGATATGGCATGGCTACAACAGCTCATCGCTAGCGTCCGTAATATCCGTGGTGAGATGAAATTGGGCAACGCCGTACGGTTACCAGTCTTGCTACAAAACGTCTCGCTGGTTGAGGACGAGCGTCTAGCACGTATCGCCAATCAGTTTAAAGCACTCGCAAAAGTCGAAAGCTTAACCATTCTAAAAGAAGGCGAAGAAGTGCCACTATCCTCGTCGAGTATGATTGGACAGCTG
>NZ_CAJHAV010000043.1:0-610 GCF_904846475.1 Psychrobacter sp. LFX-11D
ATGAGCCATCAGCTTAGGCTTAATGAGCCAATATAACTTCCGACCACCTATACGAGGCATGAGCATTCGATACGCTTGTACCCAGTCTTTGATGACAGTAAACTTGCTTGCTTTGTCATGCTGCCGAATACGATGTTGATATACCGCTTGCGGACTAACACTAAGCAAACGACATCCTTGAGCTAAACTTATTTGTTTGTCTGTTTTGAGTTTCCAAAGGATGCCGTAGAAGACTTTTTTCTAGCATTTTCTCCATAGTCATTTTCAAATACTTCGACTACTTTACTTAAAATAAGGTTATGTGCTTTAGCATCAGCCAGTTCACGCTCTAAACGTTTGATGGTTTGGGCAGGGGTTTCTTTATGCGGCATAGTCTGGCTCTTAAGGGGATGGGTCCAGTCTAATTTACCATGCTTTCGCAGCCACACCAAAACGGTACTGCGTCCTTGTATGCCATAAATTGCTTGTGCTTGTTTATAGGTCATGTCGCCTTTTTCTATACTGTCAACGACGGCTAATTTAAAGCCTAAAGTATAATCTTTTTGAGTGCGCTTAACCTTTACAGTGTCTAACTTGTCCATGAATAAGCTCCTTTTTCGTAAACTTATTT
>NZ_CAJHAV010000044.1:0-591 GCF_904846475.1 Psychrobacter sp. LFX-11D
TTATAATAGCGTCCACTATCTAACAAGTAGATTGCTTATCCAATAGCATCCGCTTAGTAGATAATACAAGTTTTGCCCGGGTGGTGAAATTGGTAGACACAAGGGATTTAAAATCCCTCGCTAGCAATAGCGTGCCGGTTCAAGTCCGGCTCCGGGTACCATTATAGCAGTACAGAAAATACCGCAAATCATTATGATTTGCGGTATTTTTTTACGTAAAACTACAGCGCTTGCCACAACCCTTCAACATTAATAGCATCTGCTTTAATAGTCGGATAATCAGCAAAGGTTAATTGATAACCACCTGTCGTATTCGAGCTAATCTGACAACGCGCCCCTAACGGAAAGCTTTGCTTACGTTCGATATGACCAAAGCGCATGCCATTATAAATAGGCAGTCCGGTCAGCTATGCAATTGGCGAATGACGACCGACACATCATAACGCGCATCGTAGCTGTCCTCGCCCGCCCCTGATAACGCGCCAAATATAATCGCTTGTTGATTTTTAAATATGCCGGCTAAATACAAATCATAAAGCATACGTTCAATACGATAAGGCTGCTCACCAACATCTTCTAAGAATATAATAC
>NZ_CAJHAV010000045.1:0-583 GCF_904846475.1 Psychrobacter sp. LFX-11D
GCACTGGATTTATCGGTGTGCATCAATTACTTGACGATACCTATGTCCGCCTGACTGAGGCTTTTGACACTGTCGCTGAACGCATCGTTATCCTTGGCGGCAAGGCTAATGGTATCTCTAAGCGTGTCGTTGAGGACTCTATCTTAAAGACTTATCCTACTGATATAACTGAAGTGGATCAGCACGTTCGTGAGCTTACCAATCGCTATAAGACAATTGCAGCATCATTGCGTGAAGCGATCGATACCGCTGGTGACGCTGGTGATGAAGATACCGCTGATTTATTGACTGAAGTTAGCCGTACTATTGATAAAGATGCTTGGTTTATCGGTGCCAATGCGCCAAAAAAATAAGACTCTTTTAATCTAGTATAAAGTTAGAACATTAAAAGCAGTAAAAGAAAAAAGGTCACCAATTATGGTGACCTTTTTTTATGCATTAAATTTTTTACTGGGTGAAAATAAATAAAATCGAACCTACTCGCCTGCTTGTCGCGCATAATTACTCGCCTCCGTATTAAGTGGTACAAATTATCTTGGATATTATCAATCATACGATGCTCGCGTTTTTATACGATGCAGAC
>NZ_CAJHAV010000046.1:0-528 GCF_904846475.1 Psychrobacter sp. LFX-11D
CTCAGAAGTGAAACATCGTCGCGCCAATGGTAGTGTGGTTCGCCCATGTGAGAGTAGGTCATCGTCAGCTCTCTATTCCTAGATAAACCCCCCAACGTTAATTCGTTGGGGGGTTTTCTTTCGTGTGACGTTTTGGATGGGGTGGGTTGATGAACATACATTGGTTTGAAAGGTTAAAAACTAGAAGCTATGGATTAAAGACGAGTTTTAGGCTATTTTTTTAAATCTCATTACTTATTTAACTGATTAAGTAAGCTTCGTAACATCACTTTCAAAGTAATACCTAAGCTCGTAAAAGCCTTGAAGCGGTCCAATTTCAGCTCAACAGAGGATTTATAGAAATCCTTAGTGTTTAAAGCTAAATCCATGAAAATAAATATTTCATCTAACCCATTGAAAACTATCGACTATTTAAACCCTACTTAAATTAGTTTAAAAACCTTTGATAAAGCAGTTGACACCCTTCTCAGAATCTATATAATACGCCCCACAGCAAAGGAAGCTAGGCAATAAGTTAACCAACTTATC
>NZ_CAJHAV010000047.1:0-522 GCF_904846475.1 Psychrobacter sp. LFX-11D
TTATTAGGGATGTCATTTGGATCTTCCCCAATCTGTCCTGATGCATGCGCACCGACTGGATTAAAGTATCTAAGCGTGATTAGATTCCAGTTACTATCTGATACGGCTAAATCTTCTAAAACATGTTCGACGACCAGTTTACTTTGACCATAAGGATTGGTACAAGAGCGTGGAGAATTCTCATCGATAGGCAAAATTTCAGGATCGCCATAGACAGTAGCGGATGATGAGAAGACAAAGTTTTTGACCTTATATTCTGCCATAACTTCAAGTAAAGTAATGGTGCCACTTACGTTATTATTATAATACATCAAGGGTTTGGCAACAGACTCACCAACCGCTTTGAGTCCGGCAAAGTGAATCACTCCAATGAACTGATGTTCAGCAAAGACTTGCCGAAGTGCGTCACTATCACGAATATCACCTTCGATAAACTCAATAGGTGCACAGATAAGCTTAGAGACACGGTTAATGGCCTCACGACTACTATTAGATAAATTATCATAGATAACGATATCGTAA